>NZ_JAUTAY010000001.1:2867620-3186244 GCF_030818795.1 Microbacterium sp. SORGH_AS_0862 | reverse complement strand
AGGATGGCGAGGACCTGCTCGGTCGGCTGCGCGCCGACGCCGAGCCAGTACTGGGCCCGCTCGGAGTCGACCTTGATGACCGAGGGCTCCTCGGTGGGGTGGTACTGACCGATCTCCTCGATCACGCGACCGTCGCGCTTGGTGCGCGAGTCGGCGACGACGATGCGGTAGTAGGGCGCACGGATCTTGCCGAGACGCCTTGAGACGGATCTTGACAGCCACGATTCTCCTGAATGTGTGGAAGGTGGTCGAACTGGTCGCCTGGAGCGTGGGGTGCACACCCGGCGGAAGCTCTGTGGTTCGGACCCGGCCGGATAGAGGGTCGGGCGGGGTCCAGCTGTCTATTTTGCCAGATGATGACGCGGCTCGCGAACCAGCGCCCGCCGCGTGTCAGACTGAGCCGGTGACCGTCCCCTTCGCCCCGTCGCGCCGCTCGACCGTCGGACTCGAGTGGGAGCTGATGCTCGCGGACGGGAGCACCGGTGATCTCGTCCCCCGCGGGCCCGAGATCATCGATGAGCTCGAGGAGTCGGTCGCCCCAGAGCGGTTCGCGGTCACCGGTGAGCTTCTGACGAACACGATCGAGGTCACCAGCGGCGTCGGCGACACGGTCGAGGCGGCCGTCGACGACATCGCGGATGCGATCGCGGCCGTGCGCACCGCAACGGATCCGCGCGGCGTCGAGCTCCTCTGCGCAGGAAGCCATCCCTTCGCGCAGTGGTACGACCAGGAGGTCACCGACAAGACCCGCTACCACTCCCTCATCGAGCGCACCCAGTGGTGGGGGCGGAACATGATGATCTGGGGGATCCACGTGCACGTCGGCGTCGACGACGTCTCGAAGGTCTTCCCCATCATCAACGCTCTGTCCACCTACTTGCCGCACCTGCAGGCGCTCTCCGCATCCAGTCCGTTCTGGGCGGGCGAGCGCACCGGATACGCGTCCAACCGCGCCCTCGTCTTCCAGCAGCTGCCGACGGCGGGTCTGCCGTGGGGGCTCGGCGACTGGGCGGAGTACGAGTCCTACCTCGACGACATGGTGCGCACGGAGGTCATGGCGGACGCCACCGAGGTGCGCTGGGACATCCGTCCCGCTCCGCGGTGGGGCACGATCGAGGTGCGCGCGTGCGACGGGATGTCGACCCTGCCCGAGCTCGCCGCGGTCGCCGCCCTCACGCAGACGCTCGTCGAGGACTTCTCCCGCCGGCTCGACGCCGGCGAGGAGCTGCCCACGCTGCAGCCGTGGTTCGTACGAGAGAACAAGTGGCGCGCCGCGCGGTACGGACTGGATGCACGGGTCATCGTCGATCGAGACGGACGTCAGGAGAGCGTCGTCGAGCATCTGGAGGCCACGCTCGAGCGTGTGCGCGACATCGCCGTCGAGCTCAAGTGCGCCGAGGAGCTCGAGGGCGTGCGCGCCACGCTCGCGCAAGGCGCCAGCTACGCGCGCCAGCTCGCGGTGGCGGATGCGTCGGGCGGCGACCTGCGCCAGGTGGTGCAGCACCTCATCCGCGAGTTCCGCGCCGGCCCCGAGCGCCGCGCACCGCTGGCCGCCCGAGGCTGAACCTGTACCGCACTCATAAACTCGCTGCCTACCGTGGTCCCGTGATCGCCCGCCGCCACTATCGGCTCCACGTGACCGCCTGGGCCGCTGTCGGCGCGGCGGCGCTGACGATGACCGGGTGCGCCGCCGCGCCGCCGCCCCGGCTGAACAGCGCTCGGAATACCGCGTCGCCCGCCCCCTCGGCAGCGCCGACGCGGACGCCGACCGTCGCCTCAGACGCCGTCATCGTCACGATCGGCGACTCGATCATGTCGGGATACGGCCTCGACCCCGACGAGGCGTGGCCCGTGCTGCTGGGCGAGCAGACGCACCTCGACATCGTCAACCTCTCCTGCGGGGGCGCGGGTTTCGTCGTCGACGGCGACTGCGGGACGAACTTCTCCGCGCTCGCGCAGGAGGCCATCGACCTCAAACCCGCGATGGTCATCCTGCAGTCGTCGGACAATGACGCGGATGAAGACGTCGACGACATCGACTCCGCCACCCGCGCGACCGTCGAGGAGCTGCACGAGGCACTCCCCTCGACGCGGATCGTCGGGCTGAGCACGCTGTGGAACCGGCCGTGGGAGGCGCCGCAGTCGATCGCGTGGAGCTCCGATGCCCTCCGCGCGGCGGTGCAGGCGGCCGACGGCACCTTCGTCTGGCTGGGGCAGCCGCTGCAGGAGAACCCCGAGCTGCTGCAGTGGGACAGCGAGCATCCGACCGCCGAGGGGCAGGAGTACCTCGCCCGTCACGTGCGCGCAGTGCTCGCGCACGCGGGCATCGTGCTCTGAGGCGGGCTCAGCCGCGACCCAGAAGCTTCTGCAGCTCGGCGAGATCGGCCTCGCTCGGCGCCTTTCCGCCGCCCAGGCCGAAGCCCGAACCGGTCGGCTCCGCTGCCGGGAGTCCCGCGTTCTCGGCGGCGCGCTTGGCGGGGTTGCCCGACCGCGAACCCTTCGCCTTCTGCTGCTTGCCGCGCTTGGCGGACGCACCCGGCCGACCCATCGATCCGACACCGGGCATGCTGGGCACACCACCGCGAGCGACCGTCTTCATCATCTTGGCAGCCTGGTCGAAGCGCTGCACGAGCTGGTTCACATCGGTGACCGTCATGCCCGATCCGCGCGCGATACGCAGGCGTCGCGAGCCGTTGAGAAGCTTGGGGTTGCGGCGCTCGGCCGGGGTCATCGAGCGGATGATCGCCTCGGTGCGATCGATCTCGCGTTCGTCGAAGTTGTCGAGCTGCTGCTTCATCTGGCCCATGCCCGGGAGCATCCCGAGCATCTTCTTCATCGAGCCCATCTTCTTCATCTGCTGCAGCTGCTCGAGGAAGTCCTCGAGGGTGAACTGCTCCTTCGCCAGCTTCTCGGCGACCTTCATCGCCTCGGCCTCGTCGAAGGTCTGCTGCGCCTGCTCGATCAGGGTGAGGATGTCGCCGAGATCGAGGATGCGGCTCGCCATGCGGTCCGGGTGGAAGGGCTCGAGGTCCTCGAGACCCTCGCCGGTGGAGGCGTAGATGATGGGGCGGCCCGTGACCGAGGCCACGGACAGGGCGGCACCGCCGCGGGCGTCGCCGTCGAGCTTCGAGAGGACGACACCGGTGAAGTCCACGCCCTCCTGGAAAGCGGTCGCGGTGTTGACCGCATCCTGACCGATCATCGCGTCGATGACGAAGAGGACCTCGTCGGGGTCCGTCGCCGTGCGGATGTCGGCGGCCTGCTTCATGAGCTCGGCGTCGACGCCCAGGCGTCCAGCCGTGTCGATGATGACCGTGTCGTGCTGGTGACGGCGCGCATACTCGACGCCGTCGCGCGCGACCCGCACCGGGTCGCCGACGCCGTTGCCCGGCTCGGGGGCGTAGATCGCCGCTCCCGCACGCTCGGCGACGACCTGCAGCTGGTTCACGGCGTTCGGGCGCTGGAGGTCAGCCGCGATGAGGAGCGGCGTGTGCCCGTCCTTCTCCAGAAGACGCGCCAGCTTGCCCGCAAAGGTGGTCTTTCCGGAGCCCTGCAGACCCGCGAGCATGATCACGGTGGGCGGCGTCTTGGCGAACTGCAGACGACGCTGCTCGCCACCCAGGATCGCGACGAGCTCCTCGTTGACGATCTGCACCACCTGCTGCGCCGGGTTCAGCGCGCGATTGACCTCGTCGCCGAGCGCCCGCTCGCGGACCTTTCCGGTGAACTCCTTCACCACGGCCAACGCGACGTCGGCATCGAGCAGGGCGCGACGGATCTCGCGCACCGTGCCGTCGACGTCGGCGGGGCTGAGCTTTCCCTTCGTGCGCAGATTGCGGAAGGTCTCAGTGAGCCGGTCGGAGAGGGTGCCGAAAGTCGCCATGATGCGTCGATTTTACGCGAGCGCGGCAGCGGTTGAGTCGCCGGACGCTCCGAAGCGTTCGCACAGCGACAGCGCGTGCTGCAGCAGTCCCTCCAGAGACACCGATGAGGCCCCGCGCTCCGCCCACATCCAGACCGCACCCAGGACCCCCGCCCCGTAGGCGGCGGCGCGGATCTGTGCGAGCAGAGCGTCGCCCGTCGCGTCCGTGAGACGGCGGGCGATCTCACGCTGGAGCAGCGCCAGGCGTTCGGCGCGCTGCCTCTCGAGCTCTTCGCCGAGCCCCATGGCGTCGGCGTTGGTGATCGCGAGCGCCAGCGTGTCGGGCGCGAGGTCGCGTCCGATGCCGGCGAGAGCGTCGGCGACGGGTTCCCCCGCAGCCATGGCGGAGAAGGCCGCTGCCAGCCGGGCATCGAAACCCGACCAGAGCACGTCGCTCTTCGCGCGGAAGTAGTTGAAGAAACTGGCACGCGCGACGCCGGCGCGGCGGGTGATGTCGCCGATCGAGGTCCCGTCGTAGCCCTGTTCGAAGAACAGCTCGCACGCGGCCTCGGCGATCGTCTCGCGCGAGCTCGCTCGAGGTCGTCCCATGCGCGGCGCGTCGGTCACCCGTGCAGCATAGCCAGCGTCCGGCTGCGGCGACCGCGGCCGCATCCCTCCGCAGGAGAACTCCCCCGAACAGGACCGTTCCGCCCGAGTCGCCTGAACCGTGGCGATCTCCTGCACAGCGTGCGGCCGATACCCGGGCCGGGCATGCGGCGGAGCGGAACCCGAGAACCGCGGTAGGCTGCATTCTTGGACCGGTTACAGCAAGTCCGTCCGCACTCATCCGTGCGTCCCACCTCGCCGAAGGTTCCCCATGATCTCTGCATCTCTCCGCTCTCGTCGCGCCGTCAGCGCGGCCGCGGGCCTGGTCGCCGCCCTCGCCCTCACTGCGTGCGCGGCGGGCGGCACCGCTGACACACCGCGCGACGGCGGAACCCTGGTCTACGCGACCGGCGACGCCGAGCCGACGTGCCTCGACCCCCACGTCGGCGGCAACTACCCCCAGGCGCTCATCTCGACGCAGTACCTGGAGCCGCTCGTCGGCCGCGAGGCCGACGGCACGATCACGCCGTGGCTCGCCCAGTCGTGGCAGGTCAGCGACGACGGTCTGACGTGGGACTTCACACTCCGCGACGGGCTGACCTTCACCGACGGGACGCCCGTCGACGCGGCCGCGGTCAAGACCAACATCGAGCACCTGAAGGACCCCGACACGGCGTCCAGCACGGGCTATCTCGCGGTCGCCAAGGTCACCGAGGTGGAGGTCGTGGACGCGACGCACGCCCGCTTCCATCTGTCCGCCCCCGACTCCGCGCTGCTGGAGTCGCTCAGCCAGCAGTGGACCGCGATCGAATCCCCCGCCGGGATCGCCCGTGGCCAGGAGGAGAACTGCAAGGCCCCGATCGGCACGGGCCCCTTCGTCGTCGACTCCTGGACGCCGCAGGAATCGGTGCACCTCGTGCGCAACGAGGACTACGCCTCCCCCGGCCCCGAGGCCCAGCACGACGGCCCCGCCTACCTCGACGCGATCGAGTGGCGCTTCATCCCGGACGCGGCGACGCGGCAGGCCGCCCTGCTGTCAGGCGAGGTGCAGGTCATCGACAACCCGCAGCCGGACGCGATCGTCGCGGCGGAGAACTCCACCGACACGACCCACATCGACGCACCCCGCCCCGGGTCCGTGAACCGCATCGAGCTCAACACCGGCCAGGTACCGTTCGACGACATCCGCGTCCGCGAGGCCTTCGCCCGGGCCGCGGATCCGGATCCCGGCATCGCAGCCCTCTACCAGGGCACGGTCACGCGCTCCTACTCGCCGCTCGCGAGCACGGAGCCGGTCGCCATCGGCGACGAGTCGCTGTTCACGACCGACACCGCGCGCGCAGAAGAGCTGCTCGACGAGGCCGGCTGGACCGCACGGGATGCGGACGGTGTCCGCATGAAGGACGGGGCCCGTCTCAGCGTGCGATTCCCCGTCAGCACCAATCAGTCGGTGGCGGCGGAGCAGTCGCTCTTCGAGCAGATCCAGGCGAATGCCGGCGCGGTCGGCTTCGACGTCCAGATCACGCCGATGGACCTGTCGGGCTGGTACGCCGCGCTCGGCAAGAAGGAGTACGAGGCGGTCAGTGCGCCGTACACGAAGGTCGGACCCGACGTCCTGCGCATCCTGTACGACTCCGACGGCATCATTCCCGCGCCGAGCGGCTACTTCGCCAACCACGCGCAGCTGTCCGACCCGGAGCTGGACGCGCTGCTCGATCAGGCATCGGCCGCATCAGATGAGCAGCAGCGTGCCGACCTGTACGCCCAGGCGCAGCACATCGTCCTCGACAGCTACGCCATCCTCCCCCTCTACGACCAGCAGAACCACTTCCTGGTGCGCGGGGCGAGCGGGGTCACGACGCTGGGCACGGTGGCGACGCCGACCTTCATCGACGCGCGCCTGAACGGCTGATCGCTCGGTGCAGGTGCTTCGCTGCGTGGCGGCGCGCGTCGGATCGGCGCTGCTGGTGGTGTGGCTCGTCGCCACGGTGGTGTTCTTCGCGCTGCGCGCCTCCGGCGACCCCCTCGAGGCGATCCTCGGTGGGCCGGGCTCCCAGGCCGGGCCGGAGACGGTGGAGTCGGCGACCCGCACGTACGCGCTCGACCAGCCGCTGATCGTGCAGTACCTGCTGCAGCTGGGCCGCATCGCGACCTTTCAGCTGGGCGACTCCTACGCGAGGAAGCAGCCCGTCGCCGAGCTCATCGCCGCACAGCTGCCCTCGACGCTCCTGCTCGCGACCCTCGCCCTGGTGGTCGCGTGGCTGCTGGCGCTGATGGGGGCGGCCATCGTCACGGTGGTGCGCGGCCGGGCGGCGCGGGTCGTGTCCACGGTTCTGCGCTCCGTCGAGACGGTGGCCACGGTGATGCCCCAGTTCTGGCTCGGCGCGGTGCTGATCTTGCTGTTCGCAGCGACGTGGCGCGTGCTGCCCGCCACGAGCGTCGGCGCCGATCCCGCGGGCCTCGTGCTCCCCGTGATCACACTCGCCGTACCGATCGCCGGCTTCCTCGCGCAGGTCATGCGCGATTCCCTCGCCCTCGCCGACGCCGCGCCCTTCGCGATGACGGCTCGCAGCCGAGGCGCATCCGAGGTACGGGTGCTGCTGCGGCACACGCTGCGACACGCCGCGCTCCCCGCGCTGGCGCTCTCCGGCTGGGCCTACGGCAGCCTGCTGTCCGGCGCCGTGGTCGTCGAGGCCCTCTTCGCACGCCCCGGTCTCGGGCGCCTGCTCATCGACGCGGCCACCGCCCGCGACGTCCCGCTCGTGATCGGCGCCGTCGTCGTGGTCGCCCTGATCTACGTCGTCGTGGTCGTGCTGACGGATGCGGCGGAGCTTCTCGTCGATCCCCGTCTGCGTGGCCGCCGCCCACGGTCGCTGCGCGTCCCGACCGTGGCGGTCGGTGCATGAGCGCCACGACCTCGACACGCGTACGGCCGGGAGCCGTGAGAGCGTTCGCTGCCGCATGGGGCGCGGCAGGCGTGGCGGCGCTGATCGGCCTCGGCGTGCTGCTCGTGGCGATCGTCTGGCCGGGTCTCCTGGCTCCGGGAGACCCGCTCGCGATCGCCCCCGCCGACGCATTCCGTCCGCCGAGTCCTGCCCACCTGTTCGGGACGGACGAGTCGGGGCGCGATCTGTACACGCGCGTCGTGCACGGTGCCGCCGCATCCGCCGGCGTCGGCGCCGCCGCGACCGCCATCGGCGTGGGAGCCGGCCTCGTGCTGGGCTTCACCGCAGGCCTCGGACCGCGGTGGCTGGATGCGGCGCTGTCGCGGATCATCGAGGTGCTCTTCGCCCTCCCGACGCTCGTCATGGCCCTCCTACTCGTGGCTGTGGCGGGCCCGGGGACGACGGCGTCGGTGGTGGCGATCGGGCTCGCGACGACACCGGGCTACGCGCGGATGCTGCGCACGCAGGTGCGGCAGGTCGCGCGCAGCGGATACGTCGAGTACGCCCGCCTCGAGCATGTCGGGCCGGTCCGCATCCTCCTCCGGCACATCGCACCCAATGCGCTCTGGCCCCTCGTGTCCGTCGCGACCCTCGGTGTCGGCCAGGCGATCGTGTGGGTGTCCGCCCTCAGCTTCCTGGGACTCGGAGCGCTTCCGCCCTCGCCCGAGTGGGGAGCGATGCTCAACGCCGGGCGCGTCTACATCGGCAGCGCCTGGTGGCTGACGGTCTTCCCCGGGCTCGCGATCGTCGCCACGGCCGCCGTGCTGACCGCGGTGGGGCGACGTCTGGCGAGCGGGGTACGCACATGAGCGGTCTGCACGTGAAGGGACTGCGGGTCGCCCTTCCGGGCACCGGCAGCGTCCTGCAGGGCATCGACCTCGACGTCGCGCCGGGCGAGATCGTCGCCGTCGTCGGCTCCTCCGGCGCAGGCAAGTCCGTGCTGGCGCGCACGCTCCTGGGCTTCACTCAGGAGCAGAGCGGGGCCTCGGTCGCCGCGGCGCACTTCGAGGTCGCGGGGCGCGATGTGAGGCTCGCGGGACGGCGCGACTGGCGACGGATGCGGGGGCGCGACATCGCGCTCGTGCTGCAGGACGCCCTCCAGTCCCTCGACCCGCTCCGGACGATCGAGGCGGAGGTCGGCGAGACGCTCGCGCTGCGCCGCGTTCCCCGAGCCCTCCGACGCGAGCGCGTCGTGCAGGCTCTCACGGACGCCGGACTGCCGGAGCCGGAGAGGCTGTTGGCGCGTCGGGCGGGCGAGCTGTCGGGCGGGATGCGGCAGCGCGCGCTCATCGCCTCCGCGCTGGTGGGCGGCGCGAACATCCTCATCGCCGACGAGCCCACCACCGCCCTGGACGCCACCGTGGCGGTGCACGTGCTGGATCTGCTCGCCCGCATCCGCGACCAGGGTCGGGCCGTCCTTCTGATCAGCCATGACCTCGCAGCCGTCGCCCGCGTCGCCGACAGGGTGGCCGTTCTCGAGCACGGCGTCGTGGTGGAGACGGGTCCGACGTCGCAGGTGCTCTCCGCGCCGCGCCACGTGGCCACTCGCACGCTGCTCGCCGCGACGCCACGCGGGCCGAAGTGGGTGCCCGCGCAGCCGGCGGGCCGCGTGCTTCTGAGTGCGGAGGGCCTCGGCCGTGCCTATCGCTCGGTCACCGCCCTCGCGGACGTCGACCTCCGGATCCGCGCGGGCGAGGTGGTCGGCGTGGTCGGTGCGTCCGGGTCGGGAAAGACGACCCTGGCCCGGCTGCTGGTGGGCGCCGAGCGTCCGGACACCGGCACCATCGCGCTCGGAACCCCCGCACCCCGCATCCGCCTCGTTCCGCAGGACCCCGCGGGCAGCTTCGATCCTCGGTGGAACGTGGAACGCATCCTGACGGCCTCGTCCGCCCCGTCCTCGCCCGCTCCTCGTGCGCTCCTCGAGCTGGTGGAGCTGGATCCCGGGCTCCTGCGTCGACGTCCGGCGACGCTCTCCGGCGGACAGCGTCAGCGGGTCGCCATCGCGCGCGCCCTCGCCGCCTCACCTGACGTTCTGGTGTGCGACGAGCCCGTGTCGGCACTGGACGTCGCGACGCAGGCCGGCATCCTCGAGCTCATCCTGTCCCTGCCGGCGACGACCGGGACCGCCGTCGTCTTCATCTCGCACGACCTCGCGGTCGTCCGGCGCGTGAGCGATCGCGTGCTCGTGATGAGCGGCGGTCGCGTCGTCGAGGAAGGCCCGACGGAAGCGGTCTTCACCGCCGCACGGCACCCCTTCACACGCGAGCTGATCGCTGCGGCGTCCACTGCGCCGCGGGAGTGAGCTCAGTCGGCGCTCGTGACCGAGATCACCGCGCCGTCCGAGTCGAGGTTTACCAGCAGCACATCCTCGGTCGCGTCGGCGTCCAGCGCGTACTCCAGGACGGCGAACGGATCCGAACCGCCGTGCTCGTCGGCGAGGATCGTCATGCTGGTCAGTTGGAGCGACCGGATGACGTCGACGTGCACGTCGCCGGAGATGTCGACGAGGAGATCGGTGATGTCGTCGCCGAAGGTGTCCTGCTGCTGCAGGATGTACTCCGTCACCTCGCTGGTGCGGTCGTCGAGTTCGCCGATCATGGCGTTGCGCGCCAGCAGGTCGAGCTGCTCCAGCGAGGAGATCAGTGAGGCGGCGACGTCCAGCGCCGCGACGGATACGTCCTCCTGGTCGGGGGCGGTCAGATCGACCGTCACGCTCTGGTCGCCGAACTCGACGTTCTCGGACCAGAAGATGGACCCGTCCGGTCCGGATTCCAGAAGTCCGAAGAAGTCGTGCTCGATCGCCATGAGTCAATGAAACCAGCCAGGCCCGCCAGGCGGTAGTCCGGCGCGCGGCTCAGGAGACGAGCTGCTCCACGAAGACGTGGGGCGTGAATCCGGTCAGGTCGCCGATGCCCTCTCCTTGCCCCAGCAGTTTGACCGGGATGCCGGTGCGCTCCTGCACGGCCAGGACGAATCCGCCCTTGGCCGAGCCGTCGAGCTTGGTGAGCACCAGCCCGGTGACGCCTGCCTGCTCGAGGAACGCCTCGGCCTGCATCAGACCGTTCTGACCGGTCGTCGCATCGAGCACGAGCAGCACCTCGCTGATCGGCGCCTGCTTCTCGATCACGCGCTTGATCTTGCCGAGCTCGTCCATGAGCCCACCCTTGGTGTGCAGGCGTCCGGCGGTGTCGACGAGGACGATCTCGGTACCCGTCTCGATCGCGTGGGCCACGGTCTGGAAGGCGACGGATGCCGGATCCTGCCCCTCCTGCTGCGGGCGGACGATCGACGCTCCCCCGCGCTCCGCCCAGGTCGCCAGCTGGTCGACGGCGGCGGCCCGGAAGGTGTCGGCGGCACCCACCACGACGGAGCGGTCGTAACGGCGCAGGAAGTTCGCGAACTTGCCGATCGTGGTCGTCTTGCCGACGCCGTTGACACCGACCACGAGGACGACGGCCGGGCGCTCGGTGAGGCGGAGCGTGGAGTCGAACTTCGCGAAGTGCTCCTCCAGGGTCTCGCGCAGCATCCGCTGGAGATCCTTCGGGTCGGTGGTGCGGTACCGATCGACCTTCTCGCGCAGCTCGTCGATGAGACGCTCGGTCACGTCGGGGCCGAAGTCGGCCGTGAGCAGAGCCGTCTCGAGGTCCTCCCACGTGCTCTCGTCGATGACGGGCTTGACGAACATCCCTCGCAGGGCACGCCCCAGCGACCACGATCTCTCGGCCATGTCTCCAGCCTACGCGGCCGGGCTCATGCGGATTCGCGCTCGCGAACCCGCTGGCCGACGACGGCCGAGACGCCGTCCTGACGCATCGAGACGCCGTAGAGCGCGTCGGCGATCTCCATGGTCCGCTTCTGGTGCGTGATGACGATCAGCTGGCTGGATGCACGCAGCTGCTCGAACACCGTCAGGAGGCGCCCCAGATTGGCATCGTCGAGCGCCGCCTCGACCTCGTCGAGGATGTAGAAGGGGCTGGGGCGCGCCTTGAAGATCGCGACCAGCAGCGCGACCGCTGCGAGCGAGCGCTCCCCACCGGAGAGCAGCGACAGTCGCTCGACCTTCTTGCCGACCGGGCGCACCGAGACGTCGATCCCGGTCGTGAGCGGGTTGTCGGGATCCGTCAGCGCGATGCTGCCGGTGCCGCCCGGGAACAGCAGAGGGAACACCTCGGTGAAAGCCACGCGGGTGTCCTCGAACGCCTCCAGGAAGATCGACCGCATCCGCTCGTCGAGCTCCTCGATGATCGTGAGGAGGTCCTTGCGCGTCTGGGTCAGATCGGCGAGCTGCTCGGTGAGGAACGTGTGCCGCTGCTCGAGGGCCGCGAACTCCTCGAGCGCGAGCGGGTTGACGCGTCCGAGCTGCGCGAGCTTGCGCTCCGCCTCTTGGAAACGCTTGCGCTGCTGCCCGCGGTCGAAGGCGATCGCGGGCCGCTCCCCCTCCTCGGTCGGTTCGACGGAATCGTCCGGGATGGGCTGGTCCGGCCCATATTCCGAAATCAGAATGTTCTCGTCCAGGCCGAGCTCGCTCTGCACCCTCTCCCGCAGCGAGCCGACGTGGAGCTTCTTCTCGTGGATGCGCAGCTCGAGTCCGTGCACGCTCTCCGTGAGCCCGCTCAGCCGCTCGCGCAGCGCGGCCTCCTCGCGTCGCGCCTCGGAGAGCTCCGCCGTGACGGCGGTGCGCGCGGACTCAGCCGCGGCGAGTTCCACGCGCGCCTGAGACACCGAGCGGTCGACCGAGTCCAGCAGCGCCGGCAGCTGCGCTGCGACGGATGCGGCGATGTCGCGCTGACGTCGACGGATCACGGCGCGGCGAGCCGCTTCCTCGGCGGCCGCCCGTTCGCGTTCGCGTTGACGTTCGAGCTGAGCGATGCGTGCCTCGCCCGCGCGGATCCGCTCGCGAAGAGTCTCTACATCCAGGCGGGCGCGCATCTCGCCGTCACGCGCGGCGTCGAGCGCGGCGAGCATGCCGTCGCGGGCCGACGCGTCCAGGATCGGTCGCGGCGCCTCCTGCGCGGACGCCAATCGGTCGGCCGCGACACGCGCCGAGTCCTCGGCCTCGGCGACCGCCGCCTGCGCCTGACGCAGCGTCTGCGTGAGCCGCTCGCACTCCGCCACCGCGGATTCGTGCCGGACCGTCGCCCGGTTGACCTTCTCCGCGTGAGCCGCCAGCGCGGCGTCGTGCGAGCGCAGCGCGTCGAGGGTGAGCTTGGTGCGGGCGCGCGCCTCCTGGAGGGCGCGCGTCTGATCGGAGAGGGCTTCGCGCAGGGAGTCGGCGACGACCTGCAGCTCACCGAGCCGCTCCGCGGCCGCATCACGCTCGGCTGCGAGCTCGAGCCGGGAGCGCCCCTGGCCGCTGCCCGCACGAACGGAGAAGCGCGTGACGATCTCACCCGCGCGCGTGACGACGGTAAGGTCGGGGGCCGATGCGAGAACGCTCTGCGCAGCAGGGAGGTCTGCAGCGATCACGACCCGCGCGAGGAGTCCCGCGACGCCTGCCGGGGCGGTCATGACGTCGGTCGCCCGGACTGCACCGTCGATGTCGGGGAACTCGGTCGGGACGGCCGACACTTCCGCGATCACGATGTCTACGACACCGAAATCTCCGGAACGGGCGATCGCCGCCGCATCCAACGCATCCGCCTCGCTGTCCACCAGTACGCCCTCGGCGACAGCGCCCAGCGCGGCGGCGATGGCCGCTTCGTAGCCCGACGTGACCTGAACGGCGTCCCCCACGAGCCCGCGGACTCCGCTGCCACCGGCCGCGATGAGCTCGGATGCGCCGGTGCGCACGTCGAGCGCACGGCCGAGGGTCTTGACCTGCGCGGAGAGCGCGTCGACCTCGCGCTCGGTCGCGTGCAGACGCTCCCGGATGCCGGCCATCTCCGTTTCGGCGTCGGCAGCGTGCCGCTGCGCCTGTTCGTAGGCGGCGGCGTGCTCTGCCGACGACGTCTCCGGAACCAGGTCCGGGTCGGCGCCGGCGAGCTCCTCCTCGGCCTCGGCTCGGCGAGCGAGCGCTGCGTCCAGCGCCTTCTGCTGCCGTTCGACGGCGGCGCGCACGGCCGCCAGGGCCGATTCCGCCGCTTCCGCCGTGCCACGCAGAGCCGTGAGCCGCATGTCGTGCTCGGAGACGAGAGCGCTCTGCGCAGCGATATCGGCATCCAGCGCGTCGAGCTCGGCGCGCGCGCGGGTCACGTCTCGCGCAGCGGCCGCCGCAGCGTCCTCCGCCTCGCCGACCCCGGTCGTGATCGTGTCGAGCTCCTCACGCGCTTCATCGATCGCAGCCTGCGACACGGTCGGCGCCGGCGCCAGCGAGTCCTCGTCCTCGGAGAGCAGGCTCAGCCTCTGCCCCGCGAGCGTGTACAGACCGCGCAGGCGCTCCTGCACCTGTTCGAGACCGAAGGCGACGCGCCGCGCCGCATCCACCGCTTCGGAGCGCTCCTGCGTCTCGAGGGCTGTGACACGAGCCTTGACCTGGTCGGCGCGATCCTGCAGGAGTGTCCGCTCCGCTCGCCGGTCCTGCTCGTTGCGCGCGAAGTCGGCGAGTTCCGCCTGCAGTGCGACCAGCTCGTCGGCCAGCAGCCGCGCCCGCGCGTCGCGGACGACAGCGGCGATCGTCGCCGCCTCTCGGGCGATGTCCGCCTGGCGTCCGAGCGGTTTGAGCTGACGGCGCAGCTCTCCGGCGAGATCGCTGAGGCGGGTGAGATTCGCCTCCATGGCCTCGAGCTTGCGGAGGGTCTTCTCCTTGCGTCGGCGGTGCTTCAGGATGCCCGCCGCTTCCTCGATGAAGCCGCGACGGTCTTCGGGGCTCGCCTGCAGCACGGTGTCGAGGCGCCCCTGCCCGACGATGACGTGCATCTCCCGGCCGAGTCCCGAGTCGCTGAGCAGCTCCTGCACGTCGAGGAGCCTGCAGGACTGCCCGTTGATCGCGTATTCGCTGGCGCCGTTGCGAAACAGCGTCCTGCTGATCGTCACCTCGGCGTACTCGATCGGCAGCGCTCCGTCGGCGTTGTCGATCGTGAGCTGCACCTCCGCACGGCCGAGCGGTCCACGGGTGGACGTGCCGGCGAAGATGACGTCCTCCATCTTTCCGCCGCGGAGGGTCTTGGCTCCCTGCTCGCCCATCACCCAGGCGAGGGCGTCGACGACGTTGGACTTGCCGGATCCGTTCGGTCCCACGATCGCGGTGACACCGGGCTCGAGGGCGAAGGTCGTGGGCTGCGCGAACGACTTGAACCCTTTGAGCGTCACGCTCTTCAGGTGCATGCGAATCCTCCGGTCGTCGGGCTTCTCACGACGTTACCGGAGCGGCCCTCGCCCGCCTCGCAGCGACGCAGGCGGACAGCGCGACACGCCCGGGATGTTGACAGCTGTCTCTCAGACACGCTAGCGTCCTGATCTGCCAACCGACGTTGAGAAAGGAGATCGCAAGATGACTCGTCTGCTTGTCACCACCGCGCCGAACACGTGCGCCGTCGATGCGATCCGCTCCGTCGGTGTGTTCCAGAACGGTCGCACGCACACCGCTCGTTGACCCGCGCCGGGGATAAGTCTGCCCATCACCGAGCAGCGATCCGCGCGGAGTCGAGCGCACGCTGAGCCGTTCGTTCCTCCGCCGCCCGTGCCCTCGCACGTGGTCGGCCCTTCCCGACCGCACTGCGGCCCCATCCGGCGGCCGCATCCTGCCCACTCTCACTCGGAGAATCATCGTGAACATCACGCAGGACGCCCCCATCCGGGCGTCGCTTCCCACCCACCCGCCGTCGCCCTCGCAGGTACGGCCCACCCTCATCGATCGCATGGCGATGCACATCGGACTCCGGCTGCTGCTCTGGGGGCGCGACCGCTCGCGGCGGCGCGTCTCCTCCGAGGCCAACGCCCGGGCACTGCTCGCGCAGGATGTCCGACACGCGTACGACCTCGCCGTCGTGCGCACCGGAGCCCAGCCCACGATCCGATGATCGACACGAATCACCCACGGAGCACCAGCATGAACATCCTCACCACTCTCGAGCTGCGGCCCGTCGAGGTCCCCACGGACCTCGACGGGCCCGGAGCCCGGGACTTCCACCGGCTCGCCGCCATTCGCAACGACGTCTATCGCGAGATCTCCGGCACGGACGACGACCGGATGACACCCGGCGAGCTCGCCCCGTTCGCCCGCTCCGACGCACATGAACTGCGCCTCCAGTGGCTCGTGCTCCTCGATGACGAGCCGGTCGGGCGCATGGGCATGGATCTGCCGCAGGAGGACGGCTCACGCACGGCGTACGTGTTCATCGAGCTCCGGCACGACGTGTGGCGTCGGGGCATCGGCGAGCGTGCGCACGCGCTCCTCGAAGAGACCGCCCGCGCGCACGGTCGCAGCGTCATGCAGAGCTGGGTCGAGCATCCTGCCGCCGAGGGCGAGCAGTTGACACCCCCGACAGGCTTCGGAACGGTGCCGCTCGATCATCCGGCTCGTTTCCTGCTGCGGCACGGGTACACGCTGGAGCAGATCGTGCGAAAGAGCGCCTTCGCCCTCGACAGCAGCCGGGCAGCACTGGAGCAGCACGCCGCCGTGGCGCGTGCCGCAGCGGCCGAGTACCGCGTCGTGCAGTGGGAGACCCCCACTCCCGACGAGTACGTCGAGGGCTACGCGTGGATGAAGTCGCGTATGTCGACGGATGCACCCTCGGCCGACCTCGTGGTGGACGAGGAGACCTGGGATGCCGCGCGGGTGCGGATGTGGGATGCGGAGATCCTCGACGGCGGGCGCCGGATGCTGGTGACCGCCGCACAGCACATCGCCACCGGCGAGCTGTGCGCATTCAACGAGCTCGTGCTCGGCGTCGACCCCGAGGTGGCGTCGCACCAGTACGACACCCTCGTGCTCTCGACGCATCGCGGTCATCGGCTGGGCATGCTCGTGAAGGCCGAAGGGCTGCTCGCGTGGCCGCGAATCGCCCCCGACTCCACGCGCGTCGTGACGTACAACGCCGAGGAGAACCGGCCGATGCTCGACATCAACGAGGCCATCGGCTTCACGCCGGTCAGCTACGAGGGCGTGTGGAAGCGCGTGCTCTCGTGATGGGTGGAGTCCCGCGTCCCCGGCCGGTTCGGAGTGCGCCCGCGCGCCGAACCGGCCGGGGCCTTCGCGGTCGCGCCCGACGGTACGGCACCCACGATCCTCCGACGGAGGGTCAGCGCAGCTGTTGGCAGTGCGGGCAGTAGTGGCTCGACCGGTTCGCGAAGGCGACGCGCACGATCGCGTGGGCGCAGCGGGCGCAGGACTCACCGGTACGCCCGTACGCGTTGAGCGAGTGCGCGAAGTACCCGGCCTGTCCGTTCACGTTGACGTACTGTGCGTCGAAGCTCGTGCCGCCCTCCGCGAGAGCCTTCTGCAGCACCGCGCGCACTTCCGCGAGCAGCCGATTCACCGCCCGCGTGCTCAATGTCGCCGCAACGGTCTCGGGATGGATGCGGGCGGCCCACAGCGCCTCGTCGGCATAGATGTTGCCGATGCCGCTCACGACGCCCTGATCGAGCAGGACCCGCTTGACTCCCGAGCGCTTCCGCGCGACGAGCCTGCGGAAGTCCGCGTCGTCGAACGCCGGATCGAGCGGGTCGCGCGCGATGTGCGCCACCTGCGTCGGAACGCTCGCACGATCGGTCCCATAGCCTCCCGCCGCGCCGTCACGGGTCGGCACGAGGCGGTCGACGGCGAGGGAGCCGAACGTCCGTTGATCGGCGAAGACCACGGCGAGCTCGCCGTGCTGCGGATGCCGGATGTCGAACCGCACGCGCTCGTGGCGCTCACGGGGCGCCCCCGGCTCGCGCAACAGCATCTGACCGCTCATGCCGAGGTGAGCGACGACGGCCTGCTCCCCCGCATCCGCCAACGGGATCCAGAGGAACTTGCCCCGGCGCGCAGGCGCGCCGAGCGTCCGGCCCGTGAGCTCGGCTTCGAAGTGCGATCCATCGCCGGGATGACGGGTGAGCGCGCGCTCGTCGAGCACCTCGACGCCGTTCACGAACGCGCCGTCGACGGCGGGCGCGAGACCTGCGCGCACGACTTCGACCTCGGGGAGCTCGGGCACCTCAGTCGCGCCCGCTGAGGGTGCGCCACGCCGTCAGGGCAGCCGCCATCTCGGCCTGCTTCTTGCTCGTCCCCGAGCCCGTGGTGCTCAGATCACCTACGGTCACGGTGCCTTCGAAGACACGCGCGTGGTCGGGTCCGGTCGAGTCCACGCGGTAGACGGGCGCGGGCAGTCCCATGCGTGCCGCAAGCTCCTGCAGCGCGGTCTTCGGATCGACCGCCGCGTCGTAGCGTTCCGGGTCTGCGAGCAGCGGCTCGATGAGGCGCAGCACGAGGGCCGTCGCCGCCTCCGCACCCGCGGACAGGTAGGTCGCGCCGATGATCGCCTCGGTCGTATCTGCGAGGATCGAGTCCTTGTCGTCGCCCCGGGTCAGCTGCTCACCGCGGCCGAGGCGGATGTACGCGCCCAGGCCGATCGAGCGGGCGACCTCTGCGAGGGCGACGGTGGACACGACGCTCGCCCGCCGCTTGGCCAACGAACCCTCGTCGAGTTCGGGATGCGAGCGGTAGAGCTTGACCGTCACGGCCTGACCGAGCACCGAGTCGCCGAGGAACTCGAGACGCTCGTTGTGCGGGATCTGACCGTGCTCGTACGCGTACGAGCGATGTGTCAGCGCCAGCGCAAGAAGCTCGGGGTCGATATCGACCCCGAGCTTCTCGGAAAGTGCGGAGAGATCCGCAGCTGCGTCCGTCACGGAACGCGGCTCAGATGTCAGCGACCTTGCGGCCCTTGTACTCGAGGAACAGCTCGGTACCCTGCGAGTCGGTGACGACCTTCGCCTGGTGCGGGCGGCTGTAGACGACCTTGCCGTTCTCGATGGTCTTGACGAGGGCGGGAGCCTCGGCCTTCCACTGCGCGCGGCGCGAACGGGTGTTGGAGCGCGAAACCTTGCGCTTCGGGGGGTTACCTGCCATGGTCTTCTCTTTCTACGAGGTCTGTGTGCTTTGTCCTGCGTCGCCGGGCTCCGTGGCCGGTTCCGCTACCAGGTCCGCAAGCGCTGCCCAGCGAGGATCGAGGGCTTCGCGCGGTGCCTGCGCGGGGTGGTCTGCCAGACGCTCACCGGTCTCGGGGTCGAGACCTGGGCAATCGGGCCGGCACACCGGCTGGAACGGAAGCGACAGGACGACGCCATCCCTGACCAGATTTTCAAGATCCACGTGGTCGTCTTGAACTTCGAAGTCGGACGCTTCCGATCCAGGATACGCGAAAAGCTCCTGGAACTCGACTTCGACAGGCGCGGCGATGTCGATGAGGCATCGTCCGCACACGCCCGTGTACTCCGCCTCGACGTCGCCGGTGACGAGGATGCCCTCGTGAACGGACTCCAGGCGAGCCTCGATGTGCACCTCTTCGCCCTGTGCGACAGAGACGAGCCCCTCACCCCACTTTTCGGGCGCGGGCACGTCGAAGGACACCTCGCGCATCTCGCCGGGGCGATTGACGATGTCGCGCACACCGATGCTGAAGGGGCCGGGTCGACGATTTCTCACCCGGAGAGTCTAGCCCGACGACACGAGGCGAGGCCGGTTCAGATGCCGCGGCCGCCTGTGTCGAGGAAGCGCGAAACGACCGGAGGAACGTACGGCGACACGTCGCCGCCGAGAGAGGCGACCTGCCGCACGAGCGAGCTCGACACGAGCGCGTGCGAGGGGTCGGGCAGCAGGAACACGGTCTCGACCCCCGCGAGATGGCGGTTCACGATCGCCATCGGCGTCTCATAGGCGACGTCCACCTGCGAGCGGATGCCCTTCACAAGCACGCCGGCACCGACCTCGGTCGCGTAGTCCACCAGCAGGCCCACGCTCCACGACGCCACCGTGATGTGCTCGGCCGGGAAGCCGTCCTCGCGGATCGACTGCTCCAGCAGGGAGACACGCTGCGCGATGGGGAGCATCGCCTCCTTGCCGGGGTTGTGCACGACGAGCACGTGGACCTCGTCATACAGGCCCGCGGCCCGACGGATGACGTCGAGATGACCGAGGGTGGGCGGGTCGAAGGAGCCGGGGACGACGGCGATCCGGTTGCTCACCCTCTCACCCTAGCGGGGTGACTTCGGCGGAGGCGGAACGCACCACGAAGCCGTCAGTTCTTTCCCAGCGCCGCGCGTTCGTCCGCATCCAGCCGGCGCTCGATCGCACCCGCGAGTCCGGGATGCCGCAACAGCGCCGGGTCGTCGGCCAGGATCGCCTCGCCATCGCTGCGCGCACGCGCGATGAGATCGGCGTCCGTCACGACCCGCAGCATCCGCAGCGAGGAGCGCGCGCCGGACTGCGCTGCTCCGAGGACGTTGCCTTCACCACGCAGCTGGAGATCCACCTCGGCGAGCTCGAAGCCGTCGAGCGTCGCCGCCACCGCTTCGACACGCGTGCGAGCGGACGTGCGGGGCGGCGCGTCGGTGACGAGCAGGCAGAGCCCCGGCACCGAACCGCGCCCGACGCGTCCGCGGAGCTGGTGCAGCTGAGACACGCCGAAGCGGTCGGCGTCGAGGATGATCATCGTCGACGCATTGGGCACGTCGACACCGACCTCGACGACGGTGGTCGCCACGAGCACGTCGATGTCTCCCGCAGCGAAGGCGCGCATGACCGCATCCTTCTCGTCCGAGGGGAGCTTGCCATGCAGCAGCGCGATCCGCTTCTCGGCGAACCGGGGATGCTCGGCGAGGAGCCCGACGACCTGAACGACGCCCCACCGCGGACGTGAGGCGCCGACGTCGTCGGGGAGGTCGTCGATCGTGGTCGACGGCTCCTGGCCGGCCTCGGCGATCGCGGTCTCGGGCTCGACGTCGATCGCGGGACAGACCACGAAGACCTGGTAGCCCTTCTCGACCTCCTCCGCGGCCCTCATCCAGACCCGCTCGAACCACGCGGGCTTCTCCCCCACGGGCGCGACGAACGACTCGATGCCGGCGCGCCCGGCAGGCATCGTGCGTATCGTGGAGACGTCGAGGTCGCCGAAGACCGTCATCGCCACGGTGCGCGGAATCGGCGTGGCCGTCAGCACGAGCGCGTGCGGACTCGTGCCCTTGGCACGCAGCGTCTCGCGCTGCTCGACACCGAAGCGGTGCTGCTCGTCCACGACGACGAGCGCGAGGTCGGCGAACGTCGTCTTGTCGCTGAGCAGCGCGTGAGTGCCGACGACGATGAGCGCCTGTCCGGCGGCGACCCGCAGTGCCGCCTTGCGTCGTTCGGCGGCACCCATCTGACCGGTGAGCAGCGTCGGCATGAGCTCGGGAGCGAGGGCCGGACCGAGCATCTTCGTCAGTGAGCGCAGATGCTGAGCGGCGAGCACCTCCGTCGGCGCGATCAGCGCGGACTGCCCGCCGCTCTGGGCCACCTGGAGCATGGCGCGCAGCGCCACGAGCGTCTTGCCCGAGCCGACCTCGCCCTGCACGAGGCGGTTCATGGGCCAGGGGCCGACAAGATCGGCGGCGATCGCGTCGCCGACCGACACCTGGTCGGGCGTGCGGTCGAACGGCAGCGCGGCGTCGAAGCGCTCCAGGAGAGAGCCCGCCGGGCGAGGCTCCGCCGACAGCGCACGGACGAGCTGGCGCTGCTGCAGCAGAGCGGTCTGCAGGACGAGCGCCTCCTGCCAGCGCAGAGTGTGCACCGCCTGGTCGACGGCATCGTCGAAGTCCGGCCGATGCACGCGCTCCAGCGCCTCGCGGAAGCTCAACAGCCCCTCGCGGGCGCGGATGTCGTCCGGGATCGGATCGTCGAGAGGGGCGAGCAGATCGAGCGTGTGGGAGATCAGCTCACCGATCTTCCAGCTGGACAGCGACGCGGTCGCGGGGTAGATAGGGATGGGCTGCGAGGCGTACGCCTGCGCGTTCATCAGCGCCACGCTCTCGTCCTCGAAGAGCTGGTAGTCCGGATGCGCGAGCTGCATCTGACGGCGGTACTCGCCGACTTTGCCCGAGAAGGTGCCGCGCCGGCCGACCTTGAGCTGCTCCTGCCGCCACGACTGATTGAAGAAGGTGAGCACGAGGTCGCCGCGGCCGTCCGTGATGACGACCTCGAGGATCGAGCCGCGCCGGTTTTTCATCCTCCGATCGGTCACGCTCTTGACCTGCGCGACGATCGTGACCTGCTCGTCGACCGTCAACGAGTCGATGGGAGTGAGTTCACCGTGCTTGGCATAGCGACGTGGGTAGTGCGTGAGCAGATCGCCCACCGTCCGCATCCCGAACGCCCGCTGGAGCGTCGTCGCGGCCTTGCCCCCGATCACGCCGTCGAGACGGGAATCGAGGGTGACGGACATGAGCCGATTCTACGGCGGGCCTCCCCCCACGCCCGTCGGTAGGGTGAGGGGGTGACGCGCATCATCGCCGGAGCGGCCGGCGGACTCCGACTCGACGTGCCTGCCAGCGGCACCCGGCCGACCAGCGACCGCGTCCGCGAGTCGCTCTTCGCCGCGCTCGAGTCCCAGGACCTCCTCGCCGGCGCCCGCGTCCTGGACCTGTACGCGGGCTCGGGCGCGCTCGGCCTCGAGGCGCTCAGCCGCGGCGCCGTGCACGTCGACCTCGTCGAGCACAATCCGAAGGCCGCCGCCGTGGTGCGGCGCAACGCCGAGGTGATCGCCCGCGCCGCCGGCGCGACGGCCCGGGCCCACCGCAGCACGGTGAACGCCTTCCTTCGTCAGGGGGGCGCCGAGTACGACCTCGTGTTCCTCGACCCGCCCTACGACATCGCCGACGAGGATCTGGCGGAAGCGCTCGCGCTGCTGCGCCCTCTGCTCTCCGCCGACGCTCTGGTGGTCGTCGAGCGGGCCAAGCGTTCCACCGAGCCCGACTGGGATCTCGCGGACCTGGAGCAGGTGCGCGAGCGCCGTCACGGCGACACCGCGCTGTGGTGGGCTCAGCCGCGCCCGGCATCCCAGTCGGCGTAGGGATCCCATCCACCGCGATCGGCGGGACTCGCGCCGTCCACCGTGACCGGATGCTCGCCGCGCGCACGCACGGTGCCGATCCGACGGAAGCCGTCGGGAAGATCCAGGTACGCGGGGAAGGCCGCCAAGAGCGCGTGATCCTCTCCGCCGCTGAGCGCGATCTCCGCATCCGGACCGAGCGCTGCGGTGTCGAGCGCAATCGTGACGCCCGAGGCGTCTGCCAGGCGCGTCGCGTCCAGCACGAGACCGTCGGACACGTCCATCATGGCGCGCGCGCCCGCCGCCGCCGCCCGTGACCCGAGGGCGATCGGCGGATGCGGGCGCAACTGCGCCGCGATGTCCTCGCGCTCCGCATCCGTGAGCGCCTGCGGATCGACCGGCACGGGGCGCGCGTCGGCGTCGCGGAAGCGGGTGAACAGGAGTCGCAATCCGCGCGCCGCGCCGCCCAGATCCCCCGCGACCGCGACGGTGTCGCCCTCCCGCGCGCCGGATCGAAGCACCGCGGGACCGTCGAGCTCCCCCAACGCGGTGACGGCGACGGTGAGCGTGTCGGAGACCGTCAGGTCACCGCCCTCCACGGCGCACCCGGGGGCGAGCTCGTCGCACGCCGCCCGCAGGCCGTCCGCCACGGCCTCGACGAAACCGATCGTCGTGTCCTCCGGCATCGCGAGCGCGACGAGCAATGCGGTGGGACGCGCACCCATGGCGGCCACATCCGCGAGGTTCACGGCGGCGGCCTTCCAGCCGAGGTCGAAACCTCCGGTCCACGCGAGCCGGAAGTCCGGGCCGTGTACCAGGGTGTCCACGGTCGCGACGATCTGCCCTGCAGGCGCCAGCACCGCCGCGTCGTCGCCGGGTCCGACGACGGCGGAGCCCGTCCCGACACGTGCCAGGATGCGGCGCAGGATCTCCCGCTCGCTGAGCTCTGCCACAGTCGTCTCGGTGCGCTCGTCCACCCCGCCACGCTACCTTCCGCGTCGCTCACCCGAGACGGATGCGGCCGCGCCCGGGGTTAGCCTGGGAGGGTGATCCGCCCCCGACTCGGCCGCCTGGCAGCCGTCGCCCTCGTGCTGCTCGCCCTCACCGGCTGCAGCAGCACGGTCGCGCTCGAACCCGCGCCGGCCGCGAACGACCCGCGCTGCGCGGATGTGACGGCCTACCTGCCCCAGAATGTGGCGGGCCAGGACCGTCGGTGGACGGACGCGCAGGCGACAGGGGCGTGGGGCGACCCGGCCGCCGTGATCCTGACCTGCGGCGTGACACCGCCGGGACCCTCGACCCTCGTCTGTCAGACGGTGTCGGGCGTGGACTGGCTCGTCGACGACAGCGACGCGCCCAGGTATCGCCTCACGAGCTTCGGGCGCACGCCCGCCGTGGAAATCTACCTCGACAACGACGTGGTCTCCAGCGTCGACGTGCTCGACAGTCTCTCCTCGCTGGTCGCGAAGCTGCCCAAGGACGGGGAGTGCACCGCACGCCCCGGCACCTCGTAGGCGTCAGCGCCGCGCAAGCGCCGTCTCGATGAGTTCCGAGAGCAGCTCCGAGTAGCTGAGGCCGGACGCGATCCAGCACTTCGGGAACATCGAGATCGGCGTGAAGCCGGGCATCGTGTTCAACTCGTTGACGATCGGACCGTCGGCGGTCAGGAAGAAGTCGACGCGTGCGAGCCCGCGGCCGTCGACGGCCGCGAAGGCGCGCAACGCCATGGCGCGAACCGCTTCGATCTCGGTATCGGTCATGTCCGCGGGGCACACCACATCCACCCCGTCGCCGCCGAGGTACTTGCCCTCGAAGTCGTAGAACTCGCGGGAGCTCAAGACGATCTCGCCCGGAAGAGAGGCGCGCACGACGCCGTCGCGGCCCTCGAGGACACCCACCTCGACCTCGCGTCCGACGATGCCCTGCTCGACGAGCACCTTGTCGTCTTCTCCGAAGGCGATCCGCAGGGCCGCGTCGAGCTCGTCGACGGAATGCACCTTCGAAACACCCACGCTGGAGCCCGCGCGAGCCGGCTTGACGAACCAGGGAAGCTCGAGGTGCGCGAGGCGCGGACGTACCGCATCCGTGTCATCGTTCCAATCGGCACGGCGCACCGTCACCCCGGGTGAGACCGGGATGCCGTCCGCTTGCAGCGCGACCTTCATGAAGTGCTTGTCCATGCACAGGGCGGAGTCGATCACTCCGCCGCCGGCGTAGGCCAGCTCGAGCGTGTCGAAGAAGCCCTGGATGGTGCCGTCCTCACCGTGCGAGCCGTGCAGGATCGGCAGCACCGCGTCCACCGCACCCAACTCGCGCACGGCGCCGTCCGCGTCGCGGACACGCAGCTGCCTGTCGCCCACGGCCTCGGGCCAGATGATGCGCGTGCCGTTGTCGACCACGGCGGGCAGGCGACCGGCGATGAGCGCGAACTTGTCAGGATCGTCGTCTTCGAGCACGAACGCGCCCTCGCGGGTGAGGCCGACCGGGATCACCCGGTAGCGCTCGCGGTCAAGCGAGCCCAGAACCCCGCCCGCCGTGGCGGAACTGATCGAATGCTCGCTGGAGCGACCGCCAAAGAGCACCACCACTACCGGCTTGTCCATGCTGGGTCCTCTCCCCCTGCGGGGTGTCGTCGTCGGTGGTCAGGTGGGGGGCGATCTCACGCGGGTTCATCGTGCCGTCCAGCACGCGCTTGACCTGCTCGACGATCGGCATCTGCACGCCGCTCGCCTTGGCCAGCTGGAGGATCGGAGCGACGGATGCGAGTCCCTCCGCGGTCTGCTGCATCTGCGCCACGACGTCCTGGAACTTGTACCCCTGCCCCAGAAGCCTGCCGGCGGTGTTGTTCCGGCTGAGGGGCGATTGGCACGTGGCGATCAGGTCGCCGAGCCCGGCAAGCCCCTGCAACGTCTCGGGCTGGGCGCCCTGGGCGACGGCGAAATCCGTCATCTCGACCAGACCGCGGGTGATGATCGACGCCTTCGTGTTCTCGCCGTAGCCGACCCCGTCGACGATCCCGATCGCGACCGCGATCAGGTTCTTCAGCACGCCGCCGAACTCTGTGCCGATCACGTCCGTGTTGACGAACGACCGGAAGTAGCGGTTACGCGCCGCGCGGGCCACGATCTCCGCGGTCTCGGGGCTGATCGAGGAGATGACCGCGGCGGTGGGCTGCTCCTGGGCGATCTCGAGCGCGAGGTTCGGGCCGGACGCCACCGCGATGCGCGCCGGATCGCACCCGAGTGCCTGCTCGATGACCTGGCTCATCCGGAGCCCGGTGCGCTTCTCGACGCCCTTCATGAGGGAGACGACGGGCACGGAGCTTCCCTCGAGCAGGGGCCGGACCCCCGCGAGGTTCTCTCGGAGCGCCTGACTCGGCATCGACAGGTAGACCTGATCGGCGCCCTCGAGCGCCTCCGCGAGGTGCGAGGTCGCGGTCATCGTGCGCGGCAGATTGATTCCGGGAAGGTACTTGGTGTTGCGCTTGCCGGTGTGGATCTCGTTCGCGAGCTCGGGGCGGCGCGCCCACATGACCACATTCGCACCACCGTCCGCAAGGATCTTGCCGAAGGTGGTGCCCCAACTGCCCGCGCCGAGGACGGCGACGCGCGTCACGGGGGTCGAGGTGCGCCTACTCAAGACGGCCCGTCTCGCTCTGTCCGTGAGCTCCGGGCTCCCAGCGCGCCGCCGGAGCGGGTTCGCCGCGGAGCTCAGACAGCAGCCCGGCGATCTCGTCCATGACGCGCGTCGTGAGCTCCGCCTGTGCCGCGGGGTGGGCGGCACGGTCGCGGTACTCCTCCAGGGCGATCGACGGACCGACCAGCACACGCACCCGCTTGCGCAGCGGCCACAACCGGAACTTGCCGTAGCGCGGCATGATCTGCTGCGCACCCCACTGGGCCATCGGGATGAGGGGGATGTCGCCGGCCAGCGCCAAGCGCGCCGCCCCGGTCTTTCCGCGCATGGGCCACAGATCGGGATCGCGCGTGAGGGTGCCTTCGGGATAGACGATGACGCCGGCGCGACGCTCCGCCAGGTGACGCGCCGTATCGAGCGACTGCTTCGCAGCGGCGGCGCTGGAGGCGCGAGCCACCGGGATCATTCCGGTCGCGCGCAGCGCCCAGCCGAGCACGGGAACCCGGAACAGGCTCTCCTTCGCCATGAACCGCGGGGCGCGACCCATCCGCCAGACGGCGACGGCCACGAGAAGCGGGTCGATCTCGCTGTGGTGGTTGGGGGCCAGCACGAACGGGCCCTCTTCGGGCAGGTTCTCCTCGCCCTCGATCTCGATCTTGGCGATCAGGCCGACGAACGGCACGACGATCCCACCGAGCAGCCAGAAGACGCTCGGCCGTGTCTTCTCCGTCGACGCGCGCCGCCGACGGTGCGTCTCCGGCGCCATCAGCCGATGACGTCGAAGTCGGCGCCGAGCGCGGTCAGCTTCGCGAGGAAGTCCGCGTAACCGCGGCGGATGATCCCGATGTTGCGCACCGTCGAGGTGCCTTCCGCGGCCAGCGCCGCGATGACGTGGCTGTATCCGCCGCGCAGGTCCGGAACCGTGATGTCGGCGCCGTGCAGCGGGGTCGGTCCGGTGATGACCGCGGCCTGCTCGAGCGAGCGGCGCGGCACGCGACGCGGTCCCTCCTGCAGACCGTGCGGGTACACCGTGATGTCGGCGCCCATCTTGACCAGGGCCTGGGTGAAGCCGAAGCGATTCTCATACACCGTCTCGTGCACGACCGAGCGTCCGGTCGCCTGCGTCAGGGCGACGATGAGCGGCTGCTGCCAGTCCGTCATGAAGCCGGGGTGCACGTCGGTCTCGACCGTGACGGGCTGCAGCGCGTCGCCGCGGGCGAACAGGATGCCGTCCTCCCGCACCTCGAAGTGCGCACCGATCTTGCGGAGCACGTTGAGGAAGGTCAGCATCTCCTGCTGCCGCGCGCCGGCGACGAAGATCTCGCCGTCCGTCGCGATGGCCGCGCTGGCCCAGCTGGCGGCCTCGTTGCGATCGAAGATGGCACGGTGGTCGTAGCCGTTGAGCTTCGGGACGCCCTCGATGAGGATGACCCGGTTGGGCTCGTAGGAGATGATCGCGCCCATCTTCTGCAGCAGCGCGATCAGATCCATGATCTCGGGCTCGATCGCGGCGTTGCGCAGTTCCGTGACGCCCTGCGCACGCACGGCGGTCAGCAGCACCTGCTCCGTGGCCCCGACGCTCGGGTAGGGCAGGTGGATGTTGGCGCCGTGCAGACCCCGCGGGGCGGACAGGCGGATGCCGCTCGGGAGCTTTTCCACGATCGCGCCGAACTTGCGGAGCGCATCGAGGTGGAAGTCGATCGGACGGTCGCCGATGCGGCATCCGCCGAGGTCGGGGATGAACGCCTGCCCGAGCCGGTGCAGCAGAGGCCCGCAGAAGAGGATCGGGATGCGGGACGCACCCGCGTGCGCGTCGATCTCCTCCATGTGGGCGCTCTCGACGTCGCGCGGGTCGAGCACGAGCGAGTCGGGCTCGTCGCCCTCGGCCACGCGCACGCCGTGCACCTCGAGCAACGAACGCACCACGGCGACGTCGCTGATCATGGGCACATCGCGCAGCAGGCTCGGGCTCTCACCCAGCAGGGCAGCGACCATCGCCTTGGTCACGAGGTTCTTCGCACCCTTGACCTCAACGGTGCCCCGAAGAGGTCGTCCGCCGCGGATCTCGAGGATCTCCGCCTCCTCCGCGAGAGGGCTGGAGGACTCGGTGGTCTGCCCGAGAAGTGTCATATGCGGTGCCTCACTGTGCGGGAAGGGGCGGGAGTGTCCGCGGCTTCCAGGATTCGCGTCGCGCTTCGTAGGCGGCGATCTTGTCTTCGTTGCGGAGCGTGAGCCCGATGTCGTCGAGACCCTCCAGCAACCGCCATCTAGTGTAATCGTCGATCTCGAACGGGACTCGGAGTTCGCCCGCGACGACCTCGCGTGCCGTCAGATCAACCGTCATCTCCATGCCGGGCTGCGCGTCGATCGCCGCCCAGAGAGCTTCGATGTCGGCCTCGGTCACGACACCCGTCACGAGTCCCTGCTTGCCCGCGTTGCCGCGGAAGATGTCGGCGAACTTGGGGCTCAGCACGACCTTGAATCCGTAGTCGCGCAGGGCCCAGACCGCGTGCTCACGGCTCGAGCCGGTGCCGAAGTCGGGCCCGGCGACGAGGATCGAGCTCTGAGCGAAGATCGGCTGGTTCAGCACGAAGTCGGGATCCTGGCGCCAGTTGGCGAACAGCGCATCCTCGAAGCCCGTCTTGGTCACCCGCTTCAGGTAGACCGCGGGGATGATCTGGTCCGTGTCGACGGCGGAACGCTTGAGGGCGGCGGCGACACCGGTGTGAACGCTGAACTTCTCCATGTCAGACCCCCGCCCCGACGATCGCCGGCTCTTCGACGGGATCGAGATCCCCCGGACTGGACAGCGTTCCGCGCACCGCGGTCGCCGCAGCGACGAGCGGCGACACCAGGTGCGTACGCCCGCCCTTGCCCTGCCGACCCTCGAAGTTGCGGTTCGACGTGGATGCGCACCGCTCGCCCGGAGCGAGCTGATCGGGGTTCATGCCCAGGCACATCGAGCATCCGGCGAAACGCCACTCCGCCCCGAACTCCTCGAAGATGCGGTGCAGTCCCTCGGCTTCCGCTTCCAGCCGGACGCGGGCGGAGCCGGGCACGACCATGACCCGCACGCCTTCGGCCTTCTTGCGGCCCTTGACGATAGACGCGAATGCGCGCAGGTCCTCGATGCGACTGTTGGTGCACGAGCCCATGAAGACCGCATCCACGGGGACGTCCTTCAGCTTCGTGCCGGGGACGAGATCCATGTACTGCAGCGCGCGTTCGGCGGCCACGCGCTCGTTCGGGTCCGCGATCTCGGACGGCGTCGGTACGACGTCGTTCAGCGACACCCCTTGACCGGGGTTCGTGCCCCAGGTCACGAAGGGCTCGAGCTCGTCCGCGTCGAGGAAGACCTCCGCGTCGTAGACGGCGCCCTCGTCGCTCGGGAGCGTGCGCCAGTAAGCGACCGCATCCTCCCAGTCCTGCCCCTTCGGGGCGTGCGGACGGCCCTTCAGATACGCGAACGTGGTCTCGTCCGGGGCGACCATGCCGGCGCGCGCGCCCGCCTCGATCGACATGTTGCACATCGTCATACGCCCCTCCATCGAGAGGGCGCGGATGGCGCTGCCGCGGAACTCGAGCACGTAGCCCTGCCCGCCATTGGTTCCGATCTTCGCGATGACGGCGAGGATGATGTCCTTCGCGGTGACGCCCGGGCGCAGCGTTCCCTCGACCGTGATGGCCATGGTCTTGAACGGCTTCAGCGGCAGGGTCTGTGTAGCCATGACGTGCTCGACCTCGCTCGTGCCGATGCCGAAGGCCATCGCCCCGAAGGCGCCGTGGGTGGAGGTGTGCGAGTCGCCGCACACGACCGTGATGCCCGGCATGGTCAGCCCCAGCTGTGGACCGACGACGTGCACGATGCCCTGCTCGGCGTCGCCCAGCGAGTGGATGCGCACACCGAACTCGGCGGCGTTGCGGCGCAGCGTCTCGATCTGCAGGCGGCTGGTCGGGTCTGCGATCGGCTTGTCGATCGCGAGCGTCGGGGTGTTGTGATCCTCGGTCGCGATCGTCAGGTCGAGGCGCCGCAGACCCCGCCCTTCGGCGCGGAGACCGTCGAAGGCCTGCGGACTCGTGACCTCGTGCACGAGGTGCAGGTCGATGTAGATGAGGTCGGGCTGGCCGTCCTCGCCCTTGACCACCAGGTGGTTGTCCCAGACCTTCTCGGCCAGGGTGCGCGGCGCGGACGCCGCGGAGTGATCGGGATTGCTCATGCTGTCGTTCTCCTGAGATGACGGTGGATCAAGCCCGCAACGAACTCCGCGACGAGGGAGGCCTGGGTCTAGGACTCGTCGCGGCTGCGAAGGAGAAGGCGAGCGATCCGCACCCGCACAGGCTACCACCGAGCTCCGGGGCCGCGGCCCACCCGCACGGGCGCCCAGGTGACGTTGTGTGTCGGCGCACTCGCCCGCGAGCGGTCTGCGCTCTTAGGCTGCTGCGACCCGAGACGGCAGGACCCTCATGACCGAACCCACCCACGGATTCGCCACGCGACAGGTGCACAGCGGCACCGATTGGACGGATGCGGCATCGCGCACCGTCCCGGTCTACATGACCGCCGGCTTCCGCTTCGACGACTTCGACCACGCGGCCGCGCACTTCGCGACGGGCGACGGCTACGGCTACACGCGCACCGGCAACCCGACCGTCGACGCCCTCGAGCGCCGCCTCGCCGAACTGGAGGGCGGCGCCGGCGCGGTGTTCGTCGGCAGCGGCCAGGCGGCCGTCTCCGTCGCGCTGCTGTCGCTGCTCTCGGCCGGTGATCACCTGGTCAGTTCCACCCACATCTACGAGGGAACGCGCGGGCTGGTGAACGACCTGCTCTCCCGGTTCGGGGTGACGGTCACCTATGTCGACGACATCGCGGACCCGCGCGCGTGGCAGGACGCGATCCGGCCCGAGACCCGTGCCCTGTTCGCGGAGTCCATCGGCAATGCGCGCAACGATCTGCTGGACGTGCCCGCCATCGCCGCCGTGGCGGACGGCCTCGGCATCCCGCTCGTCGTCGACAACACGTTCGCGACCCCCTACCTCGTGCGACCGATCGAGCTGGGCGCGGCGGTCGTCGTCCATTCGGCGAGCAAGTTCCTCGCCGGCCACGGTGCGGCCCTCGGCGGCGTGATCGTCGACGACGGCCGCTTCGACGCCGCCCGCTCGGGGGCGCTCTTCCCCCAGCTGGTGAACGCGCGCCACGACGGCGCGCCGAGCGTGTGGGAACGCCACGGCGCCCGCGCGCGTCTGGCCTATGTGCGAGAGTCCGTCGCCCCGCGGCTGGGCCCCACGCCCTCGCCGCTGAACGCCTTCCTCGTCTCGCAGGGCATCGAGACGCTGCATCTTCGGGTGCGAGAGCAGTCGGCGAATGCAGCACGGATCGCGGCGTGGCTCGAGAGCCGCGACGAGGTGGCGTCGGTCGACTACGTGGGACTCGCGAGCCATCCGCATCACGCCCTCGCCGAGCGCCTTCTCCCCCGCGGCGCCGGGTCGGTGTTCACCTTCACGCTGCACGGCGGCGAGACGGCGGCACGCGCCTTCGTCGAGGCGGTACAGGTCGTGACCCACATGACCCATCTCGGCGACGTCCGCTCACTCGTGCTGCATCCGGCCACGACGAGTCACGCGCAGCACACCGACGATGCGCGCGCCGCGCTCGGCGTGTATCCGGGAACGCTGCGGCTGTCGATCGGTATCGAGGACGCCGACGACCTCATCGCCGATCTCGAGCGGGCGCTCAAGGCCGCCGCCCTCGCGGCATCCGCACGCACGATCGAGGTCATCGGGTGAGCCGTCCGCAGCACTTCGGCTGGTTCCTGGCCCGCGGGTTCGGTCCGCACGGCTGGGGACTGCCCAGCCTGGACTGGGACTACGACTGGACGGCTCCGCACCTCTACCAGGAGTCCGCGCGCACCTTGGAGCAGGCAGGGTTCGATCTGCTGATCATCGAGGATGCGCCCTCGCTCGGATCCGCGGAGACGATCGATCTGCGGGTGCGGCACGCCTTCGGCGGCCCCAAACACGATCCCTTCGTGCTGGCCCCGTATCTGTTCGCGGCGACCCGGCACCTGGGAGTCGTCCCCACCGTGAATCCCGCGGCGTACCTGCCCTACACGGCCGCCCGGCAGTTCGCGTCGCTGCAGCACCTGAGCGGCCACCGGCTGGGACTGAACGTGGTGACCGACACCGGCAGTGCCCGTCACTTCGGGACCGACGCGCCGCTCGGGCACGATGCCGCCTACGACCGCGCCGAGGAGTGGCTGGACGGCATCCGCTCGCTGTGGCGGAGCTGGGACGAGGGCGCACTGATCCTCGACCGCGACGACGACCGCTATGCGGACGGGACGCGGATGCGGGCCGTCCGCCATCGCGGCGAGCATTTCGGATTCGACGGCCCACTGAACGCACTGCCGTTCAGCGACGGTGAACCCGCGATCGTGTCACCGGGCGGGTCGGAACGGGGCCTTGCGTTCGCCGGAGCGCACTCCGACGTGCAACTCGCGCTCGCCCCTCTGGACGAGGCGAGCGTGCGCGCCTACCGGGAGCGCATCCATCGGGCCGCGCGCGAGCGCGGCCGCAACCCGTCGGACGTGAAGGTGCTGTTCGCGATCCAGCCCGTGCTCGTCTCTTCCGCCGAGGAGGCGGACCGGCTCGTGGCCGCGTCCCGCACGCCCGACGAATCCGCGCTGCGCGCGATCGCCCGGCGCCAGTCCTCGGATCTGGAGACCGACCTCACCGCGCTCGATCTCGACCGACCGCTGCCCGACGGGCTGTTCGCCGGACACGTGTCGCACGGCAGCATCCGCCGGCTCGTCGGCGACCATGACGCGCGCGAGACGCCGCTGCGGGAGATCCTCGCCGCGCACGCGCGCCTCGGCCGCATCTCGGACGGCACCGGGTGGGTGGGGACGGCGGGCGAGCTCGCGGATCGCATCGAGCAGTTGGGCGACTGGGGCAACGACGGCGTTCTGCTGTGGGGCGATGTGCATCCGGTCACCGTGCACCGCATGCTGGACGAGCTGGTGCCGCTCCTCCGCCGCCGCGGCATCCTGCGCCGCGAGTACGGCGACGCCGGCCTCGGCGCGAATCTGCGCTCGTTCTGATCGGGCGGCTCAGCCCTCGTCGACGGATGCGGCCTCGCGGCGCGCGGCCACGAGACTCGCGATGGTTGCGGTCGCCATCGCGACCACGATCACGATGAGCGAGACCCACGCGGAGATGTCGGGCGCCCATTCGACGCCGTGACCGCCGTTGATGAAGGGCAGCTCGTTCTCGTGCAGCGCGTGGAGGAAGAGCTTCACGCCGATGAAGGCGAGGATGAACGCGATCCCGTAGTGGAGGTAACGCAGACGGTCGAGCAGTCCACCGAGCAGGAAGTAGAGCTGGCGCAGCCCCATGAGGGCGAAGATGTTCGCGGTGAAGACGATGAAGGCGCTCTGCGTGATGCCGAAGATCGCGGGGATCGAGTCGATCGCGAAGACGAGGTCGGTGAAGCCGATCGCCACGAACACGAGCAGCATCGGGGTGAAGACCTTCTTGCCGCCGACAACCGTGCGCAGCTTCGACCCCTCGTACTGGTCGCTGATCTGGACGAAGCGCCGCAGCATCCGCACGACGGCGTTCTCGCGCTGCTCGCCGTGCTCGTCGTCGCCGGGGAAAGCCTGACGCCAGGCCGTCCAGACCAGGAAGAGCCCGAAGACGTAGAAGATCCACGAGAGGTTGTCGATCAGAACGGCACCGAACGCGATGAAGATGCCTCGCAGCACGAGGGCGATGATGATCCCCACCATCAGCACCTCCTGCTGGTACTTGCGCGGGACGGCGAACTGCCCCATGAGCAGGACGAAGACGAACAGGTTGTCGACCGAGAGGCTGTACTCCGTCAACCACCCGGCCACGAATTGCCCCGCCGCATCCGCACTGCCGGAGACCCACAACAGGATGAGGGCGAAGACGAGCGCGAGCGACACGTAGAACACGACCCACAGCGTCGCCTCACGGGCGGAGGGGAGGTGGGGTCGACGGAGGATGAGGAGAAGGTCGGCGGCCAGGATCAGAACGAGCGCGATCAGCGCGACGATCTGGAACCACACCGGGATCTCGAAGCCCATGAGAGCCTTTCGGAATCGGCGGACGCCACAGTTTATGCGGATCTGAGACGATCGGGCGGCCGAGGACACCTGAGGGTGAGAGAAGACGTCGGCGCGTCCGGCGCTGAGGGATTGGGGCACGATGACCAGCGATGGGGAGCTGATCGCGCGCGCGTCGCACGGAGACCAGGAGGCCTTCCGCGCGCTGTATCGCGGCAACATCGACGCGGTCTACCGCATCGCGGCGATCCTGCTGCCGACGACCGCGGACGCCGAGGACGCGGCACAGGAGACATTCGTGACCGCCTGGCGGAAGCTTCGCGGCTTCCGGCTGGAGGGAGCCTCGGCTCTCCCCTGGTTCGCGACGATCTGTCGTCTGGTGTGCGCGAACCGCCTGCGGGCGCTGCGCCGCGAACGCGACCACGTGGGCGCGACGCTCGACGAGCGCATGCCGTCCCCGATCGACGTGGAACAGGCGGTCATCGACTCCGAGCTGGCCGATCGCGTCGCTCGAGAGGTGGCAAGACTCGACGATCTCGATCGCGAGCTCTTCGTCCTGTGCACCGCGCACGGGTACGCCTACGAGGCCGCGGCCACCGAGCTGGGCCTCACCCACGGCGCCGTCCGTAACCGTCTCTCCCGCATCCGCAGCCGCCTGCGCGGCACCGTCCAGGAGGGGAACGCATCATGACGATCGACGACCGGGACCGGGGGCAGGAACGCTCCTTGCCGGAGGGACCTACCGCAGAGCAGATCGACCGGATCGAGCGCGGCATCGATCGCGATCTCGAATTCGACCGGATGCGCCGACGGGCGCGACGGCGCGGCGGGTGGGCCGTCGCCGCCGCAGGTGTCGCGGTCGTCGCGCTGGCGGCACTCGTCTCCCCCGTCGTCCTCGGTGGACGCGGATCGGAGGTGTCGAGCGCGGTGTCGCTCTCCGACTCGCCACCTCTCGGGGTCCAGACCCAGGAGGGTGCCATCGCGGCGCAGGACATCGCCGGCGCTGATGGCGGCCGGTCCGCAGCGACGGATGCGGGTCGCGAGGTGTCCGCCACGGGGTGGCTGCAGATGACGGTCGACGACCCGAAGGACACCCAACAGCAGATCACCGCGATCGTGACGGGCCTGCAGGGCTATGTCTCGTCATCGAACATGGCGGACTCGCCGGCCGCAACGGATATCGCGTACCCCGTGCCCGCGCAGAGTTCCATCACGGTGCGGGTTCCCGCGGAGCGCCTGCAAGACGTGATCGACCAGGTCAGCGCCTTGGGAACCGTGTCGGCGTCATCCGTGGACCGCATCGACGTCACCGATCAGGCTGTCGACCTGCGCGCACGGATCGCAGCGCAGGAGACCTCCGTGGCGCGCCTCACCGAACTGCTCGCGCAGTCGGGCTCCGTCTCGGACCTCATTGCCGCCGAGTCCGCGCTCGCCGATCGTCAGGCCGCGTTGGAGGCGGACCGACAGCAGCTGAAGATGCTGGAGGATGAGGTCGCGATGTCGACGTTGACCGTCAGCCTCGCTCCGAGGGACGCTGCGCCGCACGCAGATCCTGCCGGCCTCGGCGACGGAATCGCCGCCGGGTGGGCGGGACTTGTCGCGACCGTGAACGGGATCGTCATCGGTTTCGGTTTTCTTCTGCCGTGGCTCGCCGTGCTCGCCGTCGCCGGCGTCGTCGTGTGGGCCGTGCGGCGTGTGGTTCGTCGCCGGCGCACGCGCCGAGCCCAGCCCGTCGCGTCGGTCCCACTGCAACCGACGGACCCGCCTGAGGCAGGCTGAGCAGCTCTATCACGCAGCGCTCTTCACCGCGCGCCCCCGGGGTCATGGTGCCCGATGAGGCATGCTGGTGACTGTGGTGATCGACGGCGTCGAGGTTCCCGAGGACGGCTCGGGGGGAATCGATCATGTGGCGATGCTGCTGACCGCGATCGCCGGGGGCGATCAGAACGCCTTCGCGCAGCTGTACGACATGTTGTCGCCGCGCGCGTTCGGCCTCATCCGTCGCGTCCTCGTCGACCCTTCGCAGAGCGAGGAGGTGCTGCAGGAGGTCTTTCTCGAGATCTGGCAATCCGCTTCGCGCTTCGCTCCGAACAGAGGACAAGGAAGGTCGTGGGTTCTCACCATCGCGCACCGCCGAGCCGTCGACCGCGTGCGGGCGTCGCAGGCCAGCGCTGATCGTGATACACGCGTCGGCCTTCGCGATCTCGACGTCGCATATGACGGCGTCGCCGAGACGGTGGAACTGAAGATCGAGGGCGGGCGCGTCTCCGAGGCGCTCGCCGGGCTACCCGAAGCGCAGCGCGAGACGATCGTCCTCGCCTACTACGGCGGTTACTCTCAGACCGAGATCGCCGCGCTCGTCGGGGCGCCACTGGGAACCGTGAAGACACGCATGCGTGATGGACTGAGCAGATTGCGAACCAGGATGGGGGTGCAGTGATGGACGAAGAAGAAGAGTTCCGCGACCTCGCGGCCGGCCATGCACTGAACGCTCTTGCCGCCGAAGACGAGATGCGCTTCCAGGAGCTGCTCGCAGCCCATCCTGCCTGGGACACGATCGTAGCCACCGAACTCGACACCGCAGCGGCTCTTGCCGAGGGCGTGGGCGACGTGGTACCCCGTCCGCAGGTGCGCGACGCATTGCTGTCGCGGATCGCCGCGCTTCCGCAGGACCCGCCTCGATCGACCGCTCCCGCCGCGCCACGTCCCGCTCCGGCGCCGCGCCGTCCCCGCTCACGGATGTGGTTCGCGCTCGCGGCCTCTCTCGCTTTCATCCTCGCGCTCGGCATCGGCGGCCTCTCGCTCGGGCGACTGCTGACCCCCGAGGACGGCGCTCAGGTCGCCCTGGAGCAGATCCAGGACGCCCCCGACGCGCAGTCGGCGAGCGTCACGCTCGACGATGGCGCGTCCGCAACCGCGCATTGGTCCGCATCCACGGGACGGGCGGTGCTCGTCACGGACGGGATGCCGACGCTCGATGAGGACAAGACGTTCGAGATGTGGTTCATCCGCGACGGCGCCCCGCTTCCGGCCGGCACCTTCTCGGCTGACGACGCCGTCTCGGAGCTCGACGGCGCGTTCCAGCCCGGCGACGTGATCGCCGTCACCGTGGAGGCCGCGGGTGGGTCGCCGAGCGGTCTGCCCACCACGGATGCGATGTTCGCCATCACGACCTGACGCAGGTCGAGTTCGGAGCGTCGTTCCTTCTGGAGCGGCGCCCCATCTCTGTGAGCAGCCTGAAAGTGCTCCCATCCGTTCTCGCCCCCGTCACGAACAAGTGATGGATGCGGCACACGGTCGCGTCCTCCCTAGACCGGAGGTCATCATGAGCTCTTCCCCGAACCGCATCGTCGCGACCGTCTTCGGCGCGATCTATCTCCTCGTCGGCCTCCTCGGCTTCGCCGTCACCGGTGGCGTCGGGTTCCTCGCCACCGAGGGCGGGCTTCTCCTCGGAATCTTCGCCGTGAACCCGCTGCACAACGTCGCCCACCTCCTCATCGGTGGGGCACTGCTCGTCGCGGGTCTCGCGAACGTCCGGGCGGCCAAGACGGTGAACACCGTCGTCGGCGCGGCCTACCTGCTCCTCGGCGTGGCCGGGTTCTTCCTCGTGGGCACCGCCGCCAACATCTTGGCGCTCAACGTCCCCGACCACTTCCTGCACCTCGGCAGCGCCGTCGTGCTGCTGGCCATCGGCGTCGGTGCCGACCGCGGCGCCCGCGTCGCCACGGCATGAGCGTTCAGCACACGAGCGAGGCTCCGGGCCGGCGGGCAGCACTGCTCGCCGGCCCGTGGCCGGCCGCGCTCGCGTGGGGCGCAGCGCTCGTGCTCGCAGCCCTCGGTGCAGGCGCCGTCGTCCTCCCGGACGCCACGTCGGCGAATCGAGTCCTCGGCGTCGGTGCGGCTGCGCTCGGGCTCGGCGGACTCGGATGGGGCATCGCGACACTCCGAGCCGGCCGTCTCCTCGCTCCTCGTTGGATCACGGCGGGGACCCTCCTCGCGGTGCTCGTCGCCACGTCGCTGCTGGCGAGCGAGCCCGCACACACGAGCATCGTGGGGGTCGCGGTGTGCGTCGCGCTCAGCGTGGCGCTCGGAGCCTGTGCGGCAGCAGCCACGCGTCGCAACGTCCCCGCGCAGCATCTGCGGGTCGGCCAGCTGCTCGCCGCCGCCGCGCTCATCGCGGTGCTGGTGACCCCGGCCCTCGGTGCCGTGCAGGACGGGATCCTGCTGCGCGATGACGGGACCGTCCCCGTCGTGCCGCACCACTGAGCCGTCAGCTGTCGTCGACGTCTGACGCGCCCTCCAGTACCTCGGCGAGCATCTCGAGCGCCGCGTGCGTGGTCGCCTCGACGATCCGCTCCGGGTCGTCCCCCTCGAAGGAGAACTCGCGCGCTCCGGCATGCGGCCCCCGCGCCCAGCCGATGAAGACGGTTCCGGGCGCGTGCCCGTCCTGCGGATCGGGCCCGCCCACGCCCGTCGTCGCGACGGCCGCATCCACCTCCAGCGCATCGCGCACCCCCGCAGCCATCGTCCGCGCGCACTCCGCCGAACACGGGTCGATGTCTTCGGGCACCCCGAGCACGAGATTCTTCGTCTCGATCGTGTAGGCGACGACCCCTCCGGCGAACCAGTCGGATGCGCCCGGCGTCGCCCCGAGAGCCGTGCACACCTGCCCGCCGGTCAGCGACTCTGCCGCCGCGACGCGGATGCTCGCGGCCGTCGCCAGCTCACCGATCTTCTCGGTCACGTCCACATCCTGCTCCCCTCGATCGTCTCGGACGTCGGCACCGTACGCCGTGACCGGACGCGACCTGAGGGGATTGCTTCGGTGACCCGCGCGCACTACACGAGAGGGAGATCACCGAAGCGGGAGCCATCCAGGGAACAAGAAAACCCCCGGAATGACCGGGGGTTTTCTGTTGGTGACCCCAGCGGGATTCGAACCCGCGTTACCGCCGTGAGAGGGCGGCGTACTAGGCCGCTATACGATGGGGCCGCTGCCGTGGCAACCGTTCAAGTATGCCATGCGGTTTCGCGTTGCGCCAAATCGAGGCCGGGATCCGTGTCGGGTTGCCTCGACGACCCCCGAAGAGTTGACTCGCGTCATGCGAATCACCAAGCACGAGCATGCCGCCCTCACCCTCGAGAAGCAGGGCCGCAAACTCATCATCGACCCCGGTTCGTTCACGACTCCCCTGCCCGACACCGCGAACGTCGCCGCACTCGTGATCACCCACGAGCATCCCGATCATTGGACGGCGGATCACATCGACCGGCTCCTCGCCGCCAATCCCGAACTGCCCATCTACGCACCCGAGGGCGTGAAGAACGCCGCGCCGGGGTACGACATCACCGTCGTCGCGCCCGGTGACACGGTCGAGGTGGAGCCGTTCCATCTCCGTTTCTTCGGAGGGCGCCACGCCATCATCCACGAGAGCATCCCGGTGATCGACAACGTGGGCGTCCTGGTCGATGACACGTTCTACTACCCGGGCGACTCGTACGCGCTGCCCAAGGGCCACGACGTGGCGGTGCTCGCTGCCCCCGTCGGCGCGCCTTGGTTGAAGATCGGCGACGCCATGGACTTCGTGCTCGCCGTGAAGCCGCGCCAGGTGTTCGCCACGCACGACATGACCCTCTCGGTCGCCGGTAAGGACATGGGGCGAGCCCGCCTGAAGTGGTCCGCAGAGCAGCACGGCGGCGACCTCGTGGTGCTCGAGCCGGGCGACACTCTCGACCTCTGAGCACGAACGACGAAGGCGGATGCGGCACCCGTGGGTGTCCGCATCCGCCTTCGTCGTCGGAAGGGCGCCTTACTCGGCGTCGAGGTCCGTCTCGAGCAGCGTGACGAGCTCGTCGAGGGCCTGCTCGGCCCCCTCGCCCTCCGCCTTCAGGGTCACGACACTGCCGTGCGAGGCACCGAGACCGATGATCGACAGGATGCTTCCCGCGTTCAGGTCGGGGCCGCCCTCGAGGGCGATCGTGACGGGGAGCTTCTTCTCCTGCACCGCCTGCACGAAGAGCTTGGCGGGGCGGGCGTGAAGGCCCGAGCTGCTGGCGATTGTCGCCTGACGTTCTGCCATGAGTGATTCCTCTCGTCTTACCCTTCTATGCTCTCAGGCCGCGACGGGTGCTGCAGCCGCTTGCGCCTGAGCGAGTTCCTTGCGTCCGACCCACTTCTTCAGCGCGACGACCGCCAGCGCGGTCACCAGGGTCCCCGCGACGAGCGCGACCAGGAAGCCCCAGATCGGGTCGATGGCGAAGAACACGAAGATGCCGCCGTGGGGAGCCAGGGACGAGACCCCGAGCGCCATGCTCAGTCCGCCGGTGACGGCGCCCCCGATGAGGTTGGCGGGGATGACACGCAGCGGGTCAGCCGCAGCGAACGGGATGGCACCCTCGCTGATGAAGGCGGCACCCAGCAACCAGGCCGCCTTGCCGTTCTCCTTCTCCACGGGCGTGAACAGGCCGCGAGCGAGGACGGTCGATGCCAGCGCCATCGCCAGCGGCGGGACCATGCCCGCGGCCATGACCGCCGCCATGATGAGGAACGGCACGGCGTGGATGTCGGCGGTCGACGCACTGGCGAGACCGGCCGTGGCGAAGGCGTAGGCGACCTTGTTGACGGGGCCGCCGAGGTCGAAGCACATCATGAGGCCGAGGATGATGCCGACGACGACGATCGCTCCGGTGCCCGCGAGGTCGGTCAGCCCGACGTTCAGCGCGTCCATGAGAGCCGCGATCGGGCGACCCAGGAAGAGGATCATCAGCCCCGAGGCGATGATCGAGCCGACCAGCGGGATGATCACGACCGGCATGAGACCCCGCAGCCAGCGCGGCGGGTTGAGGCGACCGAGCCACCAGGCGATGAAACCGGCGAGCAGACCGCCGATGATGCCACCGATGAAGCCGGCGTTCATGAGCACCGCCACCGCGCCCGCGACGAAACCGGGTGCGATGCCGGGGCGGTCCGCGATCGCGAACGCGATGTAGCCGGCCAGAGCCGATACCAGGAAGCCCATCGACGTCGCACCGATCATGAAGGCGACGGAGCCGAGGTACTGACCGATGGGGCCCAGCGGCGACGTGATGTTCTCCGTCGGCAGGTTCCACAGCGAGTTGTCGATGATCACCTTGCCCGCGTCGGCTGTCACCTGGTAGCCGCCCAGGAGGAAGCCGAGCGCGATCAGCAGACCGCCGCCGGCGACGAACGGGATCATGTAGCTCACACCCGTGAGGAGGATGCGCTGGATCTTGGCGCCCCATCGCTCGTTCCGTGCGGGAGCGTTGCTCGCCGCAGAGGCGCCGCCGGACGCAGCCGGGACGCGTGCACCGCTCGGGTCCTTCGCCGCCGCGAGCGCCTCGGTGATGAGCGCGACGGGCTGTTCGATACCGCGCTTCACACCCGAACGCACGACCGGCTTGCCGGCGAACCGCTGCGGCTCGCGCACATCCACGTCGACGGCGAAGATCACCGCGTCGGCGTCGTCGATCACGCTCTGCGGGAGTGCCTTGTAGCCACTGGAGCCCTGAGGCTCCACGATGAGGTCGACCCCCTGCTCCTTGCCTGCCGCGGTCAGCGCGTCGGCGGCCATGAAGGTGTGCGCGATACCGGTCGCGCAGGCGGTGACGGCGACGATACGCGCGGGGCGGCCGTCGACCTCGAGCGCGGTGGAGACGGATGCGGCGGGCGCCGTCGGTGCCGCCGCGGGCGCTGCAGCCTGCTCCTCTCCGATCGCCTGACGCACGGTGGACACGACGGCGGCCGCATCGGCGGCCTGCCGCAGATCGCTCGTGAACGACTCCTGCATGAGGCTTCGCGCCAGACGGGACAGCACGGCGAGGTGCTCCTCGGCGGCGTCTGCGGGGGCAGCGATGAGGAAGACGAGATCCGCCGGACCGTCGGCGGCGCCGAACGCGACCGCGGGCTTCAGCCTGGCGAAGGCGAGAGAGGCCTGCGAGACGGCGGGGCTCTTCGCGTGCGGGATCGCGATGCCGCCGGGCAGGCCGGTCTCATCTTTCTCCTCGCGCGCCCAGGCGTCGGCGAAGAGAGCCTCGGCATCCGTGGCCCGACCCGCGGCGACCACGCGCGCGGCAAGGGCCCGGATGACGGCGGCCTTGTCGGCGCCGAGATCCTCGTCGAGGACGACGAGCTCCGGTGTGATGGTGTCGGACACGATGACCTCCAGTGGTCGGGTTCGTCAGCGGATGATCCGCTGCACGGGAATCTCGGCGGTCACAAGATCCGCCGGGGTCGGGGGTTGGGTTCCGGGAAGGGATGCGGCGGCTGCGCCGTACCGCATCCCCATGCGCAGACGTTCGTCGGGCTCGGCGCCGGCGACATCGGCGAGCAGGTATCCGGCGAGGGAGCTGTCACCCGCACCCACCGTGCTGACGGCCGTGATGCGCGGAGCTGTTCCCACCCAGACGCCGTCCTCGGTGACCAGCAGGGCACCCGCCGCACCGAGCGTCACCAGCGCTGCGCCGACGCGCGGCCCGACGAGGTCCTGCGCGAGCGCGATGATGCCGTCGATGTCGCGGGTGTCGGCGGGCGCACCGGTCAGCTCGGCGAGTTCATGCTCGTTGGGCTTGATGAGGTCCGGGCGCGCCCCGGCCACGGCCGCCGCGAGTGCGGCGCCCGAGGTGTCGACGGCGATGCGCGGCGTCGCGTCGCCATGGGCGGCACGGACGGCGAGGATCACGCGCACGTAGAAGTCGTCGCCCGCCCCCGGCGGGAGGGATCCCGCGAGCACGAGCCAGTCGGCACCCGCGGTGGCCGCGACGATCGTGTCGATGAGCGCGTCCGCATCCGCCGCGTCGAGCTCGGCGCCGGGCAGGTTGATCTTCGTCGTCGTGCCGTACGGGTCGGCCAGTGTGAGGTTCGCGCGGGCGTGGCCGCGCACGGGCACGGACCGGACGGGGATGCCCGTGTGGGCGAGCGCCGCTGCGTACGGGTCTTGGTCGGCCAGCGGAAGCACGGCGAGCGTCGCCGCTCCCGCGGCGGCGACGACGCGGGAGACGTTCACGCCCTTGCCGCCGGCATCCTCGCGGACGCCGCGCGCGCTCTGCACCTCGCCGACCTCGAGCGGCCCGGCGAGCGAGACCGCGCGGTCGAAAGAGGGATTGGCGGTGACGGTGACGATCATGCCTGCACCACCTCGATGTCGGCGCGCTCCAGCGCTTCCGCCAGCGCGGCGGGCGGAGCCGCATCGGTCACGAGCACGTCGAGAGCCGAGAGCGGTGCGAACGACACGAGGAGCTCGAGGTCGAACTTCTGCGCGTCGCAGAGGACGACGATGCGGCGTGCCGCCGCGACGGCGGCGCGTTTGACCGCAGCCTCCTCCGGGTCGGGGGTGCTGAGGCCGAACGCGGCGGAGAGTCCGTTGGTCCCGAGGAAGGCGATGTCGGGACGCAGGTTCTGGATGGCGGCGACGGTCGTCGCCCCGACCGCAGCTCCAGTCACGCGACGCACGCGACCGCCCACGAGCGTGAGGTCGATGCCGTCCTGTTCCGCCAGCAGAGGTGCGTGGGCGAAGGAGTGGGTGACCACATCCGCTCGACCTCCCCGCGTCGCCAGATGCGACGGCAGTTCCTGCGCGAGCGCGCCGACCGTGGAGCCGGCATCCAGCAGCACGGATCCGCTGAAGCGGTCTCCGAGCAGGTTCAGTGCTGCGCGGGCGATCCGACCCTTCGCGTCGCTGCGTTCTTGGATACGTTCGCTGATCGACGTCTCGCGGGTGCTGGAGCGGCCCTGAGCGACGGCGCCGCCGTGCACACGCTGCAGAACGCCGCGCTGCTCCAGGGCCGCGAGGTCGCGTCGCACGGTCTCTGTCGTGACGTCGAAGCGCTCCGCGAGGTCGACGACGACCAGCCGTCCCTCGGCGTCCAAGATTCGCTCGATCGCCGCTTGGCGCTCCGTTGCGTACATGATCCTCCTCGAAGGATCAACACATTACAACACAAAGCCACACAAAGAAACGGTTGCGCCGGGTAAAAACCACACGCGATGCGGTCACATGAGCTGCGGTCCTGCAGGCGTCAGAGTGACGATCATCCAACTGCGCTGTCCGTCCGATGTGCACCGCATCCGCGCCCAGTGCCCGGAAGAGGTGACGACGGTGTCTCCGCGCAGAACACGTCGCGCATCGACCTGTCCGTACCCCGCACTCGCGACGGCGAACTCGATCGCCTTCGTGTCGGTCGAGTGCAGGTCGACGCGCACGAACGACGCCACAATCGCGACGACGAAGAGCAGAAAGCCTCCGAAGGCAAGAATGAGCGCGGCAGGCACCACCCCCAGTCCCGCGGACGAGATCATCAGCGCCAGGATCGCCGCCACGATCAACGCACCTCCGCCGAAGATCACGCAGGCGACCATGACGATCATCCACTTCCGCATCGCCCGCGCTCTGGGCGCGTCGATGACCACCTCGCTCGATTGCATACCCTCCCCCTCGTTCCGCTTCATCCTGCGCGATCGTCCCCTGTGGGCACCGCCTCTTGACGCGCGGCGGTCGGCACGCGAAACGGTGGCCCGATCCGCCGTGCGGACCGGGCCACCGTTGTGAGGAAGAGTCTCAGGCCTCGCTCATGGCCTGGACGGCCGCCTGCCCCTTCGCCGCGTAGTAGGCGGCGCGGGCCGCATCCTTGCGCGCCTGCTCGGCGTAGCCGTGCTCGAGCACGTCCTGCGGGACCTCGACGCTCTCGACATGGTTCACACCGTGGTACTTCTCGATGTAGGCGTCGAGCTCGGGGCCCGACGTCCACGAGGTGATGAGGCAGTAACGCGGGTCGGTGCCGTTGTGGGTGGCCGCGTGCCAGAGGCGCTGTGTGTCGATGATCAGCTGCGCGCCGGCAGGGAGCGCGATACGCACCTCGCCGCGGGGGTCCGTGCGGTTCTCACGCAGGACGAAGTAGCTGTCCTTGTCGTCCGTCAGGTTGAAGAATCCGCGCACGACCCAGCCGGTCCCGTCCGGGTTCAGGCGGTTGTTGTCGTCCTGGTGCAGGTTGTAGAGGCAGTCGCCGTAGGGCGTGGGCTGCAGTTCGATGACACGGCAGCGGCCGACGTTCGCGCCGGGCTCCTGCGCGCGGCGCACGAGGTTCGGGGCCTTCTCGACCTGCGAGTCGATCCAGACGCCGTCCTTGTCGGTGCGCGGCGGCTTGTGGTTCCAGAATCCGTTGCACTCGATCTCGCCGAAGGCGCTGGCAAGAGGAGCGAACCGGGTGTCGCCCGAGGACTTCCAGTCGTTGTACTCGATGTCGAGCCACTCTTTGGGATCGAGCTCCTGGTTGTAGCTGTCGAGGACGACGTAGCCGGTCTCCTCGAGAGCGGCGGACTTGATGTAACCCATGACGAATCATGCCTTTCGGTGGGGGGTCAGCGCGTTTTTACTGGCCCAGGTAAGGTCAGCCTACTCGGGCTCCCCGGCAATACCCGGGAGGTCCGAGACCCCGGCCTAGAGTGGTCTGGTCGCCCCGCGCGACGCGCTCAGCCCGCAACGAGATCGAGGATCATGGCCACCGCTACCAACGTCGATGCGACCGCCGTCAACACGATCGCCTGGCTCAGCGATCCCGACCTCGCCATCGTCGTGCCCGTGTACCAACGGCAGTACCGCTGGGACATCGGCGGATGCGAGCAACTGCTGGCCGACGTCCGCCAGGTCGCCGATCTCCCGGCCGGGCACACCCACTTCCTGGCCTCCATCCTGTCGTCTCGAGGCGGGGACTCCGACGACGTCGAGCTCGTGCTGATCGACGGCCAGCAGCGCATCACGACCCTCATGCTGCTGGTCGCCGCTCTCGAGCACACCGTGCGCGACACCGACCCCGCGCTGGCAGAGCGCCTGCATAATGTACTCGTGCGCGGCGGCGAGACCCACCGCACGAAGCTGCGCCCCCACCGGGCATGGGCGGATGTCTTCGAGAGCGTGGTGCTCGACCGACGGGAAGTCGACGCCGCGGATCGCACATCGCGCTTCGACGACAACTATGCGTTCTTCCGGAGCCAGATCCGCCCGGAGGAGGCCTCCCGTATCTGGCGGGGGCTCCAGCGCCTCGAGCACGTCGCCATCGCGCTCGGTGCCGATGCCAACGCGCAGCAGATCTTCGAGAGCCTGAACTCGACGGGTGAGCCCCTGCGGGATCACGAGCTGATCCACAACTACATCCTCATGGGTCTCACGCACGCGGAGCAGACCGACATCGAAGAGCGGTTCTGGCTGCCGATCGAGCAGAACACGGGCGACGCCATCGCGGACTTCTGGCGCCATTACCTGGTGATGCGCACGGGACGCGAGCTCACGGGGGGCACGACGCGCGCCGTCTACGACGCGTTCCGCGGCGAGTTCCCGGTGCTCGCGGCCGAGACACTGGAGAGGGATGCGGGCGAGTGGAAGGCGTACTCGGAGATCTACCGCGTGCTCCTCGAACCCGCGCACGCCCCCGACGAAGGCGTTGCCGCGCAGCTTCGCTTCCTCGGCACGTTCGGGCGTGGCACCTTCCCACTCGTCATGGCTGCGTACCGTGACCACGAGCAGGGCTTCATCGACCGCGACGCACTGATCGACACGCTGGAGGATCTGCAGGCGCTGCTGCTGCGTCGACTGGTCGCCGGGCTCACCAATGACCGGCTCGTCGCACGCCTCTGCCGCGCACGAGCCGAGGGGGTCGAGGCGCTGAGCCACGCCTTCGGGCGCATCACGCCCTCCGACGAGCGGATGCGGATCGCCCTCAAGTTCACTCCCCTGCCGCATCCGGCGTACGTGCTGGCACGCCTCGCGGGACTCGACTCCGCGGCGGATCTCGACGTCGAGCACATCGTTCCGCTCGCACCGGGCGACGGATGGAGCGGCGACGGCGTCCGCACCTGGAGCGAGTTCTCGGAGGACGAGCAGAACAGTCACCGCGCACTCGCGACGACACTGGGCAACCTCACCCTGCTCGAGGAGCCGCTCGCGGAGCGGGCGCTCGACCGTTCGTTCCCGGACAAGCGCGGCCTGTACCGCCGCAGCGCCATCGAGCTGACCGCATCCGTCGCCGACCTCGAGGCATGGAACACGGCCGCGATCTCCCGGCGCACCGTCGAGCTCATCGAGCGGTTCCTCACCGTCTGGCGCCGCCGAGCCGATGTGCTCATCGACGACGATGATCTGACCCCCATCCTCGATGCGAAGAAGCGCCGCGGCTTCCCACCGGGCTGGCAGCAGGAGTGGTCGTACGTGGAGTACCGCGGCGAGCACTGGGAGATCTACGACATCGCGTCTTTGTTCAACCGCGTCTTCAAGAGGCTCTGGGCGGACGCCCGCCAGGATCTCCTGTCGTTCAGCGCCCGACGCGGCGGCCCGGTGTACGAGACCCGCGCCTGGAACGGGCAGTGGGACGAGCTCGGCGACGGCGCCTTCCTCTACATGGGCTGGGACTCGCGTTACATGCTCGCTGCCGTACAGGGCGTGCTCGAGGAGGCCGGGATCGCCGCGGAGGTCTTCGTGAAGTACTCCTACATCGGCAACGCGATGCGCGACTGAGCCGCAGAGCTCAGGCGTCTCGCTGCGGGTCGCGCGCCCGCATCCAGGCACGGTTGTCGGGTCGCTTGGGAGCCGCGACGGGCCGCACCGCGATGACAGCGGCGATCGCGGCGACCAGAGCAAGGCCGCACGCGGGGAGTTGCAGGGCGACCTCGGGCCAATCGGCGGGGATGTCGGCGGTAGCCCACACACCCACGATGATGGCGCCCAGAGCAGTCGCCGGAGTGAGCCACCAGAAGGCATCGCGGGCGAGTCCGGGTGTCATCTGGCGGGTTCCCCGTACGCGCCAGACGAGTACCGCGGCCAGGCCCAGGATCACCGCGACGGAGGCCGTCGAGAGCACGATGATCGTGGGAAGCGCCCACGCGAACTGCTTGGCGTCACGCGCGGCGGGATCGGGACCCGCCCACGTTCCGGCGGGGAACTCCATGAGCACCCCCAGATCCGAGTAGAGGCTGTCCGTCGGGTAGCCGTACTCACCGCGGGTGACCTCGAAGGAGTGCACGCGCCCGGCCGGCCACGCATCGTCCGACTCCGTGATCGTTCCTGCTTTCTCCCCCGAGCTGGGTGACGGTTCGAGTTCGCTCTCGAGCGCGCCGAAAGCGTACGACGAGTCCCTCCAGTCGCGCGCATTCTCGGATGTCTCAGGGTCCTCGCGTAACCAGCCGGCCGAGATGGCCTGCCGCGCCACGTCGTCGTCGACGCGCACCGAGACCGTGACCGGATCGGGCTCGGACGGGTACGTCCATCCGCTCTCCCACCCGTCGACCAGCGCCGCCCACCGGATGCGGTCGACCGACTCCCCTTCTCGGCCTGACGCCCGCGAGGCCTCCCCCGCGACGGCCGGTGAGGTGTACGTGTAGCGCACCTCGACCTGGGCCCGGCCGCTGCGCACATCGGTCATCGCTGTCGTGATGGTGCCGGCGTCGTCACGGATCGACAGGTGGAAAGGAACCGCTTCGTCGTCGACGCGTACCTCGTCGACCTCCAGACCGAGAGCCTGCCCCTCGACCGAGGTGAGGACCGGGGTCGCGAACTGCGGCACGCGGCCGAATTCGTCGTCGAAGTCGACGACGGTGGTCTGCACCACGTCGAGACGCGGCTTGTCGCCGTCAGCGCTGAGGCGCGCCTCGACGGACACGCTGGTGACCCGCGTGTAAAGCGTGCCCGGGTCGTCGAAGTCCCAGCGGTCGTACGTCGTGAGTCGAAGGTAGGGATTGGGCAGCACGGCGACGAGCACGACCGCACCCGCGACGACCACGAGAGCCGCGGCGCGCACGAGCAGACGGGGCCACGACAGGAAGTCCGTCGTGCGCCATGAGCGCAGCTCTGCGTCGCCGCCGAGCTCGCGCTCGACGAGCGCCGAGACACGGCGCCCCGCCTCCCGAGGGTCGGCGACGACGACGGCGTAAGGCAGCAACGCGTCGTCGATCGTGGTGCGCTCCAGCATCGACGTGCGTCGGGCGTAGACGTCGATCCCCGCAAGATGCTGACGCGCGAGAGCGCCCTTTCGGGTCAGCGGGCGGGCGGAGACGGCGAGCCACAGCACGACGGCAGACACCGCGAGCGACACGAGGACGAACACACCGGGCCACCAGATCACGGCGAGCGTCTCCTGGTACGAGAGCTGACGGATGATGGCGAGCTGCACGACCGTCAGCGCGAGCGGCGCTGCAATGAACCAGTCGCGGACGAAGCCGCTCGGAATGCGTCGGAACCCCTCCGCGATCTGTCGCGATCTGGCTCGGTCGAGCAGGTACCCCGCGCGCGCCCGGAACCGGTCGCCCACCCGACCGGTCCGCCGCGCCGCGCGTCCCGCGGCGATCAGAGCCGTGCGTCGGGCGGAGCGCCGCGTGCCGCTCACCGCATCCACGGCGAGCGCGAGCTCCCGGGTGCGCGGCCGACGCACGATCTGGACGGCCTGTGCGACGGAAACACCCTTGGGCGGGTCGTCCTGCGCGACATACCAGGGGCGACCGCGGGCATCGCTCCACGCCACAGCGCGGGCGGCGATGGCGAACGGCAGCGTGAGCAGCAGGATCGCCAGCGGCAGGAGGGGACCGAAGGTCTGCACCAGGAACAGCCCGGTGGGCGGCGGCATGGCGAAGGTGCCCTCGGGGAAGAGCATCAGGAACCACGCGGCCGCGTGCGGGGGGACGTTCTGGTCCACGGTGAATCCGTACACCTTCTGGCCCGGCGGCGAGTTCTCCTCGGGCTCCAGCCAGTCCGTGCCGCTCACGAGCGTCCACGCGACACCGCCGGAGGGTTGACGAACGAGCAGCGCGTCGAGCTCGTCAGGCACCGTGACACTGACGTCGAGCGCCGCGAATCCCTGCGGCCAGTCCGGCCCGAACACGCTCCACTCCAGCAGATCGACGGGGTCGTCCGTGACGTCATCGGTCGAGGTGTAGGCGAGGTCCTGGATGCGGTAGCGCAGCACGAACTCGTGATCGCCGCTCAGCCGTTCGCCGGTGTCGAGCACGAACGTGAGCCGGTCCCCTCGCTCCCGCAGGCGGGGCTCGACCGTGACGCCGTCGATCGACGCCGTGACGTCACGCGGCCCGAGGTCGTGTCCCTGGTACTGCGTCGACAGCACGCGCCGGATGCCCGACTCATCCACGTCATCGGGGAAGAAGGCCGTGATCGTCTCGACGACCTCCGCCTGCAGCCGGCCCTCATCGTCGCGCGTCAACGTGTAGTCGACGTCGAAGTCCCGCGCGATCCAGGTGTCGGTGGCGTTCTTGGCGGAGTCTGTGATCTCCTCCAGCCCGACCGGCGGGTTGATGACCGGCCCCACCAGAAGGAAAGCGGCGACCGCCGTGACCGCGAGCCAGAAGCCACCGATCGCCATGCGAAGCGGCCGACCGCCGTGAGAGCGGAGCCACCCCTCCCACCGCACCAGCCACCGCGACAGCAGCGCCCATAGCGGGGTCGGCCGGGGACGGTCATCGGGGAATCGCTCTTCGCCGTCCGCGCGCGGGGCGAGCTCCCCCGGGTCCCCCTCGCCGCTCATCCGACCCAGCGTAGGGGGTCGCGGAGGGCGCGCTACGCCTCTTGTGGACCGCGGGCCAGACGCATGCCGATGTCGTCTCCGCCCGCATCCGGCAGGGCGCCGCGACGCGTGGATGCTCGGGCACTGAACGCATCACTCGCGAAGCTGCCGCCGCGGATCACCCGACGATCATCCTCTCCCGAGGGGTCGAGCAGATCCCAGCACCACTCCCACACGTTGCCGAGCGTGTCGAAGAGGCCGTTGAGGTTCGGCATCTTGCCGCCCACCGGCTGAGCACGAGCCACTCCGTCCGCCGCTGTCCACGCGACCTCCGCCAGCGGGCCGTAGTGCGCACCTGTGGATCCGGCGCGGCAGGCGTACTCCCACTCCGCCTCGGTCGCCAGGCGGTACCCGTCGGCGTCCCGGTGCCAGGTGACCTCCGCTCCGTCGAAGCCATAGGCGGGATCGAGTCCCTCCCACTCGGATGCGGCGTTGCACAGACGAACCGCCCGCAACCAGCTGAGGTGGGTGGCCGGCACATGGAGACGGCGCACCTCAATGCCGAGAAGCTCCGCCAGCACCTCCTCCGTCACGGGGTACACGCCGATCTCGAAGGCCTCGACCTCGACGGTCCGCCGGGATCGCCCGCGCGGGTCGCCGAGGACGACCGTCCCGCCATCGAGCGCCCGCATCTCGATATCGACCATCCCGCCAGCCTATGTCGCCCTCACCACGCGCACTTCTCGCGAAACTGCATCTCCCTCACGAGGTCACGGGTAATGACAGTGATCTCGTGCCGTATGTGCAGTCTCGCGGGGTCAGCGATCAGCGCGACTCGAGAAGGAAGGCGTTGAGCGCGGCGGCGAACTCGTCCGGGCGCTGAATGTTGAGCTCATGGCCCCCACCCTCGACGAACACGAGCCGCGCCTGCGGGATACCCGTCGCGAGCGCGCGCGCCGCAGGACGATTCGGTGTGTCCCGAGTCTTCTCCGCACGAAATCGGTCGAGCAGTCCATCGCCGATACCGAGGAACCGGAGTTCCGCCTCAAGAAGTCGCTCAGCGCGCTCGATCTCACAGTGTTCGGCGTGGGAGTCGTGATCGGCGCCGGAATCTTCACGCTCACGGGGCGCGCCGCGCACGAGGTCGCCGGTCCGTCCATCGTCATCAGCTTCGTGATCGCGGCGATCGCGTGCGGCCTCGCGGCCATGTGCTATGCCGAGTTCGCCTCGACGGTGCCGGTATCAGGTTCGGCCTACACGTTCTCCTACGCGTCGCTCGGCGAGTTCTTCGCCTGGATCATCGGGTGGGACCTCATCCTCGAGATGTTCCTCGGCGCGAGCGTCGTCGCGCAGGGATGGAGCGCCTACCTCGGTGCCTTCCTCGAGCAGCTCGGCATCGTGCTGCCGGAGCAACTGTCGTACGGCGGCGCGGTAGACGTCCCCGCGATCCTGCTCGTCCTCGTGCTCGGCGCACTCATGACGATCGGCATCAAGGAGTCGTTGCGCGTCAATCTCGTCCTCGTCGCGGTCAAGCTCTTCATCGTGCTGTTCGTCATCGTCGCCGGACTCATGTTCGTGAACCCCGCGAACTACGCACCGTTCGTCCCACCGTCCGAGGCGACCGCATCCACCTCCGGACTCACGCAGCCGCTGCTGCAGTTCCTGTCCGGCATCGAGCCGGCCACGTTCGGCGTCGGCGGCATCCTCGCCGGTGCGGCCCTCGTGTTCTTCGCCTACATCGGGTTCGACGTCGTCGCGACGACGGCCGAAGAGACGCGGCGTCCGCAGCGTGACATGCCGATCGGCATCATCGCCTCGCTCATCATCTGCACCATCCTGTATTGCGCCGTGGCGCTCGTGGTCACCGGCATGGTCTCCTACCGCGATCTCGACCCCGCGGCGGCCCTTGCCAACGCGTTCGCCTACCACGGCCAGTCATGGATGGCGACGGTCATCTCGGCCGGCGCGGTCGCCGGCCTGACCACCGTCGTGCTGACGCTGCTGATCGGTGCGACGCGCATCATCTTCGCGATGTCGCGCGACGGTCTGCTCCCTCAGAAGCTGGCGCGCGTGCACCCGCGCTGGCGCACCCCGTGGGTGATCTCGATCGTGGTGACGATCGTCGTCGCCGTCGTCGCGGGTGTCACCCCGGTTGGCGTCCTCGAGCAGATGGTCAACATCGGCACGCTGTCGGCCTTCGTGCTGGTCTCGGTGGGTGTCGTGGTTCTTCGTCGCACACGTCCCGATCTGAAACGCGGGTTCCGTGTGCCCTGGAGTCCCGTGCTCCCCATCCTTTCGGCGCTGATCTGCACCTACCTCATGCTGAACCTCTCGGTCGAGACCTGGCTGCGCTTCCTCATCTGGCTCGCCCTCGGCGTCGCGATCTATTCCGCCTACTCCCGGCGGCACGCGCGCGTCGGCACCGGCGACTTCCTGAACCCCGCCACACCGCGGATCGTCGCACCGCCCAAGGAATGAACTCGCCCGCCCGTCACAGCGACGGGTAGTCGGGGAAGACGCATGATGTCGCGTCGGTAGGGCTGGGCGCGTCCGCATCCGAGACATGCACGTCAGAACCGCTCGAGTCCAGTGCTTCTCCCCCGAAAAGCGACCCCGGATGCGGTGATGTCCGCGTCCGAGGCCTGCACCGCTGGCGCGTCCACATCGACGTTCTCGAGTCGCAGGCGCAGCGGATGCGCGACGTCGGCCCCCTTCAGCACCGAGGTCGCTCCGTGCGGAGAGTGCGTCGCGCGCAGACCCTGCACGACGATGTCCTGGAACCGCGGCACGTTCGGACCGTTCGAGCCGCCGTAGAACGGATCGAAGTCGATCGGTGCCTTGACCGCGTCGACGCAGATGTCTCGGTAGGTCACCCGCTGCACGATGCCGCCGACCTTGGGCGAGCTCTTGATCCGGATGCCGGTCGATGACGCGCTGACGGTGCCGAGCGCGTCGGTGCCGCTGACAGTGTCGTCTGCGACGAGCACATCGCTCACGCCGGCCGTCGTCTCGCTGCCGATCGAGATCCCGTGGGTCCCGAAGAGGTGGTTCCCGAGGATCGAGATGTGCGCCGACGGCTGCGAGCCGGCCTTGATGGCGATGCCCTCATCGCCGTCCATGATCCACGAGTCCGCGATCGTGACGTCCGTCGCGCCGGCCGGGTCGATGCCGTCCGTGTTCCGTGCGGTGGCGGGCGTCTGGATGCGCACGCCCCACACGGTGAGTCCGTCGGCGTTCTGGAAAGAGACGTGGATGCCGGGGGCGTCGATGAGATCGATATCGTGCACGGTGACGTCATCGGCCTTCGTCGCCTGCACGAGACGTGGCACGTTCTGGACCCCGTGGCCCTTCGCCGACTGAGCGAGGTCCCACCAGCTCTGCTGCGTGCCGAGCATCGTCGCCCCTCCGCGTCCGTCGATACGGCCCTGGCGGCCTGCCCCATCGGGTGCGGAGGCCAGCCCGGTGTGCGCGCCGGAGAGCGTGAGCAACGGAGCGCACCCCCCGCCGCTCCGGCCGACGGTGCCGCAGGCCTCCCGACCCGCGATCTGGTAATCGGCGGGGTTGCGCGAGGCGTAGAGCGTCACCGTCGGATCGAGGAGGAGCACCTCACCCTGGCGCACGGTCAACGGACCGCTCAGGAAGTCGGTCAGTGTGTCGGATGCGGCCAGCCGGACCGCCACGACCGAGTCGTCGGTCCTGGCGCAATCGTCGAGCGCCTGCTGGATACGTGAGGTGTCGGGCGGTGCAGCCTCGTCGGCGTCGTCGCCGGCACCGCCGGTCAGGGAGCGTTGAGCTGACACCGTCGCACAGGTTCGGACGGGCGCGACGGGTTCGGAGACCTGGCGCCGGTCCCCCGAGGCGAGCTGTCCGGCCGATGAGATCCCGGCCGGACCGGCACACCCGCTGAGCGCCAGAAGAGCGAGCAGTGTGCCCATGGCGACGAATCGGTTCCGCACGGGCGGATCGTTCCAGGATCGCGTATGCGTTGGCCGTGCGTCGGCGATGCGTCCGCCGACTTACGAGTCGTCGTCGATCTCAGCGTGATGATCCAGATTGGTGACCCCCTGCTTCCAGTACCCGTCGACGTCCACGCGTTCCTTCGCCAGGCCCAACTCTCGCCGCAGGTAACGGCGTATGGGTGTCAGCACCGTCGCTTCGCCCGCGACGAAGACGAACGCGGGTTCCGAGTCGGGCAGGGGCACGGATCTGATGGCGGCTTCGAGCGGCGACCAGGCTCCGCCGACGGCGCGCGCCCCGTGACGGTGCACCCAGCGGATGTCCGCGTCGACCCCGTCCCGGACGTCCAGCGGCTGTTCGTCAGCGGCACCGTCCACCTCCACCACTGCGGTGACCCGAGAGCCGATCGGCGCCTCCTCGAGGACACGCATGATCGCCGGCAGCGCGGTTTCATCTCCCGCCGCCAGATAGTGCGGGTAATCCGTGGGAAAGAGGATGTTCCCGCGCGGCCCGAGCTGGCCGATCTCGTCCCCGGGTCGCGCACGCGCGGCCCACGAGCCTGCGATGCCGTGCGGGTGCACGACGAAATCGATCGTGAGCTCTCCCGCCTCCCGCTCGTATCCGCGCACCGTGTAGTCACGGAAGATCGGCGTGCCGAGCTCCGGCGGTACGTGCCATCCGCGGTCCGTGACCACCGGAACGGCGAGCCGACCGCTCGCCGGATCGGGGAAGAACAGCTTGACGTGGTCGGTCGGCGCGAAGGCGCGGAAGGGAAAGCCGTCGTGCAGATCCTCCGCCCGGAAGGTGATCCGGCGATAACGGGGAGCGAGATGGCGCGCGCTCACCACACGGAGCAGACGCCGACCGAGTGTGGGCACCACCTCGATCCGTGTACCCCGCAGGTCACGTTCCGCATCCTCTTCGCCTGACGCTCTGCTCATTCTGTTCCTTCTGTGCGCGAGGAGCGCACCTCGTGTGGACGAAAGTGCGCGGTGGGCGTGACGGCCACGAGCCCGAGTTCGCGAAGCCGTGGCATGACGGATGCGCACAGCAGTTCGACGGAACGCCACGAACCCACCGGGAAGGCGATGAAGCCGTCGATGACGCCCGCACGGGCTCGCGCGGCGATCGCGGCGACGGCATCCGAGGCGGTTCCCACCACGGACCAATGCGGCCCGACCGCGCGTCGCCGGCCATCCGACGGGTACGTGGCGCGCTCGATCGCGGCGGCTTCCTCGCGCGTGTCGGCGAGCAGAAGGCTGAGGCCGGGGAGCAGGCGCGGACGCTCTGTCCGACCCGCTGCGACCGCCGCGTCCTGGATCGCGGCGCGCTGCGTCGCGGCGTCCACGGCTTCGATCGCCGCGGCGAAGAACGCATCGGCCCGCCGCCCCGCCAATGACACCGTCGCTTCTCCCCCGCCTGCCACCATGAGCGGCAGGGCTTGCTCGGACGGCACCGGCAGCGGCAACGGTCCTGCCACGCGGAAGTGCGCACCGACGTGATCGCTGGGTCGCACTCGCTCGATGTCCACCAGCAACGACGCGTCACGATCCGCGACGAAGGCGTCCGCGGGGAATCCGCGCCGCAGCGACTCGACGACGTCGATGAACTCCTCGGCACGTCGCCATCGCTCCGATGAGCTCGGTGGCCTCGACGCTGAGAACTGCGTATCGCCGCTTCGCGAGGTGACGACGTTCCAACCGATCCGCCCCGGTGCGAGGTGCTCGAGGGAGACCAGCTGGCGCGCGACCGCATACGGCTCGGCGAACGTCGCCGAGACCGTTGCGATCAATCCGATCGTTCGCGTCGCTATCGCCAGCTGCGCCATCTGCACGATCGGGTCCAGCCCCAAGTGGGCGGGGTCGCGCCCGACGCTGTCCACGGGGAGGGTCAGAGCGTCCGGTCGGAACGCGACGTCGAAACCCGCCGCCTCCGCCATCACCACGGCATCGACGATCGGAGCGCCCGAGAAGAGCTCTTCCACTCGTGAGTCGGGCCGGCGCCACGCCTCACCGCGCATCCAGGTCGGCGCCGCCGAGAATCCCGTGAACAGGCTCATGCGACACTCTCCCGTTCCGTCGAGTCCAGCGGAGCGATCGGCACCACCATCGGTGTCCCCGTGACGGGATGGGGCTGCACGAGCGCGCGGAGCCCGAAAGCCTCCGCGAGCACCTGTTCGGTCATCACATCCGCGGGAGAGCCGCTGCTGAGGATCCGCCCCTCACGCATCACGATCAGGTGGTCGGCGTAGCGGCATGCCTGATCGAGATCGTGCAGCACCAGGACGACGGTCCGCGCTTCGTCGCGGTTGAGCCGACGGCAGAGTTCCAGCACCTCCATCTGGTGCGCGATATCGAGGTACGTGGTCGGTTCATCCAGCAGCATGACCGGTGTCTGCTGCGCCAAGAGCATCGCGATCCATACCCGCTGGCGCTGTCCCCCCGACAGTTCATCGACCGCGCGCTCACGCAACCCGCTCACACCCGTGGCACGCATGGCGGCGTTCACCGCCGCCGCGTCCTCCGGCGACCACTGCTGGAGCAGACGCTGATGCGGAAAGCGTCCGCGTGCGACGAGCTCGGCGACGGTGACGCCATCGGGCGCGGATGCGGTCTGGGGCAAGAAGCCCACCCTCCGCGCGAGCACCTTCGGCGGCATGCGACGAACGTCCTCGCCGCCGAGCAGGACCCGCCCCGATGCCGGAACGAGCAGGCGTGCGAGACCGCGCAGCAGCGTCGATTTGCCGCAGGCATTCGCTCCGACGATCACCGTCACGCGGCCCTCCGGAATGAGGACGTCGAGCGCTTCGATGATCGTGTGTTCGTGGTAGCCGAGCGTGAGTTCTCGCGCTTCCAGCGAGTTCTGCGTCAACGCCATCCCCTCCCTTGAGCGGCCCCGCGACGGGGCAGCAACAGCCAAAGCAGATACACGCCGCCCACGACGCCCGTCATCCGTCCGACCGGCACGGCGAAGCCCACCGGCATCAGTTGAGTGACGAGGTCTGCGCAAAGCAGCAGCACCGCCCCCATCGCTGCGGCCGCAACGATCGGAGGCGCATCGGCGCGCAGCAGCCGCCGCGCCAGTTGCGGTGCGGACAACGCGATGAACGCGATCGGACCGACCGCCGCCGTCGCCGCAGCGGCGAGGGCGACAGCGCAGACGATGAGCGCGAAGCGTGTCCGCTCGACGTGCACGCCGAGCTGAGCGGCGATGTCATCGCCCAGCTCCATGAGACCGGCTCGGCGTGCGAGCACGACGACGATCGGGAGCAGGATCGCCACCGCACCGAGCACGGGCAGCGCATGGCTCCATTGACGAGCATCGAGCGAGCCGGACAGCCACAGGTTGGCCTGGCTGGATGCGTCGATCGTGCCGCGCACGAGGAGCAGACCGTTCACAGCCGACGCGATCGCACCGATCCCGATGCCGACGAGGATGAGCTGACGCCCCGTCACGCCGCCCCCTCGCCGCGCCAGGACGAGCACCAGTCCGGCCGTCACCGCGCCTCCGATGACTGTCCCGATCGCGACCTGGCTCGGCTGTGCGCCGAACAGAACGATCTGAACGAGCGCTCCCGTCGCCGCGCCGGTGGTGAATCCGATGACATCGGGCGACCCGAGCGCGTTGCGCGCGAGCGACTGGAAGAGGGCGCCGGAGACGCCCAGCGCGGCGCCCGCTGCGATGGCGCTGACCACACGCGGCAGCCGGACGCCCTGCACGGCGCGTACGGCCACCGGGTCCTCGCCGATGCCGAAGACGGCGGGCAGAACCGCATCCCACGGAACGGGGAAGCGCCCCACCGTCATGGCGAATGCCGCGGCGAACAGTGCGATGACCACAAGCGAAGACGTGACGAGGACGGTGCGCGGACGCACGAGGAGTGCCCACCGCCCAAACCTGACGACGTGGCGCCCTCCCGGCGCCCGGAGCGCGGTGACCTCTCTCATAGCGGAGCCAGTCGACGGCGCCGCACGAGCGCGACGAAGAAGGGCCCGCCGAGGATCGCGACCATGATGCCGACCCCTACCTCACCGGGGGGAGCCACGACCCTGCCCAGGATGTCTGCGAAGAGAACAAGCGCCGCACCGAGCAGCATGGCGAGCGCCAGCACTCGTCGGTGCTCCGACCCCACCAGCCGACGAGCGACGTAAGGGGCGGTGAGACCGACGAAGGCGATCGGCCCCGCCGCCGCCGTCGCACCGCCCGCGAGCAGGACGATCGCGAGCCCCGAGCAGGTCCAGACGAGGGACGGACGAGCCCCTAGAGAACGCGCCGTCTCCGTGCCGAGGGAGACGGCGTCCAACATCCGCGACAGCAGAAGCGCCACCAGCAGCCCCGCACAGATCAGGATCATCGCGGGCCACAGGACGTCCGCGTCCCGCCCGGCCAACGAACCCACCGCCCAGGCACGGAACCGGTCGAACACCAGATCGTCGCCGTTGACGATCACGATCTGGGCGAGGGCACCGAGAACGACGGACAGAGCGGCTCCGGCGAGGACGAGCCGGACGGGATCAGAACCTCGGCGCACACCGCCCAGCAGCATAACCAGAGCGCCGGCGAGCGCGGCGCCCACCAGCGCAGCGGCGAAGTACGCGAAGGGGGCGACGATCCCCACGACCGCGATGGACACGGCTACGGCGACGGCCGCGCCGGCATTCACTCCGAGCAGACCGGGCTCGGCGATCGGATTGCGGGTCAGGGATTGCATCACGACGCCGGCCGCGCCCAGCGCGGCACCCACCAGCACCGCGAGCGCTGCCCTGGGCAGCCGCCGGCTCAGCAGGAGGAGATGGGCATCGTTCGTGGGGTCGAAGGCGAGCGCCGCTCCAACGAGGTCGCCCGGTGCGAGCATGCGCACGCCCACGATCGAGCTGAGCGCGATCAGGACGAGGACGCCGAGGAGGACGGCGACCGTGACGGCGCCCGCGCGTCGGGGTGTCGCGCGCCCGGGCGCGCGCGCGGAGTGGATGTCAGTGGTCATGGTGGGTGTCGCGGTAGGTCGAAACCGGTCGGCCTCGCCCGGGAGCGAGGCCGACCGAACGGCTTCAGGAGAACAGTTCCTTCACGTGCTCGACGATCTCTCGCGAGCTGTAAGGGTCCATGCGGAAGGAGTTGAGCCCCAGGCCGAACACGCGGCCGGCGGCAAACCGACGGAAGATTCGCGAGCACGGGGTCCTCAGCGAATGCCTGCGCTCCGTTGTCGTCCGTCGAGAGGATGAAGGTCGTGCTGCTCGTCAGCTGAAGGAGGTTCTCGTAGGTCGCCCACACGAAATCCGCGCGCTCCTGCGCCTGCGTGTGCCAGGACGGATCCGGGTCCTCGATCGTGAAGCCGAGGGACTCCAGCAGGTCTGCGTGGGAGCCGCCCTTCCTCGCGACCGGGTTGTCCTGGCCCGGGCCGTTGAACGAGATCACGTTCGCCGTCCCCTCGGGAACCGTGATGGATGCGGCTGTGTCGTCGACGAGATCGTCGAAGTCGGAGATCGCGGCTTCCGCCTCCTCCTCCAGACCGGTCGCCTCGCCCAGCTCGACGGCGAGATCCTGCCAGGTCTGCGCCCCGTAGTCGACGACGATGGTCGGGGCGATCGACTGCAGGTCACTCACCTGATCGGTGAGCGCATCACGCCCGCTTGTCGCGACGACGATCAGGTCGGGAGCGGCGGACATCACCGCCTCGAGGTCGAACTCGCCCACGCTCCAGAGGTTCTCGACGTCGCGCTCCTCGGCGATGTCGGCCCATTGGTCGAACCAGACGCCGCCCACCTGCGAACCGCTCGCCACCACAGGAGCTTCGATAGCCAGCAGTGTTCCTGTCACCGAGACCGCGGTCGAGAGCACTCGCTGCGGCTGCTCGGGGATCTCGGTCGTGGAACCGTCGGCGTTGTCGAACACCCGGGGCCAGGACTGGCTCGCCTGCGACGCCCTGTCGGCATCTGCCGGGGGTGCTGTCGGTTCCGCGGCGCACGCGGTCAGAGCGATCAGGGCGGTGGCCGCCAGAGCGATGGGCAATGTCGCCAGGCGACGTGCGGACGCGAGTGAAGACATGGGTTCCTTCCTGATGACCGGATGGCCGGCGGGAGATCGGGACGGCGCCGCGCGAGGCACCGGAGGCCGGAGAGCTCGGGCGCTCCTCGCATCAGGTTAGGGTTGCCTTACTCGACGTGATGAACCCAGATCGGCAGATTCTTGTCCTCCCTCCTCCCCCTCGATCTCGACGCCCTTCCGTCCGGTCCGACGCGAACCGTGCTCGACGCAGGTGTACCCGTCGTGGTGTGGGCCGTAACCGGAAGCGCGCACATTGCGACCGCCGCGTCTCACTTCAGGCTCCTCGCCGGTGAAGCGCTGTGGCTCCCCGGCGACGAGCGCGCAACGGTCCGCGGGACGGAGGGTGGCTGCATCTTGCCCATACGCGCGCACAACGCGGATCCGACAGCCGGGCCGGCACATCCCTTCACTGTTCCTCTCACCTCCGCAGGGCGACGACTGCTCCTCTCGCTCTTCACACGGAGCCTGGGTCTCCTCCATGGCGACGACGTCCCGGCATCCACGCTGCTGCAGGCTCTCGACCGGCCGATCATCGATCTCGCACCGCCGCGCATGCCGCGATCGAGCGAGCTGCGCCGAGTCGCCGAAGCCCTCCTCGCGGATCCCGCAGCCACGCTCACGCGGGTCGCCGGCGACCATGGTCTCAGCGAAAGCGCCGTGACCCGAGGATTCCGGTCGGAGACGGGATGGACGCCCACGCGATGGCGTGCACGACGCACGCTCGCCGCAGCCGCTGAGCAGGTCCGCCGCACTGGTCGAGTCTCGGCGGGACTGGCAGCGACCGCCTACACAACTCCCCAGGCCTTCGCTCGCGCCTTCCGGCGCGAATGGGGGTTTCCCCCGAGCCGACTACTCGATCCCGCCCCGACGCCCCGCGCAAACGTCCCTGTCGGCACGGACGCGCTCGGCCCCCAGCGGAACGGGTATCACGTGGTCTGCTGGGTTGCCGCAGGCGGAGCCGAGCTCACGATCGACGAGGAGACCGTGGTACTGACCGCCGGCGACATCGTGTGTCTGCCCGCGGGCCGTTCGGTGAAGTACTGCACGCAGGAAGGGTCCGCGGTCATCCCACTCGGATGGCTGCCGGGCGGTCTCCCCATGGCAGGCGGCATCATCGCGCGCGTGGACGAGTCCGCCACGGCGCCGCTTCTCCGCCTGGCGGCGTGGGCGTACACCGAGGTCACTCCGTACGATGGCGGCGACGCTCGGCGCGCGCTCGAGGCAGCGCTCGGACTGCAGGAGGCGCCTGCCACGCACAGTGATGTGACCCGCGCCACTTACGCGCTGCTCGACGAGCTCTCCCACGAGCCCTCGAACGACGCATCGACCGAGCAGCTCGCAGCTCGCATGGGTATCGAGCCGGCGGATCTGCGCGGCGCGATCGACGCGCTGACAGGGACGAACCTGCCGTCCTGGCGCTCACGCATGCGAATGGCCTGGGCGCGGCAACTGCTCCGTGAGGGCGCACACGCGACACAGGTCGCCCGACGCCTCGGCTACGCCGACTCCGCCTCCTTCAGCCGCGCGTTCACGCGCGCGCACGGCTGCCCTCCCGGGACGTATCGGAAGCGGGGATTGAGCAGCCGCGGAGAATGACGGAACGGATGCGGGTGGGAGCGCTCCGCGGCGTCACCTGGCCGATGCGGCCGGCGACGGGCCCCGCAGCCGCGCAGCCCTCACACCGTCACCGCTGCTCCCGCAGCATCCGCTCGCTGTGCGATGAGGAATGCCGCGTTCGCCACCACGGACGCCACGAGCATGGTGAGCGCGAGGGGCAGTGCGCTCTCTTCTCCGCCGATGCCGACGAGCGGTGAGACGAGGCCGGCGAGAGTGAACTGGAGGAAGCCGAGCCCTGCGGAGCCGGAGCCGGCGCGCCCGTGCGCGGCCTCCAGAGCGAGGGCCGTGGCGTTGCCCATCACGAAGCCGAGCGAGCACACGGCGGCGAGGATCGGTGCGGCGAGCCAGATCGCGGGAACGCCCACGACCACGAGGATCAGCAGCACGAGAATCGCAGCGAGGTTCCAAAGCAGGCCGATCCGCAGCAGCCGCGGGAGAGGGATGCGATGGGTGAGGCGACTACCGATGACGCTGGATACGGTGAGAGCGAGTGCATTGACCGCGAAGGCGAGGCCGTACTGTACCTCGTCGAATCCCATCATCGTCTGATAGACGAAGGGCGAGGCCGAGATGTACGCCATCATCGTCGCGAATGCGAAGGCGTAGGCGCAGGCATAGCCGATGTAGCGGCGCGACAGCAGGCGTCCGGCCGGCGCGGAAGAATCCGTTCGCATCGCATGACGGACGCCACGGGGGTGAGTCTCCCGCACGAACAGGAGAACGAGCGGAAGGGCGACGACCCCGAGGGCCGCCACGATCCCGAGCAATCCACGCCACCCGAGCGGGGCGGCCAGAACGCTTCCCGCGAACGGCGCGACGATCGGCGCGATACCGCCCACGAGCATCATGAGTGCCATCGCTCGAGCGGCCTCCGTTCCCTTTGCGAGGTCGGCGATGATCGCGCGGCCGATGACCATCCCGGCGGAGCCAGCGAGCCCCTGCACGAAACGAGCAATGACGAGAAGGGCGATCGTCGGAGCCAACGTCGCCGCGACGCTCGCGGCGACGTAGATGAGAAGCCCTGCGAGAAGGGGCGCGTAACGCCCCACGCGGTCGGAGAGGGGCCCGAAGACGAGCTGCCCCACGCCGGCGCCGATCAGAAAGGCCGTGAGGGAGAGCTGCACGCCCGCGGCCGTGGTCCCCAAGTCGATGGTCATCGCGGGGAACGCAGAGAGATAGAGGTCGGTGCCGAACGGCGCGACGGCGGCCAGGAGCGCGAGCGTGAGCAGCAGGGGCGTGCGCACCGCGGATCGCATGCCCGCTGTCCGCACCGATCCCGTACCCGTTTGTTCTGCCACAGCCACCATGTGAGCCCCTTCATCAGTTAGCTATCTAACAATAGGTATGTAATGATAGCAGCATCACAAGGAGGTTCGAACGATGACCCCACAGGCCGATCTCGATTCGCAGGCTGCCGGCTCCGCCGCGGTCGACGTGCGCAGAGAGAACGCGCTCGCAGACCTCGCCGACGTCGTCCTGAGCGTCGCGCGCAAGATCCACGCGCAGACGTCCGAGGCGTCGGATGCCATCCCCCTGACGCCGCTCGAGGCATTGGCCATGCAGCACATCGACCGCCGCCCGGGCCTCACCTCATCTGAGTTCGCCGCCGAACTGTCACTGAAGAGCAGCAATGCCAGCGCCGCGCTACGAGAGCTGGAGCGAAAAGGGCTCATCCGCAGAGATCCCGATCCCGCGGACCGGCGCACCGTACGCGTGACCGCCACCGCCAGAGCGAGCGAGAACCTGCTCCGGGTCCGTCACACGTGGGCGAGCCTGCTATCCGACATTCCCGCGGACGCCGACCGCCTCGCGACAACGACGGAGCTCCTCCGGTCAGCGGAGCGCCAGCTCTCCGAGCGGCGATACAGCCGCTCGTCGACCCATTGATCGACGCCGCACCGCCGGAGCCGTCTCCGCGACGACGAGGGGCCCGCGAAGGCGAACAGCACTCATCTAGGGTGACCGACGGGTTGTCAGCTGACGTCGTCGCCGATCCGCTCGGGCGTCAACGCGAACGACGACGGATGCTGCGGGTCGAGCACCAGCACGTCGAACGCCCCGCCGAGGAGTCGCAGGATCTCGCGCCCGGAGCGCGGGACCACGGTGATCTCCTTGCCCGCGTAGATCGCGTCGACCCGTTCCGAATCGGTGAATGCCAACAGGACGCGCTCGCCCCGGCCGTTCACGATGCTGGCAGGCCTGGCGCCGTCGCCCGTCGGGTCGAGAACCACGAACAGCTCGGCGTCCGCGATCTCTCGGACGACCGCGGCGTAGGTCGCGTCGTCTTGCGCTGCGGTGCAGGCATCGGCCACGGCCTGCACGCGAGGAGCGATCACGATCGCATCCGGTGAATCACGTCTCTGCGGAATCCACTGCTGGAAGAGGCGCTGGTTCGCCAGCGACGTCCACGGTCCCGGTGAGTCCAGCACGATCCCGGCGACACCGGCCTGCGCGAAGGAGGCGAGCCAGTCGAGCGCCTGCAGCAGCGGGACGGCGAGCAGCGTTGTGTCTGTTCCCGCCGCTTCCGCCGCGCGCTCCGCGGTGCTGTAGACCCCAATGAGCGTGCCGACGCCGTCGAACTGAAATCCGCAGGCGTCGGGTCTTCGGGCGTCCCACGGTTGACGATGAACCACTCGGGTAGCTTCGCCGCCGCCTCCCACACCGCCATCTCGACCTCGGTGTTGCCTGCCGACACACGAAAAGCCTCCTTGCGAAGGTCCAGTTCCCGGACGAGTGCCTCACGCGTGTTGTTGCGCACCCTGCCATTCTGACCGTCGGCTCGCATCGCCTCACGCGTCTTGCCACAGGACTCCGTGCTCCGGTAAGTGCCCGGGGCGAGATAGCTTCGACTCGTGCGCATCGTCGTGTCCGGCACTCACGCCAGTGGCAAGAGCACCCTCATCTCGGACTTCACCGCGCGGCATCCGCACTTCACTGTGCTGACAGACCCGTTCGAGTCGATGGACGAGTCGGACGACGCCCCGCGGGCGGGCATGTTCGCCGCGCAGCTTCGGATCTCGGCAGAGCGACTCACTGCGGACAGCCTTGCCCGTGATGTCATCGCCGAGCGCGGCCCGCTGGACTTCCTTGCGTACCTGCTCGCACTCGCGGACCTCACCGCGCATCCCGTGGACGAGGACGTCCTGAGGCTGGCCACCGACCGTACCGCCGAGGCGCTGAGCGCTGTGAATCTCCTGGTCGTCCTGCCCCTCACATCAACGGAGGCGATCCAGGTGCCCATCGACGAGCATCTCGCTCTGCGGGAGGCGACGAACGACGTCCTGCTCGAACTGGTCGATGACCCCGACATCGTCGGCCAGACACGGGTGGTGGAGGTGACCGGGTCCCCGGCGCAGCGTCTTCAGACGCTGGACGCGGTGCTGGCGTCCGAAGGCTGAACCGGCGCACGCCCCGTGACCGCGGCGGCGATGAGGTCGCGGTCGGCACCGCTCGCCAACAGCGCAGCCAGCAGGATGCGGACCTGCCCCGGGCGCAGGGTCGGCGAATGCAGGGCGCCCGCCTCGGCGAGGTCGGCGCCGCCTCCGCCTCCGCCGTATGAGGCGACGACAAGACCCCGCGGAACACGGCTCGAGACGACGACGGGGATGCCGCCCGCCACCGCGTCGCGGACCGCGGCGACGACCGTCGGGGTGGTGTTGCCCGACCCGAGCGCCTCGAGGACGAGCCCATCGGCTCCGGCCGCGACACTCGCGCGGACGTGCAGGTCATCGGCGCCCGGAGGCAGCGCGACGATGTCGACCCGGAACCGAGACACGTCGCCGGGCAGGCGCGGCACGACCGCGGCGTCTTGTCGCGCGTGACCGAAGGCATCGGCGCGGTCGGTGGTGAACTTCGACAGACCCCACGTCGAGAGGATGCGGCCTCCGAACGCCACCCAGACGCCGGCGTCCGCCGCGCGGGTCGCAGCCAGGGCGTCGCGGATGTTGTCGGGCCCGTCCGAGTCCGGGTGGTCGGCCGTGAACTGTGCACCGGTGAAGACCACGGGAACCCGTGGCCGTCCGACCTGAATCGCGGCCAGCAATGAGGTCTCCTCGAGCGAGTCCGTCCCGTGCAGGACGAGCACTCCGCGCACGCCCTCGTCGTCGACGGCGCGGGCGACCTGGTCGACGATGTACTGCATGTCGGCGAGCGTGAAGGTGGCCGAGTCGGCCGCCAACGCGTCGACGATACGGACGTCGTCCCCATCGACGAGACCGTCGAGCAGAGCGCTCCCGACGAGGACGGGAGCGCTCGATCCGTCCGGCGACCGGCGGCTCGCGATGGTGCCGCCGGTCGCGATGACGACGAGGTGACCTTCGCTCACGCGCCGCCCTCGTCCGTGCGCTGCAGTGCGGCGATCGTGCCGGTCTGCTCGGCGGCCAGCATCCGGATGCGGTCGCGCAGCAGGAACCAGCCCCCGATGAGGGCAGGCACGATCACGACGAGCGACCCGACCGTGAAGGTGCCGATCGGGAAGTCGAGCGCCATGAGGACGATGACCGCAGCGAGGAACACGAGGGTGACCCAGCCGGTGTAGGGAGCTCCCGGCATCCGGAAGGACGGGCGTTCCATGACGCCGGTGCGCGACAGGCGCTGGAGCTTGATCTGGCAGAGGATGATGACCGCCCAGGCGCTGATGATGCCGAGGGCGGAGACGTTCAGGGCGATCTCGAACGCCTGCGACGGGACGAGCGCGTTGAGCACGACGCCGAGAGCGGTGACGACCGCGGTGACCGCGATGCCCATGTAGGGAACGCCGGCCCGGTTCATCCGCTTGAGAGGGGCCGGCGCGGAGCCCGTGACGGCCATCGAGTGCAGGATGCGGCCGGTGGAGTACAGGCCGGCGTTCAGGGACGAGACCACTGCTGTCAGCACGACGAGGTTCATGATGACGTCGGCTCCCTGCACGCCGATCGACCCGAAGAAGGTGACGAAGGGGCTCTCACCGGCCTTGTAGCTGGAGAACGGAAGGAGGAGCGCGAACAGCAGGACGGAGCCGACGTAGAAGACGGCGAGGCGGAACACGACGGCACGGATCGCCTTCGGCATGATCTTGCGCGCGTTCTCGGTCTCGCCCGCGGCGGTGCCGACGAGCTCGATCGACGCGTAGGCGAACACGACGCCCTGCACCACGATGAGGGCGGGGAGGATACCGTTCGGGAAGACTCCCCCGTTGTCGACGATCAGGTGGAAGCCGGGGGTGCTCCCCGCGACGGGAGTGCCGGTGACGACGAAGAAGATGCCGACGACGAGGAAGGTGACGAGGGCGGCGACCTTGATGATCGCGAACCAGAACTCGAGCTCGCCGAAGACCTTCACCGAGAGCAGGTTCATCGTGAGCACGAGCACGAGCGCGACGAGCGCGAACACCCACTGCGGGATGCCGACGAGCGCGGGGACGTACTGCTTGAAGAAGTTCATGTACAGCGCGACGGCGGTGACGTCGGCGACCGAGGTCATCGCCCAGTTGAGCCAGTACATCCAGCCGGCGGCGAACGCCATCTTCTCGCCGTAGAACTCACGGGCGTACGACACGAAGGAGCCCGTGGAGGGGCGGTGCACGATCAGTTCACCGAGTGCGCGCATCACGAGGAAGGCGAACACCGCGCAGACCGCGTAGACGAGCACGAGCGCCGGTCCCGCCGTCGCGAGTCGGCCGCCGGCGCCCATGAACAGGCCCGTTCCGATTGCACCGCCGATGGCGATCATCTGGATCTGGCGTGGACGCAGACCCTTGTGGAAGCCCGCGCCTTCGGCCTGGGCGATCGAGGCCGTGCGCAGCAGCGCGGCCTCCGTCCGCGACGTGCTCGACTCCGTTGTCATGGGTTCTCGCTTTCTGGTCTCGTCGGCTCCGTCGCCGCGAGGAGGAGGATGTGCTATCTGCCTGACAGGTCGGGGACCACTGAACACCCGGACGGGCATCATCGTCAAGTCCAGGCCGTGAAGATGTCAAATCTGTCTGATAGGTTGGCGCCGTTCGTCCACCTCAAGGAAGAGAGCGACATGACGACGACCCGCATCGAGTACGACCTCCTCGGACCCGCCGAGATCCCCCACGACGCCTACTGGGGTGTCCACACGGCCCGCGCCCGGGACAACTTCCCGGTGACCGGTGTGCCGATCGGCACGTATCCGTTCCTCCTGCGCGGGCTCGCGTTCGTGAAGGAGGCTGCAGCCCTCGCCAACCGCGACCTCGGCCTGCTCGATCCGGTGCGCGCCGACGCCATCGCGGCTGCCTGCCGCGAGATCCGACGCGGCGCGCTCGCGGACCAGTTCGTCGTCGACGTCATCCAGGGCGGAGCGGGCACGTCGACCAACATGAACGCGAACGAGGTCATCGCCAACCGGGCCTTGCAGATCCTCGGTCACGCCAAGGGCGAGTACTCGCACCTGCACCCGAACGACCATGTCAACCTGAGCCAGTCGACCAACGACGCCTACCCGACGGCGATCGACGTCGCGCTCGTCGAGGGCGTCGACGGACTGGATGCGGCGATGGGCGTCCTGCACGACGCCTTCGCCGCGAAGGCCGCAGATTTCGCCGGTTTCGTGAAGATCGGGCGGACGCAGTTGCAGGATGCGGTGCCGATGACCCTCGGGCAGGAGTTCGGCGCGTTCGCGGTCATGCTCGACGAGGATCGGCAGCGACTTCGCGAGTCGGCGCGACTGCTGCTCGAGGTGAACCTCGGCGCGACGGCGATCGGCACCGGCTTGAACGCACCTGCCGGCTACGGCCCGCTGGCCGTGCGGCACCTCGCTGAGCTGACGGGTCGGCCTTTCACGCCCGCGACGGATCTCGTCGAGGCCACGCAGGATCCAGGCGCGTTCGTCCACCTGTCGGGCATGCTCAAGCGCATCGCCGTGAAGCTCTCGAAGACGTGCAACGACCTGCGCCTGCTGTCGTCGGGGCCCCGCGCGGGGCTCGGCGAGATCACCCTGCCCGCCCTGCAGGCGGGGTCGAGCATCATGCCGGGCAAGGTGAACCCCCGTCATCCCCGAGATGGTCACGCAGGTCGCGTACACCGTCATCGCCGACGATCTCGCTGTCACCCTGGCCGCCGAGGCCGGACAGCTGCAGTTGAATGCGTTCGAGCCGGTCATCGTGCGCGCGCTGTCGCAGAGCATCGCGCACCTGACCGCGGCGTGCCGGCTGCTCGCCGAGCGGTGCGTGAGCGGCATCCAGGCTCGTCCGGAGGTGATGGCCGCCCGCGTGACCGACTCGATCGGACTGGCGACCGCGCTCAACCCGCTGATCGGCTACCGCGCCGCGACAGAGGTCGCCGGGGAGGCCCTGCTGTCGGGACGTTCGGTGCCCGAAGTCGTGCTCGAACGTGGACTGCTGGATGCGGACGTCCTGGCTGCGGCGCTCAGTCCCGAGAAGCTGGTTCCGACAGCGGGCTGACGACGCGTTCGACCGCGCCGAGGTGCGCGCGCATCGCCTCGCGCGCCTCGATGGCCGATCCGATGCCGATCGCCTCGGCGATCGCCCTGTGCTCGCGGGAGGAAGGCTCACGACGATCCGCGATGAGGTTCACGACGCCGGACTGGTGGCTGAGGGCATCACGGATGTCGCCGACGGCGCGGGCGAACACCGCGTTGCCGGACGCCTCGGCCACGAGCAGGTGGAAGCGCGAGTCGAGCTCGACCCACTCCTCCGGGTCGGTCGTGGCGTCCATGCGATCGCACAGCGCCACGAGCTCTGCGCGCTGTTCGTCGGTGCGTCGCTCGGCGGCGAGGCCCGCGGCCGGCACCTCGATGTGCGGTCGAGCCTCGCTGAGGTCGCGCGGCGAGAAGTCGCCGTACCCGAGGGAGAGGGCCGGGCGGTCCGACACCACGTAGGTGCCGCTGCCCGTTCGAGTGCGGGTGAGGCCGAGCGTCTGGAGCGAGCGGATGGCCTCGCGCACACTGGGACGGCTCACGCCGTAGCGCTCGGCGAGGGCCGCTTCCGAGGGGAGCCTCTCTCCCACGGCGAGTCGGCCGGTGACGATCTCTTCGCGGAGACCGTCGAAGACTCCGTCCGCCGCGCGGGCGCCAACAGCGGGCGAGCTCATCGCGCTCCCCCGGTCCGCCTCGTCACGCCAGCCACCCCGCCAGCCTAACGGGCACCGCTGCGGGAAACGGCGAGGCTCACGGAGCGGGAGCGATGGCACCACCCCCACAAAGCAAGAGCCCCGGCGGTCCGCTCTGATGCGGATTTCCGGGGCTATGTGTCTTGCTGGGGTACCTGGACTCGAACCAAGAACAACTGAACCAGAATCAGCCGTGTTGCCAATTACACCATACCCCACCGGCTTCTACCGAAGTAGCGCCAAGAGAAGAGCTTAGCCCACGCCCGCGGCAATCCCAAACCGAGGCGGGCTCACGGCGACGCCATCGACGGCTCATCTGCTATCCCTCACTGTCGCTCCTACGGTCCTGCCATGACCGCTGTTTCCGCTCCCCCTGCCCGTTCGTGGCGGTCCCGTGCCGCGTGGCCCGTGGGGCTCGTGCTGATCGTCATCACCGCCGCCGTCTTGACCGGATGGCAGGTGTCCGCATCGATGAGCGACTACTACGGCGCCGTGGCGATGTCGATGAGCAAGAGCTGGTCGAATCTCTTTTTCGGCGCCTTCGACCCCGCCGGCACGGTGTCGCTCGACAAGATCCCGGGCTCCTTCTGGATCCCCGCCCTGGCCGTGCGCCTGTTCGGCTTCTCGCCGGCGGCCGTCATCCTGCCCAACGCCATCGCGGCCACCGCGGCGGCCGTCATCACCGCGTTCACCGCACGTCGGTTGGTCGGGACGACGGGTGGTCTGCTCGCGGGTGCGGTCGTCGCCACCACACCGATCCTCGTCGCGGTCGCGCGGTCCAATCAGCCGCAGACGTTCTTCGTCCTCGCGCTCGCGATGGTGGCGTGGGCCGCGGTGCGGGCGATCCAGCAGCGCAGTCTCGGCTGGTACCTGCTCGCCGGAGCGCTCGTCGGCGTGGCTTTCCAGACCTACATGCTCGAGGCGTGGGCGGTCTGGCCGGCGCTCGCGGCGGCCTACTTGTGCACGCGCCAGCCGTGGTGGCGACGCATCTGGCACACGCTCCTCGCGGGCGCCGTGAGCCTCGTGGTCTCGCTCGCCTGGGTCGCCGTCGTCTGGCTCGTTCCCGCATCCGATCGCCCATACGTCGGTGGAACGAACGGCAACGATCCGTGGGAGATGGTGTTCGGCTATAACGGGCTCGGGCGCTTCAGCGCCACTGCCGACTCGGCCGCCTACCGCTCGTTCACGCCGTCTTTCTCTGGCGATCCCGGCCCCTTCCGCCTGTTCAACACCGAACTCGCCGGACAAATCGCGTGGCTGCTTCCCGCGACTCTCGCTGCCATCGTTGTTCTGTTCATCCTGCGGTGGCGCCCCGCGATCGTCGTGTTCCTCGGCGGGTGGTTCGCGACCGAGGTGGCGATGTTCTCGCTCGTCGCGGGGATGCACCAGTTCTACACCTCCGCGCTCGCGATCCCCGTCGCCCTCCTCGTGGCCACGGCGTTCGCCGTCGCGCGCTCGCGACGCCTGCTGTGGCCGCAGATCCTGCTCATCGCCGTCGCGGCGCTCACGGCCGTTCTGATCGCAGCGATGTACCCCGAACCGAGCCCGGTCATCGCCTGGGTACAGGCCGCGATCGCCGCGGCGGCGATTCTGCTCCTCGTTCTCGAACGCCGGGCACACGCGCTGCGCTGGGTGACCGCCACCGTCGCGGTGATCGCCCTCCTGCTGACGCCGGCGGCCTGGTCGGCACTGACGATCAGCACACCGAGCTCGATCAATCCCACGGCCGCGGGCGTTTCCCAAATGCCCGGTGGCGGAGGTGGCTTCGCTGGACCACGCCCAGGAGGTACCGCATTCGGCGGATCAGCGAGCGGCACGAGACCGCAACCCCCCGCCGGCGGCGCGCAGACCGGCGCCCGCGGCGGGATGCGTCCCACGGGCGTGCCTGGCGAAAACGCCTCGAACGCGGCACTGCTGCTCTACCTCACGGAGCGTCAGGACGACGCGAAGTACCTCGTCGCCACGTTCGGCGCGCAGTCGGCGGCGCAGCTCATCCTCGGCTCGCACGGCGGTTCCGTGCTGCCCATCGGCGGATTCGACGGCAGCGACGATGTGCCGACCCTTGCCACGTTCCAGCAGATGGTCGCCGACGGCGAGGTCAGGTACGTGCTCGGCTCCGGCGCATCGGGCGCTGGCGCGGGAGGTACCCGCTCCGCGTCCTCCTCCACGAAAGACATCAGCGCCTGGGTGACATCCACCTGCACCCTCGTCAGCGATGCACCCTCGGGCGCGACGCTCTACTCCTGCACCGCAGGATGAGCGACCGCGTCAGCCGATCTTCTGCACCAGGGCGTCGAGCCGGCGGATGCTCTCGCTCTTGCCCAGCAGCTCCATCGACTCGAACAACGGCGGCGACACCCGGCGACCGCTGACCGCGACCCGGAGCGGACCGTACGCGACGCGCGGCTTCAGGCCGAGCTCTTCGATCAGCGCCTTCTGCAGCGCCTCCTGCACGGATGCGGCGGCGAACTCCGCGTGCGGAACGAGCTCGAGCGCGTTCACCGAGGCGACGAGCACCTCGCCCGCGTTGGCCGGCAGCGATGCAAGGGCGTCGTCGGCGTATTCCACGTCCTCGCGGAACAGGAAGCCAAGGAGGCCCGGCACATCGCCCAGCAGCTGCACACGCTCCTGCACGAGCGGTGCCGCGGCGGCGATGAGCGCCCGCTCGCGATCGTCGAGCGTCTCGCCGATGATCTCGGCGTCGCGCAGGTACGGCAGGATGCGGGTCGCGAAGTCCTCGGGTGCCAGCATCCGGATGTGATCGCCGTTGATGGACTCGGCCTTCTTCTGATCGAAGCGGGCCGGGTTGGGGTTCACGTCCGCGATGTCGAAGGCCTCGACGAGCTCGTCGAGCGAGAACACGTCGCGATCGGGGGCGAGCGACCAGCCGAGAAGCGAGAGGTAGTTGAGCAGACCCTCGTGGATGAAGCCCTTCTCGCGCTGCAGGAACAGATCGGCCTTGGGGTCGCGCTTGGAGAGCTTCTTGTTGCCCTCCTCCCCCAGCACCAGCGGCATGTGACCGAAGCGCGGCACGAAGTCGGTGACGCCGGCCTCGATGAGCGCACGGTAGAGCGAGAGCTGACGCGCGGTCGAGGGCATGAGGTCCTCGCCGCGGATCACGTGCGTGATGCCCATGAGCGCGTCGTCGACGGGGTTCACGAAGGTGTACAGCGGTACACCGCCCGCGCGCACGATGACGAAGTCGGGGAAGGACCCGGCGGGGAACGTCACCTCGCCCCGGATGAGGTCGACGTAGGTGAGGTCTTCATCCGGCACGCGCAGGCGGTAGGCGGGCTCGCGTCCCTCGGCGCGGAACGCGGCCTTCTGCTCCTCGGTGAGCGTGCGGTCGTAGTTGTCGTACCCGAGCTGCTTGGCACGGCCGTTCGCCTCATTGCGTGCGTCGATCTCCTCGGCCGTCGAGTAGCTCTCGTACACGACGCCCGCGGCGAGCAGCTTGTCGAGCACCTCGCGGTAGAGCTCATGCCGCTGCGACTGCCGGTACGGCGCGTGGGGCCCGCCGACCTCGACGCCCTCGTCCCAGTCGATCTCGAGCCAGCGCAGCGCCTCGAGCAGCTGCTGGTAGCTCTCCTCGCTGTCGCGGGCCGCATCCGTGTCTTCGATGCGGAAGACGAGCTTGCCGCCGTTGTGCCGGGCGTAGGCCCAGTTGAAGAGCGCGGTGCGGATGAGGCCGACGTGCGGCAGGCCCGTGGGCGAGGGGCAGAACCGCACCCGGATGTCGGAGCCGGTTGCGGTCGTGGTGCGGGGATCGGGTGCGGAAACCATAGGCTCCCAGCCTACCCGCGTCGTCCCGTCGCGCCGCGGCCCACCCCGGCGGCCTGTGCCGCCTCGCCGACCGCTGCCAGCGCGAGCCGAAGCGCGGGCACGCGGTGGGCGTCGGCCGCCGTCACCACATGCAGCGTGCGCTGCTCCCCCGGCGGCAGCGGCACCGCCTGCACGCCCGGCAGCAACGGGAACGAATCGAGGGCGAGTCCCGGCAGCGTCGCCACGCCCGTGCCCCGAGCGACGAGGTTCTCGACGGCGACGATGTTGTCGGTCTCAAAGGCGATCCGCGGTGTGAAGCCCGCGCGGGCGCAGAGCTCGAGCAGGTGACCGCGGCACCGCGGACAGCCCGCGATCCAGGATGCGTCGGCGAGCTCGCCGAGCTGGACGACGGAGGCGCCGACCAGCTCATGTCCGTCGGGTACGACGACGAACATGCGGTCCGCGCCGAGCGTGCGCACGACGAGGCCGCGCGCGCTCTCGCCGTGCGGATCGTTCTCATCGCCCGGGTAGCTGAAGGTCAGCGCGATGTCGGCGCGGTCTTCGCGCACCGCGGCCATCGCCTCCGGCGGCTCCGCCTCGACGTAGGTCACCGCGAGCCCGGGAGCTTTGTCGGAGAGCGCAGCGAGCACCCGCGGCACGAGCGTGGGCGACGCCGACGGGAACCCGGTCAGACGTACGCGGCCCGAGGCGAGCCCGCGCAGCTGCGCCAGCTCGTCCGCGGCAGCGTCGATGGAGCGTGCGACCGCATCCGCGTGCCGCGCGAGCACGGCGCCTGCCTCGGTGAGACGCACCCGCCGCCCGACGCGCTCGACCACCGGCATGCCGACACGACTCTCGATGCGGCGCACCTGCTGGCTGACGGCGGGCTGGCTGTAGCCGAGCGACGCGGCGGCCGCGGTGATGGATCCGGTCTCGGCGATCGCGCGCATCACGCGGAACGCCTGAACGGCGAGCTCGCCCTCATCCTGATCGGCCATGCGCCGAATATATAACCTCCGCTTATGGACGCGATGCCCCTTCTGTCGTAGACCTCGAGCTCGCGCATCCCGATGCTGGAGAACATGACCGCACCGCTGGATCTCACCGCCGTCCGCGCGGCCTTCGACGGCGGCCGGGACTACCTCGCCGCGTGCACGGGCGGACTGCCGCCGCGCGCGAGTCGCGACGCCCTGATCGCCGACCTCATGCGTTCGGTCACTCACGGCGCGGATGCGGCGGCCTACTCCGTCGTCGTCGAGCAGACGCGCGCGCACGCCGCGGGTCTTCTGCAGGTCGCACCCGAGCGCGTCGCGATCGGGTCGCAGACCTCGGTTCTGGTGAGCCTCATCGCGGCATCTCTGCCGGAAGGCAGCGAGGTGCTCGTGCCGGACGGCGACTTCTCCTCCCTCGTCCTCCCGTTCGTGCACCGCGGCGGCCTCCGTGTGCGCTGCGCACCGCTGACAGAGCTCGCCGACGCGGTCCGTCCCGACACGGCTCTCGTGGCTTTCTCGCTCGTGCAGTCCGCATCCGGCGAGGTCGCCGATCACGCCGCGATCGCCGCCGCCGCCCGCGCGGTCGGAGCCCGCACGCTGTGCGACGGTACGCAGGCCGTCGGCTGGCTCCCGGTCGACGCTTCGGCCTTCGACGCGTTCGTCGTCCATGCGTACAAGTGGCTGTGCGCCCCGCGAGGAGTCGCCTTCCTCGCCCTCAGCGAGGAGTTCGCCGCCACCCTGACACCGTTGCACGCCGGCTGGTACGCAGGCGCGGACCCCTGGCAGTCCTGCTACGGCGACGCGGCCACGCTGGCCTCAGACGCCCGCCGCTTCGACGTCTCCCCCGCCTGGCAGGCCTTCGTGGGGGCCGAACCCTCACTGGGACTCTTCGCGAGCGCCGACATGGCCGCGATCCACCGGCACACGACGGATCTCGCGAAGCGCTTCCTCACCGGAATGGGCCTTCCCTCACCCGCCACGCCGAGCGCGATCGTGACCTGGCCGGATGCGGACGGCTCGGACCTCGCGCGCCTGAGCGCAGCAGGCGTCACGGCCTCCGGCCGCGCGGGTCGCGCGCGTCTCGCGTTCCACGTCTTCAACGACCAGGACGACGTCGACCGCGCGCTGCGCGCCTTGCGCTAAGCCCCTTCGCGTCCCGAGCGCGCGAGCGGAGACGCCGCCACCACGAGCACGACGAGCGCGAGCGTCACGAACGCCAGGCCCCCGAATCCGATCCAGCCGAGGATGATGCCGGCGAGGATCGCGCCCGCAGCTCCCACGAGGTTCATCGCGAGGTCGCTGCGGCCCTGCCGTCGGGTGCGCATCGTCTCGCTGCTGGTCTCCACGAGCAACGCCGCGCCCGCCACGGTCGAGGCGCTCCAGCCGAGCCCCAACAGCACGAGGCCGATGGTGACCGCGGTGTTCGAGCTCTGGCCCAGTCCCGATACCAGCAGCGACGCGGCGAGCAGTCCCTGTCCGACGAGAACCGTCGTCACCCGGCCGATCCGGTCAGCGAGGATGCCGAACACCGGCGAGAGGGCGTACATCCCGGCGATGTGCAGGCTGATGGTGAGGCCGACGATCGTCAGGCTCGCCCCGTGGTGGACGAGGTGCACGGGCGTCATGGCCATGACCGCGACCATCGTGCCGTGCGAGGCGGCGATCGCGAGGATCGCGTACCGCGCGGCCACGGGCCGATCGGCGCGTGCGATCCGAGGGCCCGAACCCGCCGCATCCCGGGCGACGAGGCGCTGCGCCAGCAGCAGCGGATCCGGGCGCAGAGCAGCGATGTACAGGATGACGGCCAGCACTTGGGCGACGATCGTGAACAGATAGGGGCCGGTCAGCGGCGGCATGCCGACGAGGTCGCCGAGCACCTGCCCCGGTCCGACGAGGTTCGGGCCGAGAACCGCTCCGACCGTCGTCGCCCAGACCACGACCGAGATGTCGCGACCGCGCGACGAATCGGTCGCGAGGTCGGCCGCGGCGAAACGCGACTGCAGGTTCGCCGCCTGCCCGGCACCGATCAGTACGACACCCGCCAGCAACAGCGGGAAGGATGCGGCAGCCACCGCGCCGATGACCAGGAGCACGCCCACAAGCGCCACCGAGAGCCCCGCCGCGAGCGCAGGACGGCGCCCGCTTCGACGCGCGAGCGCCGCGAGGGGGATGGCGAAGGCGGCAGCGCCGAGCGTCACCGCCGCCGTCGCCCAGCCCGAGAACGCCTCGTCACCGGACAGCTCGGTGGCGAGGATCGCGCCGAGCGAGATCGTCGCCCCGAAGGCGATGCCGCCGAGGATCTGTCCGGATGAGAGCAGCCACAGCGTGCGACGCCGGATGCGGGCCAGTTCGGCCGCATCCGGTAGCAGACCAGTAGCTTCAGGCATCGCGCACGGTGTTGCGCAGCACGCCGATCCCCTCGACCTCGACCTCGACCTCGTCGCCGGCCACGAGGGGGCCGACACCGGCGGGGGTTCCGGTCATGATGACGTCGCCCGGAAGCAGCGTGAACACCGACGACGCGTACGCGATCAGCTCGGCGATCGGGAACATCAGATCGGTGAGCGGCGCCGACTGGCGCTCGTCGCCGTTGACGCGGGTCACGACGCGCGCGGCGGATGCGGGATCGAACTCCGTCTCGATGACCGGCCCGAGCGGGCAGAAGGTGTCGAAGCCCTTGGCGCGCGACCACTGCCCGTCGCTGCGCTGGAGGTCGCGGGCGGTGACGTCGTTGCCGACCGTGTAGCCGAACACGACGTCGAGGGCCTTCTCGACCGGCACGTTCTTAGCGATCCGGCCGATCACCACGACCAGCTCGCCCTCGAAATCGACGCGCTCGGACTGCGTGGGACGCACGATGACGTCGCCGGGACCGATCACCGCGGTGTTGGGCTTGAGGAACATCAGCGGCTCGGCGGGGACGTCGTTTCCGAGCTCCTCCGCGTGGGCACGGTAGTTGCGTCCGATCGCCACGACCTTGGATCGCGGGATCACCGGCGCCAGCAGCGCCACATCCGCGATCGGAATGCGCTTGCCCGTGGGCTCGAAGCCGGCGAACATCGGGTCCCCGGCGAGCTGCACGAGTTCGTCGTCGTCGACGATTCCGTAAGCGATGGCGTCCTGGTGGCTGAAACGAGCGATCTTCACCCGTTCAGCCTATCCAGGACGCCTCGCTGCGGGATCAGGCGTCGAGTCGGACGAGCCAGTTGTGCGTGTCTTCGCGGCGGCCGTACTGGATGTCGGTCAGCTCCTCGCGCAGCGACAGCGCGAGCGAGCCGGTCGGCTGCTCGTCGAAGAAGTTCTTGCCCTTGAGCTGCCCGATCGGCGTCACCACCGCGGCTGTGCCGCACGCGAAGACCTCGACGATGTCGCCCGAGGCGACGCCGTCGCGCCACTCGGCGAGCGACACGGCGCGCCCCTCGACCTTGTGGCCGCGGTCGATCGCGAGCTGAAGGATCGAGTCGCGCGTGATGCCCTCGAGGATCGAGTCGGACTGCGGGGTCACGAGCGTGCCGTCCTTCTTGACGAACACGATGTTCATGCCGCCGAGCTCCTCGACGTTGCCGTCCTGGTCGAGGAAGACGACCTGGTCGCACTCGTTCTCGTACGCCTCGGACTGAGGCAGCAGGCTCGCGGCATAGTTGCCGCCGGTCTTCGCCGCGCCCGTGCCGCCCTTGCCGGCGCGCGAGTAGTCCTCGCTCAGCCAGATCGAGACCGGCTTCACGCCGCCCTTGAAGTAGGCGCCCGCGGGGCTCGCGATGAGGTAGTACGCGACCTTCTGCGCCGGACGCACGCCGAGGAAAGCCTCCTTGGCGAACATGAAGGGACGCAGGTACAGGCTCTGGTCTGCGCCGGAGGGCACCCAGGCAGCATCCACCTTGATCAGCTCGCGGAGCGACTGCACGAAGTACGACACCGGCAGTTCCGGCAGCGCGAGCCGCCGCGCCGAGCGCTGCAGACGCCGGCCGTTCTGGTCGGGGCGGAAGGTGTGGATCGAGCCGTCGGCGTGACGGTAGGCCTTGATGCCCTCGAAGATCTCTTGGCCGTAGTGCAGGACGGCTGCGGCCGGGTCCAACGAGATCGGGCCGTAGGGCTGCACACGCGGACGGTGCCAGCCGCCGCGCAACGACCAGCAGATGTCGACCATGTGGTCGGTGAACGCGGGTGCCGAAGCCGGGGTTCTCGAGGATCTGCTCGCGCTCCGCGGCGCCGCGGGCGGCGAGGTTGCGGGTGACGGCGAACTCGAGCGGTGCGAGGCCCTGGTCGGGATCGGTGTCGAGGAGTGTCATGAGGATCTCGCTTCATCTGCGCCTGGCGGCGCGGTCACGGGCGACGGCTGCGGGCTCCAGGTTACGCCTAGAGCCGCGCGATGATCGCGTCGCCGATCTGTGCTGTGGTGCGGACCGAATCGGAACGCTCGGCGATGTCGGCCTCGACCGCGCGGGTGAGGCGGTCGGCGTCATCGCGAAGTCCCAGATGATTCAGCAGGAGAGCCACCGAGAGGATCGCGGCCGTGGGGTCGGCCTTCTGCTGGCCCGCGATGTCGGGAGCCGAACCGTGAACGGGCTCGAACATCGACGGGAAGTCGCCGTCGGGATTGATGTTCCCGGATGCGGCGAGGCCGATGCCACCGGTGACGGCACCTGCCAGGTCGGTCAGGATGTCACCGAAGAGGTTGTCGGTGACGATCACGTCGAAGCGGCTGGGGTTCGTGACCAGGAAGATCGTGGCCGCGTCGACGTGCAGATAGTCTACGGCGACGTCGGGGTGCTCCGTCGCCACCTCGTCGACGATCCGCTTCCAGATGCCCCCGGCGTGGACGAGGACGTTCGTCTTGTGCACGAGGGTGAGCTTCTTACGGCGGCGCTCCGCCTCGGCGAAGGCGAAACGTACGACGCGTTCGACACCGAACGCCGTGTTCACCGAGGTCTCGTTGGCCACCTCGTGCGGGGTGCCCACGCGGATCGCGCCCCCGTTGCCGACATACGGACCCTCGGTCCCCTCGCGCACCACGACGAAGTCGATCTCGCCCGGGTCGGCGAGGGGGCCGCTGGCGCCGGGGTACAGCTTGGACGGGCGCAGGTTCACGTAGTGGTCGAGCGCGAAGCGCAGCTTGAGCAGCAGGCCGCGCTCGATGTTCGCGTTCTTCAGGCGAGGGTCGCCGGGCACTCCCCCGACGGCGCCGAGCAGGATGGCGTCGTGCGCGGCGATCGCCGCCAGATCGTCGTCGGTGAGGGTGTCACCGGTCTCGAGAAAGCGCGCGGCACCGAGCGAGAACCAGGTGCGCTCGAACGTCACGTCGGTGCCGGCGGCAACCGCTTCGAGCACCTTGTCGGCTTCGGCGACGACCTCCGGACCGATTCCGTCACCGGGGATGACGGCGAGCTTCACGACGCGCGACATGGGACTCCTGTCTCAGGATGCCGCGGGCATCACCGCCGCGGCGAGTTGCGGGATGCTCCCAGCGTAGTGGCGGCGATGACCGCTGCCACGACGACCAGACCCGCGCCGATGAGCGAGGTGACGCCGACACCGGCGTCGAAGGCGTGCGCGGCCGCATCCCGGAGCGCGGCTCCCGTCTCGGGAGCGAGCCCGTCCGCCGCGCTCACCGCACCCGCCAGCGTCTCGCGCGCCGCATCCGCGACGTCCGCGGGAACACCCTGCGGCACGACGAGGTTCGCGCGGTAGAGCGCGGTGAGCAGCCCTCCGAGCAGCGACGTTCCCAGCACCGCGCCCACCTCGTACGCCGTCTCGGAGACGGCGCTGGCCGCTCCCGCCTTCGCCGGCGGGGCGCTGGCGAGCACGAGCTCGTTCGAGACGGTCTCGGCCGCGCCGATCCCGATACCCAGCACCATGAAGGCGACCACGAGCAGTGCCACCGAGCCCGGATCCGTGGACAGCGCGACCATCACGTATCCCGCGAACGAGAACACCAGCGCCACCGGGATGACCACCCGCGGCGAGACGCGCTTGGCGACCGGGACGATCGCGAGTCCCGCGACGATCATGAGCGCGAGACCGGGCACGAGCGCCAGGCCCGCAGTCATGGGTGAGAGACCGACGATGAGCTGCAGATGCTGCGAGACGAAGTAGATGAAGCCGACCAGCGCGAGCACGCTCAGCAGATTGACGAGCAGCGCGCCGCTGAAGGCGCCGCGCGCGAACAGGCGGACATCCAGCATCGGGGTCTCGGAGCGACGCTGTCGGCGCACGAACAGCACACCGAACCCGACGCCAGCGACGAGCAGCGCGGCGACGAGCGGGCTCGGGCCGTGTGCGGCGGCCTCCTTGATCGCATAGACGATCGGCACCATGGTCGCCATCGAGAGCACGATGCTCACCGGATCCACGCGACCGGGGTTCGGGTCGCGGCTCTCCGGCACCAGGATCGGCGCGAGCACAAGCAGCGGGATGAGCACGGGCACGGCCATCAGGAACACGGATCCCCACGCGAAGTGCTCGAGGAGGAACCCGCCCACGACGGGACCGAGCGCCGCCCCCGCCGAGAACATGGCCGCCCAGACGGCGATCGCGAGCCTGCGCTGATTGCGGTCGGTGAAGATGCTCCGCAGCAGCGACAACGTCGAGGGCATCAGCATCGCGCCGAAGACGCCCATGACGGCACGTGCGGCGATCAACAGCTCGGCGTTGGGGGCGAACGCGCCGAGGGCGGAGACGGCGGCGAAGCCCGTTGCGCCGATCAGCAGCATCCGACGACGTCCGAAACGGTCGCCGAGCGTGCCCATCGTCACGAGGGATCCCGCAAGCACGAGCGGATACACGTCGATGATCCAGAGCTGCTGCGTGCTGGTGGGCTGCAACTGCAGCGCGATCTCCGGGAGCGCGAAGCTCAGCACCGTGTTGTCGACCGCGACCAGCAGCACGGGGAGCATGAGGACGACGAGCGCCGCCCAGCCGCGCCATCCGACGCGGCGGCCCTCGGCCTCGGCGATGGCGATGTCTTGAGTGAGTGTGTTCATGTGTTTCTATACCGTCCGGCTGGTATAGTAACAGAGATGACACGTCCCTCGTCAGTACCATCGAGACCATGAGTCGCCCCCCGCGCGCCCGTGAGCTGGTGCTCGACGCCTTCGAGAGACTTCTCGTCACCGAGGGCGAGCGCGCGGCGACGATGGATGCCACGGCCCGGGCTGCCGGGGTTTCGAAGGGCGGTCTGCTGTACCACTTCGGGTCGAAGGACGCCCTGGAGACCGGTCTGCTCGAACGTCTCCACGTGCTGGTCGAAGAGGACCTGGATCGCATGTCGGCGTCGGCGGAAGGCCCCGTCGCCTACTTCGTGCGCACGTCCGCGATGAGCGATGACGCGCTGGATCGGGCCCTGGTCGCCGTCTCACGGCTCGCCCAGGGCGGGCACGCCCCCGCGGGCGCCGCCCTGCGCACCATCCGCGACCGCTGGGCCGATGCGCTGCGGTCGCACGTGGCGAGCGAGGCGGCCCTGGACCTCGTGATGCTCGTGAGCGACGGCCTGTACTTCAACAACGCCCTCGAGGGCGACGGCGTCGCCGGCCCCACCCCGACCGGCGCGGCGATGGACGCCCTTATCGAGATCGTCACCCGCGCAGCCCGCGGCTGACCCGCGCCAACGCGAACCTCGAACGCGCATCCGTTCATCGAGCGAGCACCCGATCGGATGCTCATTCGGCGAACCGATGCCCGCTCGGCGTCGAGGCCCTGGGAGGCGCCGCGGCGGCGCCGCGAGTCAGGACTCGGTGATCTCGATCTGGCGGAACAGGTCGGCCTCGATGGCGGAGCCGACCTCGGCGAGCAGCTCGTCGGGCACGGGCGAGTCGACCGTCAGTACCGAGAGGGCCTGTCCCCCTGCCGCACGGCGGGCGATCTGCATCCCGGCGATGTTGATGCCGGCCTCCCCGAACCGCTGGCCGTAGACGGCGACGATTCCGGGACGGTCGGTGTACTGCATCACGATGTGGTGCTTCTCGATCGGAAGCTCGAGAGCGTGACCGTTGATGGCGACGATCTTCTCGATCTGCTTCGTACCGGTCAGCGTGCCCGATACGGAGAGCTGGGAACCGTCGGACAGGGCGCCCGCGACGGTGATGACGTTGCGGTACTCCTCGCTCACGCCGTCGACGATCAGCCGCACCTCGATGCCGCGCTGGTCGGCGAGCAGCGGCGCGTTCACGTAGGACACCGACTCGCTGACGATGTTCGTGAACACCCCCTTGAGGGCTGCGAGCTTCAGCACACTGACGTCGTAGTCCTTGAGCTCGCCGTGCACCTCGACGTCGATGCTCGTGACGGGCGAGACGGCGAGGGCGGAGAAGATCTGGCCGAGCTTCTCGACGAGCGCGATGCCCGGGCGGACGTAGGGGTCGATGACGCCACCGGCGACGTTGACCGCATCCGGGACGAGCTCACCCGACAGCGCCAGGCGCACGGACTTGGCGACCGAGACGCCGGCCTTCTCCTGCGCTTCGTCGGTCGATGCGCCGAGGTGCGGGGTGACGACCACGTTCGGCAGCGACAGCAGTCGGGCGGCGTCGCTGTCGGCGGCGGGCGGCTCGCTCGAGAACACGTCGAGACCCGCGCCGGCGATCTCGCCCGAGATCAGGGCGTCGGCGAGAGCTGCCTCGTCGATCAGCCCGCCGCGGGCGACGTTGACCACGAAGGCGGTCGGCTTCATGCGGCGCAGCTGCTCGGTGCTGATCATGCCCGTCGTCTCGGGCGTCTTGGGCATGTGGATGGTGATGAAGTCGCTCTGCTCGAGCAGCTCGTCGAGAGTGAGGAGCTCGACGCCCAGCTGCTGGGCGCGGGCGCTTGTGACGTAGGGGTCGTAGGCGACGACACGCATGTCGAAGGCCTGCAGCCGGGCGGCGATGAGCGCGCCGATGCGGCCGAGGCCGATGATGCCCACGGTCTTCTCGAAGAGCTCGGTGCCGGTGAACGAGCTGCGCTTCCATGCACCGGAAGAGAGGGATGCGTGCGCGGCCGGGATGCGGCGCGCGAGGCTCAGGATGTGGCCGACGGTGAGCTCCGCCGCAGAGATGATGTTCGAGGTCGGGGCGTTGACGACCATGACGCCGGCGGTCGTCGCGGCCTTGATGTCGACGTTGTCGAGTCCGACGCCGGCGCGGGCGATGACCTTGAGCACAGGCGCGGCGGCGATGGCCTCCGCATCCATCCGCGTCGCCGACCGCACGAGCACCGCGTGCGCGTCCGCGAGGGCGGGCAGCAGTGCGGAGCGATCCGCTCCGTCGACGTGGCGCACGTCGAAATCGGGCCCGAGGGCGTCGATCGTGGCGGGAGAGAGCTCTTCAGCGATGAGGACGACGGGCTTGGTCACAGCGGATGTCCTTTGACACATGCGGGACCGCGTGCAGAGCACGACGGCGCGAGGCGGGTGGAAGCGCGTCGCGGACTGGCCGGCCGCGCACTTGTCAGCCTACTGCCCCGGTCGCGGTGTCCCCGACCGTGTGACGGGACGTTGGGCCTTCGGATCTCAGGCGTTGTAGAGCGCGGGGGTGACCGACGCGTAGGCGAAGATGTCGAGCCAGAAGACGGTGACCAGGCACAGGCCGAGCAGGAGCACAAGCGCGAAGGGCCCCGCCTTGCGCCGCCAGCCGAGGGCGAAGCAGCCGGCGAACACGAGGATCGGGAACAGCACGGGCAGCAGCAGCACGAACCAGCCGTACCCGGTCAGGCCGGCGTCTCCCCCGGCCTGCTGGAACAGGAATCCGAGCGCCGTCCAGAGCGCGAACGCGAAGAAGAGGGCGGCGAAGCCGGCGATCGTGACGATCAGCCAGACCGGCAACGCGACGCGGCGCGCGGGCGTCGTGGCGCTCATGCTCCGACTCCCGTCATGAGGAACGGCCAGGGCAGCAGCACCACCGCGCCGACGACCAGCGCCACGATCCGCAGCCACATGGGCCGGGAGCGGGTCAGCACCATCGTGGTCGTGAACCAGACCGCGGGGGCCGCGATCGCCAGGATCCACGCCGCGATGTGAGCTGCGGGATTGATGAACAGCTGCGCGACGAACTGCAGGCGCGACCCGCCGATGAACCACCCGACGGCGAGCAGCAGATAGATCCCGCCGAACACGCCGAGCGTCACGAGCGCGGCATTGCTCATCGGCGCGGACTCGGCGTCGTCGGAGACGGATGCGGGTGCCGCATCCGTCTCCACGCTCGCCCGGCTCGCGGGAGCATCTTTCGGCGCCGTCTCCGGGACGGACGGGGCCCGGCGGGGCGCCACCTGCGGGGCGAGCGTCGGGTCGTCGTCACCGTCCCAGCTGAGAGCGTCGTCGTCGCGCGAAACCATGCCTCGACCCTACCTCCTGGCACGGCGAAGGCCCCGGGATCACGAGGATCCCGGGGCCCGGACGCCGAGAAGGGGATTCAGGCGTCCTGCGTCGGACGGGCGGGCTCAGTCGCCGCATCCGCCGCAGCTTCGGCGTGCGCACGGGCAGCGCGCACTTCGTCGAACGAGGTGCCGTAGTAGGCCGCCTCCATGAGGGTGCGCATGTCCGCGAGCAGCGGCAGACGTGGGTTGGCCGGAGCGCACTGGTCCCCGTAGGCGGCCATGGCCAGCTCGTCGAGGCGGCCGATGAAGTCGCCCTCCGCAACACCCTGCGCCTGGAACGAGCGCTCGATGCCGACGGCGTCGCGCAGCTTCTCGACGGCGCGGGCGTAGCTCTCGACGCCCTGCTCCGGGGTGTCCGCCTTCAGGCCCAGGTGCTTGGCGATCTCCTGGTAGCGCTCCGGCGCGATGTAGCGCTCGTACTTCGGCCAGCTCGTGACCTTGCTGGGAACGCGGCCGTTGTAGCGGATCGCGTGCGGCAGGTAGATCGCGTTGGTGCGGCCGTGCACGAGGTGGAACTTCGAACCGGTCACGTGTGCCATGGCGTGCACGATCCCGAGGAACGCGTTGCCGAACGCCATGCCGGCGATGGATGCGGCATTGTGCATCTTCTCGCGAGCCTGCAGATCGGCGGCGTCCTTGGACCCCGCGGGTGCCTGCGTGGAACGCACGATGTTCTCGAAGATCAGCTTGATCGCGTGCAGCGCGAGTCCGTCGGTGTAGTCGTTCGCGTAGACGGACACGTACGCCTCGGTCGCGTGGGTGAGGGCGTCGAAGCCCGCATCCGCCACGAGGAAGGCCGGCAGCGCCGCGGTCAGCGTCGGGTCGATGATGGCGACCGACGGGGTGAGCGCGTAGTCCGCGAGCGGGTACTTCATGCCCGTGGTCTCGTCGGTGATCACCGCGAACGGCGTCATCTCGCTTCCGGTGCCCGACGTGGTCGGCACGCACACGAGCTTGGCCTTGGCCCCCAGCTCGGGGAACTTGAAGGCGCGCTTGCGCACATCGAAGAACTTCTCCCGCATGTCGGAGAACTGCACGTCGGGGTTCTCGTACAGAAGCCACATGACCTTCGCCGCATCCATGGGCGAACCGCCGCCGAGCGCGATGATCGTGTCGGGCTGGAACTCACGCATCTGCGCGGCTCCGGCCTGAACGCTCGCCACGGTGGGCTCGGGCAGCACCCGGTCGATGATCTGCAGGTGCACGGGCGTCGCCCGGCGGTGCAGGATGTCGACGACCCGGTCGACGAAGCCCATCTTGGTCATCGTGGCGTCGGTGACGATCGTGACCCGGTCGATGTGCTTCATGTCGATCAGGTACCCGCAGCGCGTTCGGCTCGAAGTACGTCTTCGCGGGGATCTTGAACCACTGCAGGTTGTTGTTGCGCCGACCGACGCGCTTGATGTTCAACAGATTCACCGCCGAGACGTTGTTCGAGACCGAGTTGTGACCGTAGGAGCCGCAGCCGAGGGTCAGCGACGGCATGAACGCGTTGTAGATGTCGCCGATGCCGCCGAGGGCCGACGGGGCGTTCTCGATGATGCGCACGGCCTTCACGCGGTCGGCGAAGTCGGCGATGACCGCGGGATCGTTGCTGTGGATCGCGCCGGAGTGGCCGAGCCCGTCGAAGGCGACCATCTGCTCGGCGAGGTCGATGCCCTCCTGGGGGTTGCGGGCGTGCAGCACGGCCAGCACGGGCGCGAGCTTCTCGCGCGTCAGAGGCTCGTGCGGTCCGACGCCGGAGACCTCGGCGAGGATGATCGACGTGTCCGCGGGGACCTCGAAGCCGGCCTGCTGTGCGATCCAGGCCGGCGACTGTCCGACGACGGATGCGTTGAGCTTCGCGTCGGCGCAGTTGGCGCTGTCGGCGGCCACGCCGAAGATGAACTCTTCCAGCAGGCGCTTCTCGGCCGGCGTCGCCATGTAGGCATGCAGGCGAGCGAACTCCGCGAGGGCCTCCTTCGCGATCGGCGCCTCGAGGATGACGGCCTGCTCCGACGCGCAGACCATGCCGTTGTCGAACGACTTCGAGATCACGATGTCGTTGACCGCGCGACCGACCTTCGCCGTGCGCTCGATGAAGGCGGGCACGTTGCCGGCGCCGACGCCGAGGGCGGGCTTGCCGCAGGAGTACGCCGCTCGCACCATGGCGTTGCCGCCGGTGGCGAGGATGAGCGCGACGCCGGGGTGGTTCATGAGCTCGCCCGACGCCTCCATCGACGGCTCCTCGATCCACTGGATGCAGTCGGCGGGGGCGCCGGCAGCCACGGCCGCATCACGCACGACCGTCGCGGCGGCCACGGACGAGCGCTGAGCGGACGGGTGGAACCCGAAGACGATGGGGTTGCGGGTCTTCAGCGCGATGAGCGACTTGAAGATCGTCGTGGATGTCGGGTTCGTGACCGGCGTGAGGGCGCACACGACGCCGACCGGGTCGGCGATCTCGGTGATGCCGGTGAGCTCGTCGGTCGAGATCACGCCGACCGTGCGCTGGTTGATGATCGAGTTCGTGACGTGTTCGCACGCGAACATGTTCTTCACGGCTTTGTCCTCGAAGGTGCCTCGGCGCGTCTCTTCGACGGCGAGCACGGCGAGGTCGGCGTGGTGGCTGAGCGCAGCGACCGACGCCTTGCGGACGATCTGGTCGATCTGCTCCTGGGTGAAGGATGCGTACGCGGCCAGAGCTTCTTGGGCCCGGTCGACGAGGGCATCGATGACGACAGACATCGGAACACTCCCACTCTGCGCGGTCATTCGCCGCGCGTCATGGGACCAGGTTACGAATTGGTCAGACCACTACCCAGGGCCCAAGGTCCCATGGAAAAGACCCGGCCACCGCATCCTGTGTTCGGGATGCGGTGGCCGGGCCAGGTCCGCCGCGTGGTGCACGGCGAGGTGTTCAGGCGCTCAGGCGCGGATCAACGAGCGGCAGAGCCCTCGGTGTAGTCCGAGTCCTGCTGCTGCCACGAGAAGAGCGAACGCAGCTTCTTGCCGGTCGCCTCGATCGGGTGACCCTGCTCCTTCTCGCGCAGCGCGAGGAACTCGGGCGCACCGGCATCCTGGTCGTCGATGAAGCGCTTGGCGAACGCGCCGGACTGGATGTCGGCGAGAACGGCCTGCATGTGCTCCTTGACCGAGGGGTCGATGACGCGCGGGCCGGAAACGTAGTCGCCGTACTCGGCCGTGTCGGAGATCGACCAGCGCTGCTTGGCGATGCCGCCCTCCCACATGAGGTCGACGATGAGCTTCAGCTCGTGCAGCACCTCGAAGTAGGCGATCTCGGGCTGGTAGCCGGCCTCCGTCAGCGTCTCGAAGCCGTACTGCACGAGGTGGCTCATGCCACCGCAGAGAACGGCCTGCTCGCCGAAGAGGTCGGTCTCGGTCTCCTCGGTGAAGGTCGTCTTGATGACGCCGGCACGGGTACCGCCGATGGCCTTCGCGTACGAGAGCGCGGTGGCCCACGCGGTGCCGGTCTCGTCGCGCTCGACGGCGATGATGTCCGGGATGCCGCGACCCGCGACGAACTCGCGGCGCACGGTGTGGCCGGGCGCCTTGGGGGCGACCAGGATCACGTCGACGCCCTCGGGCGTCTCGATGTAGCCGAAGCGGATGTTGAAGCCGTGCGCGAAGGCGAGGGTCTTGCCCGCGGTCAGCTTGTCCTTGATGCTGTCGGCGTAGATGGAGCGCTGGTGCTGGTCGGGCGCGAGGATCATGATCAGATCCGCCCACTCGGCGGCGTCGGCGACCGACTTGACCTCGAAGCCGTCCTCCTGCGCCTTGGCGGCGGACTTGGAGCCGTCCTTGAGCGCGATGACGACCTCGACGCCGGAGTCGCGCAGGTTCTGCGCGTGGGCGTGACCCTGCGAGCCGTAGCCGACGATCGCGACCTTCTTGCTCTGGATGATCGAGAGGTCGGCGTCGGCGTCGTAGAAGATCTCAGCCATGGTGTGTGTTTCTCCTTCGTGTGTCGGTCGTTGCGTTTCGACTCGCTGCGCTCGCTCAACGACCGGTGAACGGCTTGCGAAAAGGGGTTATCCGCGCAGGACGCGCTCGGTGATGCTCTTGCCGCCGCGACCGATCGCGAGCAGCCCGGACTGCGCCATCTCCTTGACACCGAAGGGCTCGAGGGCGCGCAGGAACGCATCCACCTTGCCCTTGTCGCCGGTGATCTCGACCACGAGCGCGTCGGGCGCGTAGTCGACGACGGAACCGCGGAACAGGTTCACGACCTCGAGCACGTTGGAGCGGCTCGCGTTGTCTGCGCGCACCTTCACCAGCACATGCTGGCGCTGTACGGACGCGGCCGCATCCAGTTCGACGATCTTGATGACGTTGATCAGCTTGTTCAGCTGCTTGGTCACCTGCTCGAGCGGGAGCTGGTCGACGTCGACGACGACCGTGATGCGCGAGAGACCCGGCACCTCGGTCACGCCCACGGCGAGCGACTCGATGTTGAAGCCGCGGCGGGCGAAAAGGCCCGCCACGCGGGTCAGCAGACCCGGCTTGTCCTCGACGAGGAGGCTCAGCACGTGTGAAGTCATGTCAGTCCTCCTTGTCGAACTCGGGTGCGTGGTCGCGGGCGTACTGCACGAAGCTGTTGCTCACTCCCTGCGGGACCATGGGCCACACCATCGCGTCGGCGGACACGACGAAGTCGATCACGACGGGGCGATCGTTCGTCTCGAGGGCGAGCTGGATGGCGGCGTCGATCTCGTCTTCGCGCTCCACGCGGATCGCCAGGCAGCCGTACGCGTCGGCGAGCTTCACGAAGTCCGGGATGCGGGCGGTGCCGTGTCCGGTGTTGAGGTCGGTGTTCGAGTGGCGGCCGTCGAAGAACAGCGTCTGCCACTGGCGCACCATGCCCAGCGACGAGTTGTTGATGATCGCGACCTTGATCGGGATCTCGTTGATCACGCAGGTGGCGAGCTCCTGATTGGTCATCTGGAAGCAGCCGTCGCCGTCGATCGCCCACACCACACGGTCGGGCTCTGCAACCTTCGCGCCCATCGCGGCAGGGACCCCGTAGCCCATGGTGCCGGCGCCGCCGGAGTTGAGCCACGAGTTGGGACGCTCGTACTTGATGAACTGGGCGGCCCACATCTGGTGCTGGCCGACACCGGCGGCGTAGATCGCCTCGGGACCGCTCAGCTCGCCGATGCGCGAGATCACCTGCTGCGGCGAGAGCAGACCGTCGGTCGTGGGTGCGTAGCCCAGCGGGAACTCGTCGCGGAGGCCGTCCAGGTAGCTCCACCACTCGGTGATGTCCGGCTGCTGCTCGCCGATGGTCTGGCGGAATGCGGCGTCCAGGTCGACGAGCACCTCCTTCAGATCTCCCACGATCGGCACATCGGCGAAGCGGATCTTCGAGATCTCCGCGGGGTCGATGTCGACGTGCACGACCTTGGCGCCGGGGGCGAACAGCGAGGCCTTGCCCGTGACGCGGTCGTCGAAGCGGGCGCCGAGCGCCACGATGAGGTCGGCCTCCTGCAGCGCGAGCACCGCGGGCACCGTGCCGTGCATGCCGGGCATCCCGAGGTTCTGCGGGTGCGAGTCGGGGAAGGCGCCCCGGGCCATGAGGGTCGTCACGACCGGCGCGCCGGTCGCCTCGGCCAGCACGCGCAGCTCGTCCGAGGAGTGCGAGCGGATCACACCGCCACCGACGTACAAGACCGGCTTGCGGGCCTCGGACAGCAGCTGGGCCGCGGCCTGGATCTGCTTGCCGTGGGCCTTCGTCACCGGGCGGTAGCCGGGCAGCTCGACCTTGGGCGGCCAGATGAACGGCGCCGTGGCCTGCTGGGCGTCCTTCGTGATGTCCACGAGCACGGGCCCGGGGCGGCCGGTGCTGGCGATCTCGAAAGCGGCCGCGATCGCGCCGGGGATCTCTTCGGCTGTCTTCACCAGGAACGAGTGCTTCGTGATCGGCATCGTGATGCCCACGATGTCGGCTTCCTGGAACGCGTCGGTGCCCATCAGCGTCGAGAAGACCTGACCGGTGATGCACACGAGCGGGACGGAGTCCATGTAGGCGTCCGCGATCGCGGTGACGAGGTTCGTCGCACCGGGGCCCGACGTCGCGATGGCGACTCCGGTACGACCGGATGCGGCGGCGTACCCCTCGGCCGCGTGGCCGGCGCCCTGCTCGTGGCGCACGAGGATGTGGCGCACGGCCTCATCGTCCATGAGCGGGTCGTAGACGGGCATGATCGCGCCACCCGGCAGCCCGAACACGTCGGTGACGCCGACGAGTTCGAGCGAGCGGACGACGGCCTCCGCTCCCGTGATCACGGGTGCGGACTGCGCACGGGCGGGCGGCCGGGGAATGGCCGCAGAGATGTCTGAGGACATGGGAACTACCTCGGGTGTGGATGACGGGATGTCGGAGGCGAAGTCACCCGGTGACGGCGCCTTCGGCAGCCGAACGCACGAGCTTCGAGTACTTGGCCAGGACGCCACGGGTATAGCGCGGGGGAAGCGGCTCCCAGCCAGAGCGGCGGGAGCTCAGCTCGGCCTCATCGACGAGTAGGTCGAGAGAGCGAGCCGCGATATCGACCCGTATCAGATCACCATCGCGCACGAAAGCGATAGGACCTGCGTCCACCGCTTCCGGTGCTACGTGGCCGATGCACAGGCCGGTTGTGCCGCCCGAGAATCGTCCGTCCGTCAAGAGTAGTACATCTTTTCCGAGGCCGGCGCCCTTGATGGCGGCGGTCACCGCGAGCATCTCGCGCATGCCCGGGCCGCCCTTGGGCCCCTCGTACCGGATGACGACGACATCGCCGGCGTGGATCTCCCCCGCCTCCAGCGCGTCCATCGCGGCACGCTCGCGCTCGAACACGCGGGCGGGGCCCTCGAACACGGCGGCGTCGAAGCCGGCCGTCTTGACGACCGCCCCTTCCGGCGCCAGCGAGCCGTGCAGGATCGTGATGCCGCCGGTGGCGTGGATCGGGTTGTCGAAGGTGTGGATCACGGTGCCGTCGATGGGGTCCGGATCGAGCTCGCGCAGGTTCTCGGCGAGCGTCTTGCCGGTGACGGTGAGGGCGTCGCCGTGAAGCAGCCCCTCATCCAGCATCGCCTTCATGATGACCGGGATGCCGCCGTGGCGGTCGACGTCGTTCATGACGTACTGACCGAACGGCTTCATGTCGGCGACGTGGGGCACCTTGTCGCCGATGCGGTTGAAGTCGTGGAGCGAGAGCTCGACGTCGGCCTCGCGGGCGATCGCCAGCAGGTGCAGGACGACGTTGGTGGAGCCGCCGAGCGCCATGGCCAGGGCGATCGCGTTCTCGAACGCCTCCTTGGTGAGGATGTCGCGCGTCGTGATACCGAGCTTGAGCAGGTTGACGACGGCCTCGCCCGAGCGGTGCGCGAAGTAGTCGCGGCGGCGGTCGGCGGAGGGCGGCGCCGCGCTGCCGGGAAGGCTGAGCCCGAGCGCCTCTGCGACGGAGGCCATGGTGTTGGCGGTGTACATGCCGCCGCAGGCGCCCTCGCCCGGGGCGATCGCGCACTCGATGCGCTTGAGGTCGGCCTCGCTCATCTTCCCCGCGAGGCATGCGCCTACGGCCTCGAACGAGTCGATGATGGTGACGTCCTTCTCCGTGCCGTCGCTGAGCTTGACCCAGCCGGGCGCGATCGACCCCGCGTAGAGGAAGACGCTCGACAGGTCGAGGCGGGCCGAGGCCATGAGCATGCCGGGGATGGACTTATCGCAGCCGGCCAGCAGCACGCTGCCGTCGAGGCGCTCGGCCATCATCACCGTCTCGACGGAGTCGGCGATGACCTCGCGGCTCACGAGCGAGAAGTGCATGCCCTCGTGTCCCATGGAGATGCCGTCGGAGACGGAGATCGTGCCGAACTGCAGCGGGTAGCCGCCGCCGGCGTGCACGCCCTCTTTGGCACCCTGCGCGAGCCGATCGAGGCTGAGGTTGCAGGGGGTGATCTCGTTCCAGCTGGAGGCGATGCCGATCTGGGGCTTGTCCCAGTCCTCGTCTCCCATGCCGACGGCACGCAGCATGCCTCGGGAGGTGGTGGCTTCAATGCCGTCCGTCACAGCTCGGCTGCGCGGCTTGATGTCGATCGCTTCGTCGGGGTGGCTCACCCGTGCAGTCTATTGCGGCCGGGCACCTGTCTCGGTCGCCGAGCCGTCAACGCTGAGCCCGCAGCCCGGCCAGCCGGTCGAGGAGCGCGGCCAGTGCTGCGGGGTCTTCGACGGACACGGATGCGGCGCTGTCGCCCGTCCCGACGTGCACGCCGAGGTCGCCCTCTCCGAGCGAACGCAGCGCGTCCTCATCGGTCACATCGTCGCCCGCGAACAGCACAGCCGTCGCACCGAGCCGCTCTCGCAGCGCCGCGACCGCTTGGTCCTTGCCCTCGTGCCGGAACGCGAACTCGAGGATGTCGCGGCCGGTGCGCCGCCGCCAGTTCGGTGCCCGCTCGGCGAGGAGGGCGTCGACCTCGCGCTGGGCCTCCTGCGCCGCATCCGGGCGGGCGAGGCGCGTGTGCAGGCCGAGCCCGAAGGCCTTCGGCTCCACCCACGCCCCGTCGACAGACGCGACGATCCGCTCGACCGCCGCCACGAGCTCGGCCAGGAGCTCCCGATCAACGAGATCGTCGGCGTCGTCCTGTCCCGTTCGCGCACCGGGGTCCCAGGTCTCGGCACCGTGGGAGCCCGCAAGGTGGAAGAGCGAGTCGTCGGCGTGCTCGCTGATCACACGGAGATCGGCCAGCGACCGTCCCGACACGAGCGCCACGTCGGTGGCGGGCAGCGCGGCGAGGGCGTCCAGCGCACGCCGCGCCGCAGGGATCATCCGCGCCGACATCGGCTCGTCCACGAGAGGCGAGAGCGTGCCGTCGAAGTCGAGCGCGACGAGAAGGCGCGGGGTGCGCGCGAGGCTCTCCAGGTCGGTCATACCGTGCCGCTCCCCCGGATCCCCGCGAGAGCGGCGAGGAACTCCCGCGACCAGTCCTCGACGTCGTGCTCGCGCACACGCCGGCGAAGCGCCCGCATCCGGCGCCCCTGCTCACCCGGCGTCATCTCGATCGCCCGGACGATCGTGTCCTTGAGGCCCTGGATGTCGTGGGGGTTCACGAGAAGCGAGCTGCCGAGTTCGTCGGCCGCGCCGGCGAACTCGCTCAGCACGAGCGCGCCGCGGTTGTCGATGCGGCTCGCGACGTACTCCTTGGCGACGAGGTTCATGCCGTCGCGCAGCGCCGTGACGAGCATGACGTCGGCGGCCAGGTACAGGGCCACCATCTCTTCCTTGGGGAACGCCTGGTGGAGGTAGCGGATGGCGGTGTGGCCCATGGTGTCGTAGTCGCCGTTGATGCGCCCCACGGTGAGCTCGATCTCGTCGCGCAGCTGCTGGTAGGTCTCCACGCGCTCGCGACTCGGGCTCGCGACCTGCACGAGGGTGACGTCCTCGACGGAGAGCCGCTCGTCCTGCAGCAGCTCTCCGAAGGCCTTCATCCGGTGGCGGATGCCCTTCGTGTAGTCGAGCCGGTCGACGCCGAGCAGGATGTGGCGCGGATTGCCGAGCTCTTCGCGGATCTCGCGGGCGCGCGCCTGGATCTCCGGCCGCTCGGCCAGCTCGACGTAGGAGGCCACGTCGATCGAGATCGGGAACGCCTTGGCGAGCGCCATGCGCACGGAGCCGTCGGCCTGCGGGACCTTGATCCCCGTCGACTTCGTCTCGTAGCGCAGCTGGCGACGCACCGCGCGGGCGAAGTTGCCCGCATCCGCCACCCGCTGGAAGCCGATGACGTCGGCACCGAGCAGCCCTTCAAGCACCTGACGGCGCCACGGCAGCTGCGAGAACAGGCCGTATGCGGGGAACGGAATGTGATGGAAGTAACCGATCGTGAGGTCGGGTCGCTGCTCGCGGAGGAACTGCGGCACGAGCTGCAGCTGGTAGTCCTGCACCCACACCGTGCCGCCCACGGCCGCGACCTCCGCAGCCGCCTCGGCGAACCGGCGGTTGACGGCGACATACGCGTTCCACCACTCGCGGCGGTACCGGGGAGCGGCGATCACGTCGTGGTAGAGCGGCCAGATCGTGTCGTTCGAGAATCCCTCGTAGTACAGCTCGACCTCTTCGGCGCTGAGAGTGATCGGCACGAGGTGGGTGCCCTCGGCGTCGAACGGCTCGAGCTCGAGGTCGGGCTTTCCGGCCCACCCGACCCAGGCGCCGTCGCTCTTGCGCATCACGGGCTCGAGCGCCGTGACCAGCCCGCCGGGGCTGCGACGCCATCCGCCGTCGGCGTCTCGGTCGACGGGAAGGCGATTGGCGACGACGACGAACTCTGCTTGCGGCACGCGAGCACTCCTGGTCTCTCGGGATGCCACTCAGGCTAACAGCGGCGTGCAGGGCCTCCAGGGGTTCGCGCAAGCCCCGAGCGAGGGGGTATCCTCCCGCGATAGCGTGGGCCCATGCGCTCCTACCTCTTCGGTTCCGGTCTGTTCAGCGCCCTGCTCGGGGGCGCGACCCTCTTTCGAGGGCTGCGCAACAACGAGGAGCCCTTCACCTGGCGGACGGCGCTGGCATGGGTCAGCTGGGGCATCACGCTCGCCCTCGCCATCGGCGCGATCGTCGACACCTTCCGCGCCAAGCGCGGGCACGTGGCCGCCGGCGACTCCCCCGTCTCGGGCGAAGAGACGAAGCTGCTCCGCAAGCGTCTGCGCCGCTGACGCCATCGGCCGCGCGGTCGTCAGCGCACGAGGATGAGCGCGTCGCCCTGACCGCCGCCGCCGCACAGCGCGACCGCTGCGGTACCGGATTCACGGCGCACGAGTTCGTGCACGGCGTGGACGACCAGACGATTGCCCGACGCGCCGATCGGGTGCCCCAGGGCGATGCCGCCGCCCTGCGGGTTCACGACCTCGTCGGAGATCCCGAGCTCGCGCTGCGAGCGGACGACGACGGCGGCGAAGGCCTCGTTGATCTCGACGAGATCCAGATCGGAAGCGGCGAGTCCCTGCCGTTCGAGCGCCTGAGCGATGGCGCGGGCCGGCTGCGCGTGCAGCGAGTTGTCGGGCCCGGCGACCTGGCCGCTCGCGCCGAGCGCCGCAAGCACCTTCCACCCCTGCGCATCGGCGTGGCTGCGCGTGGTGAGCACGACGGCTGATGCGCCGTCGGAGATCTGCGACGAATTGCCCGCGGTGATGGTCCCGCCCTCGGCGAAGGCGGGACGCAACTTTGCGAGCACCTCCTCGGAGGTGTCGGCGCGGATGCCCTCGTCGTGAGTGATGACGATGGGCTCACCCCGGCGCTGCGGAACCTCGACGGGCACGATCTCGGCGTCGAAAAGTCCGGCCTCCGCCGCGGCGGCGGCGCGCTGGTGCGACCGGGCGGCGACCGCATCCTGCTCGGCACGCGTGACCTCGTAGTCGGCGTTGCGACGCTCGGTCGACTCGCCCATGCTCACGCGGTCGAACGCGTCGGTGAGGCCGTCGTAGGCCATGTGGTCGAGCACCTCGACGCTGCCGTACGCGTATCCGTCGCGCGAGCCGGTCAGCAGGTGCGGCGCACGGCTCATCGATTCCATCCCCGCGGCGACCACGACCGATGCATCGCCCACGCGGATCATCCGGGCGGCGTCGATGACGGCGGTGAGTCCGGACAGGCAGACCTTGTTGACGCCCGCGGCGTGCACGTCCCAGCCGAGCCCTGCAGCGATCGCTGCCTGCCTGGCCGGGTTCTGCCCCGTACCGGCCGGGAGCACCTGACCGACGAGGACAGCGTCGACGGCGGATGCGGGGATCTGTCCCTGCGCCAGGGCGCCGCGGATGGCGATCCCACCGAGCTGAGGGGCAGGAATCGAAGAGAGCTGCCCCTTCAGTCTCCCCTGCGGCGTGCGGGCGGCAGCAACGATCACGATATCGTCGGAAGTCATCGTCCCAGCGTACGGCGCCCACGGCGGCGCCGCTCCTGCGCACCGCGATGGCCGCATCCGCGTCATGTATATATCTGAGGTATATACTTATAGCATGCGAAAAGCCGAAGCCATCGAAAGGATCGTCGTCGCCGCACACGCGCTTACCCGCGTCGCCGCCGTCACGACACAGAACGATGCGCCCGCCGCCCAGTGGCGCGCGCTCAGCATCCTGCAGAAGGAAGGCCCGCAGCGCGTGGGCGACCTCGCACGGCTGAGCCGCACCACGCAGCCCGGCATGACGCGTCTGGTCGGCCAGCTCGCCGACCTCCACCTCGTGGACCGCGAGCGCGATGCGGAGGACTCGCGCGTGACGCTCGTCTCGATCACGCCCGCAGGGTCGGAGGCGATGGATGCGTGGCGCACGCAGCTCGGCGAGGCGCTCGAGCCGCTGTTCACAGACCTCGACGACGCGGAGTGGTCCGCCCTCGAGCACGCATCCCGCATCCTGATGTCGCGCACGGACGCTTTCGCGGGGGCGGCACGATGAACGGGGCGACCACCTCCGTCTGGCGTCAGCCCGCACAGGTATGGGCCGTCGCGTTCGCGTGCGTCGTGGCATTCATGGGCATCGGCCTCGTCGACCCGATCCTTCCGGCGATCGCCGAATCGCTCGAGGCTACTCCCGTTGAGACCGAACTCCTCTTCACGAGCTACCTGCTCGTGACGGGCCTCGCGATGCTGGTCACGAGCTGGATCTCGAGCCGCATCGGCGCGAAGGCGACCCTGCTGGCGGGCCTCGCCCTCATCGTGGTCTTCTCGCTCTTCAGCGCGCTGTCGGGCAGTGTCGACGCCATCATCGGCTTCCGCGCCGGGTGGGGTCTGGGCAACGCCCTGTTCATCTCCACGGCGCTCGCGACGATCGTGGGGGCCGCCAGCGGCGGCAGTTCCGCGGCGATCGTGTTGTACGAGGCCGCCCTGGGTGTCGGCATCGCGGTCGGCCCACTCCTGGGAGGCCTGCTCGGTGAGGTCAGTTGGCGCGGACCGTTCTTCGGCGTCGTCGTGCTGATGGCGATCGCCTTCATCGCCGTCGCCGTGCTTCTGCGCGGCCCGAAGGAGACGCGCACGCCCGTGCCGCTCTCAGCTCCGTTCCGCGCGCTCGGCAAACCCGCTCTCGCGGTGCTCGCGGTGGCAGCCCTGTTCTACAACATCGGCTTCTTCACCCTGTTGGCGTTCTCGCCCTTCCCGCTCGGATTCGGCGCGATGGGCATCGGCTTCACCTTCTTCGGGTGGGGCGTCGCACTGGCCGTCACGAGCGTGTGGGTCGCCCCGCTGCTGCTGCGCCGATTCACCCGGTCGGGCGTCATGCTGGTCGTCCTGCCGCTGCTTGCCATCGATCTCGTCGTCGGCGGCATCCTCGTGGCGAACTCCGCCGCGCTGGTGACCTGCATCATCGTGGGGGGCCTGCTTCTCGGCGTCATGAACACCGTGCTGACCGAAGCGGTCATGGAGGCCACGGACCTTCCCCGCGCCGTCGCATCGTCGGCCTATTCGGCGGTCCGCTTCCTCGGCGGAGCGGCCGCTCCCCCGCTCGCCGCATGGCTGTGGCACGCCTCGAACGCGACCGTGCCGTACCTCGTGGCCGCCGCATCGATCGTGATCGCGGCGCTGACGATCGCGCTCGGCCGCCGCGCACTGCGTCGCATCGATCAGCGGCCGGCGGATGCGGCCGAAGAGGGCGTCGCCGTCCTCGTCGGCGACGCGACCTGATACGAGCACACGGAAGAAGGGGTGCCCACCAGACGGTGGTCACCCCTTCTTCGGCGTCGCGCAAGGTCAGTGCTGCACGGGGTGAGCGCGTTCGAGCGCCGCGCCCTCGACGTCCACATCGGGCAGGATGCGGTCGAGCCAGCGCGGCAGCCACCACGCCGCGCGCCCGAACAGATGCATGAGCGCCGGGACGATCACCATGCGCACGACGAATGCATCGAAGAGCACACCGATCGCCATCCCGAAGCCGATCGGCCGCACCATCGCCAGGTGGCTGAAGACGAAGCCGCCGAAGACGGAGATCATGATGATCGCCGCGGCTGTGACCACCGCGCGCCCTCCGCGCAGGCCGGCGACGACGGCGGCGCGCGCCGGCGCACCGTGGACGTACGCCTCGCGCATGCCCGAGACGAGGAAGAGCTGATAGTCCATCGCGAGGCCGAAGAGCACGCCCATCAGGATGATCGGTCCGAAGCTCAGCACCGGGCCGGGATCGTGCACGCCGAAGACATCGCTCAGCCAGCCCCACTGGTAGATCGCGGTGACGGCGCCGAGCGCGGCGAACAGGGACAGCACGTAGCCGGCGGTCGCGATGATGGGCACGAGGATCGACCGGAACACCAGGACCATGATGACGAGCGAGAGGCCCACGACCACGGCGAGGTAAACGGGCAGCGCGTCGGCCAGCTTCTGCGACACGTCGATGTTTGCCGAGGCCTGGCCCGCGACACCGAGTTCGATGTCACCGTCCAGCGGCGAGAGGGCGCGAAGGTCGTGCACGAGCGTCTCTGTCGACTCGCTGGCGGGCCCGTCCTGCGGAACCACCTGGAACGCGAAGGTTCGGCCGTCGTCCGAAACGGCGATCGGTGCAACCGCATCCACGTCGTCCTGCGCCATGAGCGTACGGGCGACATCTGCCTGCGTCGTGACACGGTCGGCCTCCGCCACCGGCTGCGGGGTCTCGGCGACGACGAGCAGCGGGCCGTTGACACCGGCGCCGAAAGCCTCGGTCGCCGCCGTGTAGGCGCGGTACTGGGTCGTGTCGGTGGCCTCCGAGGACCCATCGGGCAGCCCGAGGCGCATCGACAGGGCGGGGATCGCGATGACGAGCAGGGCGATGATCGCCGCCGCGCCTGCGGCCACCACACGACCGGTGCGCATGGGCCGCAGCTCGGCCGGCGCATGATCGGGGTGCCCGACCTTCGCGCGCAGCCCGCGGCGCAGCACCCGCAGCTTCATGAGCCCGAGCAGGGCGGGCGTGACCGTGATCGCCACGAGGACGGCGACGAACACGCACGCCGCGCCCACGACGCCCATCACACCCAGGAACGGCACACCGGTGACGAGTAGGGCGATGAGGGCGATGATGACCGTCGTGCCTGCGAAGACGACGGCGTTGCCGGCCGTTCCGTTGGCGAGACCGATCGACTCGCCGATCTCCATGCCCTCGAGCACCTGCTTGCGGTGACGGTTCACGATGAACAGCGAGTAGTCGATGCCGACGGCGAGGCCCAGCATGACACCGAGGATGGGCGTCACGGACGCCATGTCCACGACGTCGGAGAACGCGAGGGATCCGGCGACGCCGACACCGACACCGATGAGCGAGCCGATGAGGGGTGTGATGGCGGGCAGCAGCGCCCGCATCATGAAGGCGAGCACCAGCGCCGCGATGAGCACACCGACGAGCTCGCCGACTCCGATGAGGCCGTCGGTCGACTGGGCGATCGTCGAGGAGTAGTCGATGCTGACGCCGGGGATGTCAGCGCTCTTGAGGCGGTCGGCGACCGCCGTCTTGGTCTCCTGCGGCAACGAGAACATGTCCTTCGTGAAGGACACATTGCCGAGAGCCGTGGCACCGTCGGTCGAGACCGTGCGGATGTCGGATGCGGCGTCGAGCAGCTCCTGACCCGCCTCGAGCTGCGGCTTCTGCGCTTCGAGCTGAGCGCGTGACGCGTCGATCTGCTCCCGACCCGCGGTGATCTGCGCCTGTTGGGCCGCGAACTGCGCTTCGGCCTGGGCGTAGACGCCCGCCGCCTGCGCCTGGGCGATCGCGGCGTCCAACTGCGTCTGGCCCGCGTCGAGCTGCTGCTTCGCCGCATCCAACTGGCTCTCGCCTTGGGCGAGCTGATCAGCGCCGGACGCCAGCTGTGAGGCCTGGTCGGCGCGCTGCGCCTCCGTCTGGAACGGGTCGACCGTGCCTGCGACGCCGTCGATGCCGGCGACGTCTTTCAGCAGCGAGGAGATGTCGGCCTTCTGCTCGTCGGTGAACGGCTGACCGTCGGTCTGGAACACGACGGGGGCGCTGGCCCCGGTGAGGTCGGGCAGAGCGTCGGCGAGCCGGTCGTTGACACGCTCCGTCTCGGTGCCGGGGATGCTGAACGAGGTGGCGAGTGTGCCGCCGAAAGCGACGAACGAGCCGGCCGCGATGCCCAGGGCGATCACCCAGGCGACGAGGACGATCCAGGCGCGGCGCGCCGAGAAGCGCCCCAGCCGGTAGAGGAGTTGGGCCACGACGTGCCTTTCCGAGGGGTGGGTGGGATGCGGCGCACCATCGAGCCTCGTCGAGGATATCCGACACGTGTTGCAAAACCATCACGTGTGGGAGAACTCTCAGCAGCGAGCCGTCGCTCTGACAAGATGGCGGGATGGATCCCCGCGTGGCGCGCACGAGAGCGAGTCTGCAGAACGCACTGCTGGATCTCGCCCGCGAGCGTCCGCTCGACGCGATCACCGTGGCCGACATCGCGGCCGAGGCGGCGGTGAATCGCAGCAGCTTCTACCAGCACTACGCCGACAAGGACCAGCTTCTCGCCGACGCGCTGGAGTCGGCCGTCGACGACGTATCGAGCCGGATCATCCGTTCCGTGGACCCGCGCGACATCAGCCAGCCGCCCGCCGAGCTCACGACGTATCTGCGACACATCGCCGACAACGCCGACCTCTACCGACTCGTGCTCGGCGAGCACGGTTCGCTCGCCGTCGCGGCGCAGTTGCGCGCGCGCGTCCAAGGCATCGTGGGCGACGCGGTGCGCCAGGGAGCGCCGTCGGTGTTCGACGGACTCCCGGTGGACGTCGTCGCGGCGAGCGTGACCGGCAGCGCCCTCGGCGTCATCACCGCCTGGCTCGCTCGCGACCCGCTGCCCTCGATCGAGGTTGCGACGCAGTGGCTCTGGCAGGCACTCTTCGGCCCCCTCGATCGCCCCTCGACGTGAACTCTTTCGGAGCACCCCAGCTAGGCAGCGCCCGCGGATCCTCAGCCGTGGATGACGACGTAAAGGTCCGGGTCGTCCTGTTGGGCGAGCCACTCGTTCACGATGGCGGTCATCTCCTCGCGTGAGCGCCGGACGGCGTCCGGCGCGGGGCCGGCCCCGTTGACCATCCAGAACGTCGTCGGCATCTCGGCCTCCGCAGTCTCGTAGGCGGTCATCTTCAAGATGAGGATGGGGCGCTTGCCCGTGCCCCCCGACGCGTCCGCCATGACCTTCTCCCGGGCCCGCAGCGAGGCCGACGTCGCGGCCGACTGCGCGTCGCTGCCCCATGCCTCGGAGAACGCGACGGCCTTCGCGTCGATGTCCGCCTGCACCGCCTCCGGCAACGGCTCTCCCCGGTCGACGACGACGAAGCTGCCGTCGGCCATGGGATACGCGCGCTGACTGCCAGCCATGCCGATCTCCTGCGCGGTCGCCGCATCGACGACCGCCCCCACAGCGAACGTCGGTTCAGCCGGAGCAGCCGAGCTCGCAATAGGACTTGCCGTGACGTCGGACGAAGGGGCGGAGCAGGCCGTCAGGCCGAACGATGCAATGAGCACCGCGACGGCTAAGACGTGAGAGGAGGAGCGCATCCCCCGACACTATCGGCGCGGCGGTCACGAGCATCGGTCGGTCGTCCTCACCCGCCCGCGAGCCACACCGTCGTCTCGCCCGGCACGAGGTGCCCGTCGATCGCCGCGCTGGACAACACGACGCGTCGAGCCGAGTCCGGAGCGAGCCCGAAGGGCATCGGCCCGAAGACCGTCACGATCTCCCAGCCGTTGGGGCGACGGAAGTGGAGGACGTCGTCCCGGCCGGTCTCGACCCACTCCAGATCCTCGTCCGCGACGAGCTCGTGACGCAGCGCGATCGCGCGACGATAGAGCGAGAGCGTGGATGACGGGTCCTCCTCTTCCGCTTGGACCGAGGAGTCCGCGAACCACGAGGGCTGCGGGAGGTGCGCACCGCCCGCACCGAAGCCGAACGAGGAACCGCTACGCGTCCAGGGCAGCGGCACGCGGCATCCGTCACGTCCGTACTGCGCCTGGTGTGTGCGGAAGAAGGTCGGGTCCTGACGCTGGTTCGCAGGAATCTCTGCGACCTCGTGCAGACCCAGCTCCTCCCCCTGGTAGAGATACGCCGATCCGGGCAGCCCCAGCAGGAACATCGACGCGGCCCGCGCACGGCGTACGCCGCCGGCGCGGTCGATGACGGTCTCGTCGGCACCGGCCTCGAGCCAGCCGCCGCCGTGCCTGTTCGGCACCGATTCGTCGGTCTCCTCGATCAGCGGCAACGCGTAACGGGTCGCGTGACGGAACACATCGTGGTTCGACAGCACCCACGTGCTCGAAGAACCCGATCGGGCTGCCAAGGACATGTTGTCCGTGACAATCTCGCGGAACTGTGCAGCATCGAACCCCGCTCGCAGCAGGTCGAAGTTGAACGACTGCCCCAGGCTCTCGGGGCTCGCGTACTTCGGCACGCGGTCGGTCGCGACCCACGCTTCGGCGACGGCTGTCCGGGGCGGATCGTACGAGTCGAACAGTCGACGCCATTCGGCGTAGATCTCGTGTACGTCGTCGCGGTCGAGCAACGGATGTGTGCCGTCGATCGGCATCGCGGCGAGCTCTGCGGCCGAAGGGAGCGGGTCGCGGAGATCCTTCGTCAGCATGTGGGCGACGTCGATACGGAAGCCGTCGACACCTCGGTCCGACCAGAACCGCAGCGTCCTGAGGAAGTCCTCGCGCACCTCCGGATGGTTCCAGTCGAGGTCGGGCTGTTCGATCGCGAAGCTGTGCAGGTACCACTGTCCGTCGGCGACGCGCTCCCACGCCGACCCCCCGAAGGCGGCCGTCCAGTCCGTGGGCGGCTCAGAGCCGTCGGGTCCCGTGCCCTCGCGGAAGATGTAGCGCTCTCGGGCGGCGGAGCCGCGGCCGGACGCCAAGGCCTCCTGAAACCACTCGTGCTTGTCGGACGTGTGATTGGGCACGATGTCCACGACGATGCGGATGCCGCGCTCGTGCAGCGCAGCGACCAGCTCGTCGAAGTCGGCCAGGGTGCCCAGACGGGGGTCGACGTCACGGTAATCCGCCACGTCGTATCCCCCGTCTGCCAACTCGGAGGGGTAGAAGGGACTCAGCCACACGGCATCCACTCCGAGCGCGGCCAGATAGTCGGCTCTGGACAGGATGCCTCGAAGGTCGCCGATCCCGTCGCCGTCGGCGTCGGCGAAGCTGCGGGGGTAGACCTGATAGACGACGGCCTGGCGCCACCAGTCGCGGTCGTTCGATCGGGTGAGCTCGCCATGGTCGGAGGCGGACAGTACGGCAGACATGCGGGACCTTTCGCGATTCGGTGGTCGAGCGGTGAAGCGGACGATCAGCCCTTGACAGCACCCTGCGTCACGCCCTCCATAACCCATCGCTGGGTGAAGAGGTAGGCGAGGATCGCGGGCGCCATCGCCATGAGGTAAGAGGCGAACGACACGTTGTAGTTGTTGCTGAATTGCGTCTGGAAGAGGTTCTGACGCACCGGCAGGGTCTGCAGCGCGGGGTCGGAGATGATCAACGACGGCATCATGAAGTCGTTCCACGCGTAGAGGAACGCGAAGATGCCGACCGTTGCGCTCATCGGCGCGAGCAGCGGAAAGATCAGCTTCCAGAAGGTCTGCCATGTCGTCGCACCGTCGATACGCGCACTCTCTTCGAGTTCCAGCGGAATCGAGCGCAGGAAAGCGGTGAACAGCAGCACGCTGAAGCTCAGCTGGAACATCGTCGCCAGGATGATCACACCGAACGGATTGTCGAGGCCGACGCGGCCCGTGAGCTGGATCTGCGGCAGAGCGACCACGGGGAACGGGATGAACATCGCGGCCAGCAGGTAGAAGAACGAGTACCGGAACAGCCTGCGATCCCAGTTGCGGACGATCGCGTACGACGCGAACGCGGCGAGCAGGATCGTCGCCACCACGGTGCCTGCCGTCACTAGGAGCGAGATCCCGGCGCCCACCGGGAACTTTGTGAGGTTCCATGCCTGGATGAAGCCTTCGAGGCTGAAGGGCGCGGGAAGCGAGAACGCATCGCCGTCGACGGCCTGGGCGGTCGTCTTCAAAGACATCGAGATGGTGACATAGAGCGGCAGCAGGACGGTGACGGCGCAGAGGACCAGAATGATCGTCGTCGACCAACTGACGCGTTCGCCGCGCACCGGCGCGTTCTTGCGGACACGATCCGGCGCGAAGGCTGCGGCATCCTCGGAGACGAGGGCGGGTTGCGTGGACATCAGAAGGCGTTCCTTCCGCGAGTCAGCGACAGCTGGAGCAGGGAGATGAGGATGGCGACGACGAAGAAGATGGTCGCGTTCGCCATCTGATACGCGTAGTCGCCGCCGTTGAACCCCGCGATGATCGTCATCGCGACGCTGCGGGTGGCGGTGCCGGGTCCGCCGTTGGTCAAGCCCACGATGATGTCGTAGGCGTTCAGGAAGCCCTTGAAGCCGAGAATCACGTTGATCACGACGTAACCGGCCACGAGAGGCAGAGTGATCCGCACGAGCTGCTGACGCTTGGAGGCGCCGTCCAGCGAGGCAGCCTCGTACACGTCACCGGGAACCGCCAGCAGGCCGGCGATGTAGATGAGCAGTGTGCCCGGAATCGCCTGCCAGGCCGTCACGATCACGATCGCGATCCATGCGAGATCGGGATTCGCGAGGAGGCTCGTGGAGAGCGCGGGGATGCCGACCGCTTCGCCGAGCGCAGGCAGAGAGTTGGAGAAGAGGAAGTTGAAGACGTAGGCGATGATGATGCCCGAGATGACCATCGGGATCACGAAGACTGTGCGCAGAGCGGTCTTCAGGCGGATGCGGGCGGTCAGTCCGACGGCGAGCAGGAATGCCGCCACGTTGACGACGATGACCGTGGCGATCGAGAACCCGATCGTGAACACGTAGCTCTGCAGGATCGCCGGATCGCTGAACATCGCGATGTAGTTGGTGAGTCCGGTGAAGCGCCACTCGCCGATGCCGATCGAGTCCGTGAAGCTGAAGAAGATGCCGACGACACCCGGCACGGTGATCGCGAGAGTGAACAGCACCAGGCTGGGGAGGAGGAAGAGGTAGTAGATCGGCTCGACGCGGCGGGTGCTCCGCCGCGCCCTGCGGTCACCGCCGGTGACGATCGTCGATGTGGTCATTGCCCGGACTCCTCCGTCTCGGTCGTGGGTGCGGGCGCGCGGAAAGCGAGGCGCGCCCAGTCGGCGTCCATCGTTCGCAAGGTGGCTTGCGGGCTCGCCCCCAGCACGACGGCCTGCGCATAGTTGAAGATCGGAATCGTCTTCGGCACGAGCACGGACGGCCCCTGATAGACCTCGCCGGCCGTGTAGAAGGGAATCATGCCGGCGATGCGCGGATCATCCGGCATCGGCGCATCCGTGATGGGGGTGAATCCGAGCTGTGAAGCGTTGTACGCCTCGATCGTCTCGGGTTCGTAGAGGTACTCCAGGAAGTCTCGCGCCGCCTCCTGATGGCGTGACCCCTCAGGGATCATCGCCGCCAAGTCCATGTTGACGCGTACCCGACGATCGGACGGGTCGTCGGTCATCGGCAGGGGGAATGTGCCGAGTTCCAGATCCGGTGCGGTCTTCGCGATCTCGCTGAAGGCCCACGGCCCCTGCAGATACATCGCGGCCTCGCCCTTCGCGAAGGCGCGATTGCCATCGCCGTAGCCACGGCTGGCGGCATCCGGGTTCACGAACTGAGACGTCAGCTGGGTCATCTTCTCGAGCGGCTGAGCGAAGTCCCTCTCGAACGAGGTTGCCGAGTCCGGCCCGACCCCGTCGCCCTCGGCGGCGAGTCGGTTGAAGAAGTCGACGACGTCGACCGACCCGCCGACGGCATAGTCGTACCAACCCTGACCCACCGTCCAGTCATCCTTGAACGTGGCGTAGAACGGCGTGATGCCGGCCGCCTCGAGCTTTTCGCACGCGGCCAAGAGTTCGTCCCAGGTGGTGGGGACGGTGACGCCCGCCTGTGCGAACAGCTCCTTGTTGTAGATGACCGACGCCGCCATCACCGAGTAGGGCAGCGCGCTGACGCGCCCGGAGCAGGAGCCGTACTGGTCCATGAGCGTCTGCAGGTCGTCCCGTGTGGTGGAGGCGGCGGTGGTGCCGCTCAGGTCGGTCAGCGCGCACCGCTGCACGAACCGCGCGGTCTCGTAGTTGTAGTTGGCGAGCATGATGTCAGGCGGATTGCCCCGAACGAAGCTCGCCGAGACGACGTCCACCCCCGATGTGTCCATCTCGACGCGGACGCGATCCTGGGAGGCGTTGTACGCCTCGACGACGCCGTTCATGAAGTCGAGCGCTTCCCGCTTGCTGAACGTGAACCGGATCGTCTCGCGGCCGTCGCTGCTGCAGCCGGCGAGAAAGGTTCCCGCCAAGGCAAGCACAATTCCGGCGGCCGCGGCCCGGAGCGCTCGTGATCGTGCGGTTCTCACAGACACCTTCGTCCTTCCGTCCAGCGGCAGAGCCGCCCGATCTGATCAGCCGATGATTAGATTTAGTCACCGAATCAACTGATCGGCAATACTCTGTCAGGACATCCGCGGAAAGGTCAAGAGTGAATCAGTCGGTCTTCGAGGCGGGCACCGGGCGAGCCAGCCTGGACGCCGTTCTCGACTACGCGTGGAGCGCGGGGGTCTTCACCGCCACCGAGGCAATGCACGCCGCATCCCTCACCCGCTCGACGGCGATCGAGGCGATCGACACGCTCATCGCCGCGGGCGTACTGCACGAGTTACCCAATGCACGGGATGCCGGCGAGTACCGAGCCGGTCGTCCGGCTCGGCGGTTCTCGCTTCGGCCGGATGCCGGGACAGTAGCCGCCCTCGATGCCGGCGACACCCATCTCACCGCCGCCGTAGCGAATCTCTCGGGCGAGACACTGCTGCGGCGACAGATCCCGCTGTCGCCCACGCAGAGCGTCGAAGAACGCCGCGAGACCGTCATCGCCCACCTGCGCCACACACTCGCCGAGGCCGGCGTGGAACGCGACGACGTTCTGGCCCTGTGCGTGGGCGTCGCCGCTCCGGTGACGCTGCAGGGGCAGTCACCGCCACACCCCGAGGGCTTCTGGGAGCGCACCAATCCGGGACTCATCGAGGCTCTCCGCGACGAGGCGGATGTCGTTGAAGTGAAGAACGACGCCCAGCTGGCGGCCGCAGCCGAGGGCAGCGAAGGCGAAGCCATCGGGAGCAGGGACTACGTCGCACTGCTCGCGGGTGAACGGCTCGGTGCCGGAGTCGTCGTCGACGGTCATCTCCTGCACGGCGCGCACGGCGGCGTGGGCGAGATGTTCGCCTTCGACTTCATCCGCGATGTCGATTCCGCATTCGGACTCGGGCCGTCCCTCGAGAGGCTGGCGCGCGAGGTGATGACTCGGGCTGCGGGCGAGGGCAGCAGCGCCGAGGGCCTCGCCGCCATGGACCCTGCCACTGTGCGTGGCCGCGACGTGCTCGAGCTCGCAGCGACCGGCGACCTCCTGGCGCGAGAGGTGACCGATGCCGTCGGGCACATCCTGGCGCGCATCGTCGGAGTGCTGGGCAACATGTTCGATCCCGAAAAGGTCATCGTGTGCGGAGCGATCGCAGACGGCATCCAGCCGGTGCTGGACGCCGCCCAGACGACGCTCGCAACCCAGATCCACCTGCCGGCGCCGACTCTGCTTCGCTCGAGTCTCGGCGGCGACGTCGTCATTCGCGGCGCTCTGGCTCGCGCGCGCGATCGTGCGCGCTCGGACGCCCTCCCCCGCCGCGTGGCGCGCGCCGGACGAGGTCTCTAGGCGATCATCCGGCGAAGCCGACTCTCACGCTCCGAAAAACAGAAAGCCCCGGCAGATGGCGAGATCTGTCGAGGCAATCCGTGCACCCCCAGGGACTTGAACCCTGAACCCACTGATTAAGAGTCAGTTGCTCTGCCGATTGAGCTAGAGGTGCGTGATTCAGAGCGAGAAACTCACTTTCCGAACCGAGGGACAACGCTATCACCCGACGAAGCGGAGCGCCAATCGAGGCGGGGCCGGCCCGGTAGGCTGGCGATCATGTCCCCCACTTCGTCCTCCGGCGCACTCGCGGGCAGCTTCTCCGACGACCTCGCGCTCGCCCTCCGAATGGCGGATGCGGCGGATGCCGTCGCGATGTCGCGCTTCGATGCCGCTGACCTCAGCATCGAGGTCAAGCCCGATGCGTCTTACGTGACCGAGGCCGACATCGCGACCGAGAAGGCGATTCGCGCGACCCTCTCCGCGGAACGACCGGATGACGCGGTGCTGGGCGAGGAGTTCGGATCGGTCGGCGCCAGCGCACGCCAGTGGATCATCGACCCGATCGACGGCACCCACAACTATCTGAAGGGCATCCCGATCTGGGCGACGCTCATCGCTCTCGCCGTCGACGGCGTGCCCCGCGTGGGCGTGGTCAGCCAGCCCTCGATCGGACGCCGGTGGTGGGCCGCGGAGGGTGAGGGCGCGTGGACGAACGGCCCTGCCCAGCCGCGCCGACTCGCCGTCTCCGACGTGAACAGCCTCGACCGCTCCAGCGTCAGCTTCCAAAGCATCGCGCAGTGGGATGATGCGGGTCACCTCGACGGCCTGATCCGGCTCTCGCGCGCCGTCTGGCGCGACCGCGGATACGGCGACGCGTGGCCCTACATGCTCCTTGCGGAGGGTCGACTCGAGATGGTCGCCGAGTTCGATGTCAAAGAGTACGACATCGCCGCCCTCGGACCGATCATCACCGAAGCGGGCGGGCGGATGACGGCTTTCGATGGCACCGACTCGCTCTCGACCCGGTCCGTGCTCGCCACCAACGGCACGCTCCACCAGTCCTTCCTCGAGTTCTTCGCCCGCGCTACCGATTCGGAGGCCACGGCATGACCCGCCGCATCCGCTCCTCGCTCTGCGCCGCCCTGCTCGTCGCCGGCGCGCTCTCGCTCGCCGCATGCTCGAGCCCGGCCGCTCCGGAGCCCGCCGCGTCCACACCTGCGTCGGCGCCGGACGCCTCCACGCCGACCCCCGTCGCCACCAGCGAGCCCACCCCCGGTACGATCGGCAAGCCGACCTGCGAATCGATCCTGCCCGACGACGTGATCGCGGACTTCGCGAAGGCGAAGTGGACCGCGAAAGAGGACGTGTTCCGCGTCGGCAGCCTGACGTTCCCGGAGGGCATTCAATGCGTGTGGGGCGACTACTCGGTCGCCAGCGATCACGTCCAGGTGTTCGGGTGGGCGCCCGTGAGCGACACCGAAGCCCAGACAGCCCGGAGCGAACTGCTCGCAAGCGGCTGGACGAGCGTCGACGACGAGTACATCACCGAGAACAAAGCGAACGTCCTCAACCCGGATGCGGACGGCTACGGCATGACGTACCAGTTCGGAGACGGCTGGATGACACTCGCCGACACCAAGCAGGGCCTGCTGCTGATCGAGCGCCCCGGCTCCTGACGGGCGCGCGAGAACTCCCCCGCCAGGCGGAGGCGCTCGAACTGCACCGTGCATAGCGTGGATGGGATCCCCCACGAAAGGACCCCGCCATGCCCCGCCGGCTGAGCCCGTACTCGTCCCTCGCTCTCGTCGCTGCCGCGGCGCTCGCCCTGACGGCATGCGCGCCCGCCGCAGAGGCACCCGACTCCGCGGCGACGACACCCTCGTCCGTGGAGGTCCCCGACACCCCCGTGGGTGCGAAGACCTCGTGGATCGTCGACGTGCTCGGCGCCGAGGAGGACACCACAGCAGCCGAGTGGGAGCCGCACCTCGACGCCGCCTTCACGGCCGAGGTGTCCGCAGCCGAGGTCGCCGACCTGCTCAATACGCAGATCCGGCCCGCCGCCCCCTTCACCGTCACGGCCTACCGGGGAGACGAACGCTCCGCCGTGACGACGATCAAAGGCACGATCGGTGAAGCGTTCGACATGACCGTCGCCCTCAACGACGATGACAAGATCGTCGCCTTCCTCCTCGGCCCGGCGTCCGAGCCATGAAGAGCATCGTCCTCGCTCGACGAGGTGGCTGATCGCCTCAACCAGTTGCCGGGCGAGGTCGGGGTTCTGATCACTCGCGGCGATGAGGAACTCGTCGAACGCCGTGCGGAGGATGCTGCTCCTCTCGGTTCCGTGTTCAAGCTGTTCGTGCTTCTCGCGACCGCCGAGGCGGTTCGTTCGTCGGAGCTGGCGTGGGATGAGACGCTCGTGCTGACCGACCCGGATCGGAGCCTGCCCTCCGGACGCCTTCAGGATGAGCCCAGCGGCACCGAGGTCTCCGTCCTCGAAGCAGCCCAGGAGATGATCGCGATCAGCGACAACACCGCGACCGACCTGCTCATCCGGCGACTCGGACGAGAGCGTGTCGAGGCCGCATTCGCCAGCGTCGGCGGCGAGGGCAATGCGCCGTGGCTGACGACGAAGGACTTCTTCACTCTCGGCTGGGGCGACTCGGCGCAGTCGACCCGGTGGCGTGACGCCGACGAGGCGGAGCGGAGACGACTCCTCGAGGACATCGACGCCGCTCCGCTGTCGGTGGATGCGGCCGATGTCTCCAGCCCGGTCTGGAACAACGGCGTCGACTGGTTCGCGAGCCCCGCGACCGTGGCCGCCGTGCATGAGGTGCTGCTCAGTACGGGCGACGACACCGTGCGCGCCATCCTCTCGAAGAACCCCGGGGTCGGCGCGGATCTCGACCGCGCACTTCTCCCCTACCTGGGGTTCAAAGGCGGCTCCGCACCAGGGGTCCTCGCCGCATCCTGGGCGGGCGAGACAGCGAAGGGTGAGCGCGTCACCGTGGTGATCCAGCTACGAGACGAGGACCCCGCGGCGGTCGCTGGTGTGCAGCGCGAGGTGTTCGGCCTCGGTGCGGATGCGTTGCGTCTCGCGGCCGAGGAGGGCGGTCACCGGTAGGGGTTCGCGGCGTCGTCACTCTGCGCAGCGTGACCGGCGGCGAAGCCTTCGTCCCAAGCGTCGCCGCGTCCCTCCCGCTCGCGCGACAGGGCGTCGACCTCGAGGATCCGCTGCGCCAGACGCACCCAGTGGCCCCAGTTCGCCTCGGGGCAGCCTTCGTCGGTCCCCGTGAGCAGCCAGCGCTCCGGGGCCTCGGCGGGCTCCAGCGTCAGCGCTCCGGTGCCGAGAGGGCGGCGGCGCGGGTCGGGCATGGCGAGCTCCTTCGGTTCTGCGACGTCGACATGCTCTCACGGCACCCGCGACCCGACATCTACGAGGGGGTGTGTCCCGTCATCAGGTGCTGCACGTCGAGCCCGTCGGGGCTGTTGGCCTCATCCATCAGCGCTTCGACGAGCTCCCGCCTGATCTGGACGGTGCCCCGACGAGAGTAGGTGAACGACAGCGGCACCGCCGGAGACATCCACAGGCTCCGTCGTCCGCCCGTTCCATCGGCGGTGGGCACGGTCAGCATGAAAGCCTCGCCACGACGAAGCTTGTTCATCGTGACGACGCGCAGGTGCGCGATCAGATCGTCCTCGACCACGAAGTACTCCTCGCGCCCGTACCAGAGTCGTCCCATGCTGCTTCCGCACTCCTGCCCGCGGGCCGCTCGGTCACGACCCTGATCCGATGATCGGTCGCCCGAACGCAACGGTGCCGGTCGTCGTCCGCGATGCGCAGGTAAGGCTCCGCAGACGAACGACCGGCACCGGTCGTGGAGGTTCAGAGGGGTTTGCCCCCCGTGACCGGAAGAACGGCAGCACTGACATAGCGCGCCGCATCCGAGGCGAGGTACACATATGCTCCGGCGAGCTCGGCGGGCTGGCCGGCGCGACCCAGGGGTGTGTCGCTGCCGAACGTCTCGATACGCTCCTCGTCCCACCCGGTGCCGGGGATGAGCGGCGTCCACACCGGTCCCGGCGCGACGGCGTTGACCCGGATCCCGCGGGGCCCCGAGCTCCTCGGCCAGGGCCTTCACGAAGGCGACCTGCGCCGCCTTCGTCATGGCGTAGTCGATCAGCGACGGCGAGGGCGAGAACGCCTGCACCGAGCTCGTGACGATGATCGAGGCGCCTTCCTGCAAATGGGGCACCGCAGCGCGCGCACCGGCGATCAGACCGACGAGGTTGGTGTCGAAGACGCGCTTCACGTCGTCGAGCGGGATCGTCTCGATGCTCTCTCGATCGCGCTGGTAGCCGGCGTTCAGCACCAGCAGATCGAGACCTCCCAGCTGCTCATGCGCCTGCTCCACCATCCGCGTGGCCGCGTCCGTGTCGCGGATGTCAGCGGCGAGGGCGAGGCCGCGCCGTCCGGCGTCCTCGATCCATCGCACCGTCTCAGCGGCGTCGTCGGCTTCCTCCGGCAGATGGCCTATCGCGACGTCGGCGCCCTCGCGCGCGAAGGCGATCGCCACCGCTCGCCCGATACCGGAGTCACCACCTGTGATGAGCGCGCGACGCCCGCTCAGCCGGCCGGCTCCGCGATAGCTCTGTTCGCCGTGGTCCGGCTGCGGATCCATCGGCGCGGTCTTGCCGGGCTGCGACTGCTCCTGCCCGGGGAATCCCTCGGCTCCTTCACCCTCACGCGGGTCGGCGGCCGTGTTCATGATCGTCCTCTCGTCGTGGTCGGATACCTGCGGGCTATGCTGCGCGAGACTGTCGGCGACACCGAGGGCCTTGACATCCGACGGGGTGACCGCCGAATCGCGCGAGCCCCGGGCGTCACTCCATGTTGAGCGCGTCCTGGGCGCGGCCGGCGATCTTCTCGACGGCGTTCGGCAGCTCCGTCGTTCCGTAGAAGCGCGCGTCCGGGTGCGTGGGCGGCGGCATCGGCACGCCCGGCTCCGGCTCGGCGAGGTAGGTGAACTCGCCCTTGCCGTCGGGTGTCGGCCCACTCGCCCACGACCCCTCGGCAGCCTGAGAGCCGTCGGAGAAGTTGATGTAGCGATACGACACATCGCGATCCTCCTTCTCGAGGGGGAAGTTGCTCGGCACAGGCAGCTCCTCCACTCCCTCCGCCTGGAGCTCCGCGGCCGCGGCGAGCCACTGGTTCTGGTGCATCGTGTCTCGCGCGAGGAGGAACGCGAGGAGGTCGCGGACCCCGTGATCATCGGTCTGGTGATATAGCCGGGCGACCTGCAGCCGCCCCTGCATCTCCGCGTTGGCATTCGCCTGGAAGTCGGCGAGCAGATTTCCGCTCGCCGTGATGTAGCTGCCCATCCACGGGTTGCCCATGCTGTCGACCGGCCGCGCACCGGCTCCGGCCACAATGCCCTGCTGGATGTCGGTCCCGCCGATCACGGCAGCGATGGCGGGGTCGTTCTGCACCGCATCCTCCGTGATGCCGAGCGGCGCCTTCTCCAGCAGTTGCGCGATCATGATCGCGAGCATCTCCACGTGCCCCATCTCCTCGGCTCCGATACCGAAGACGAGGTCGCGGTACTTGCCAGGGATGTGCATGTTCCACGCCTGGAACTGATACTGCAGCGCGACGGTGATCTCTCCGTACTGGCCGCCCAGGACCTCCTGGAGCTTGCGAGCGTAGACCGCATCGGCCTTCTCGGGCGTGGCCGCGTGCTGCAGCTCCTGTCGGTGAAAGTACATGTCCGTCTCCTCACCGCGCGCCTGCTCAGGGGGATGGCCGGATAGCCGGTGCGGCGCGCGGAGGCCACGAAACTCTTCATGGGAGCAGGCCGGAGGGGGGTTGTCCCGACGCATGCCGTCGGCTATCGCGCGCCCGAGGAACAGACAGGAACAGCGAAGCCCCGAACCGCAGCGACGGCGGTTCGGGGCTTCGCGAGGTGTCGGATCAGGCGACCGAGGCGAGCTTGCGCTCGGTGGTGTTCTTCTGGATCCCGAAGTCGTCCTTCGTCAGATCGACGTGCATGCCTGCGCTCGACGCGGCCTGGTCGGCGAGAGTGCGCAGCATCGATGGGTCGAGCTGTTCGGGCTCGACGGAGTCGAAGACGAACCGCATCGGAATCGAGGGCTGAAGCCAGAGCGTGGAGCGCCCCGCGGGCTCGCCCGGTGCGTGCACCCAGGAGAACGTGAACGACTCGTTGCGGCGAAGCTTGGTCGCCGCCACGACCTTGATGTGGCTCAACAGGCGGTCGGGGATGACGACGGCGTCCGTGTCAGCCCCGTAGTACAGCTTTCCCATGGTGTCCCTTCCCCTGAGTCGGTATGTCAGACGAGCGCGAGCGCACCCAGCGCGACGGATGCGGAGGCGGCGACCACGCACGAGGCGACGAACGCGACCTGCGATGCCGAACGCAACCCCCCGCGAGGAGGCGGCACGAATGTCGAGCGTCTGCGCGAGGCTTCGGAAGCCCACGCGGATGATGCAACAGCCATGTCTCCCCCAAGCCGAAATCTGCGACGATCCGGACTTTCGCCCGGCCCGCGGCCTCCATGTCGTTCTGCAGATGACGCTATCAGGTAGTTCGCGATTTTAGCTACCTATATGAGATATCCCTCATATTAGTTACATGGCTAAATAAACCTGGAGGCCTGGCTAAGCTGTCCAGCGGTACTACCCGACCGACGGAGGACTATGCGGATGTCCAGCGAAGCCGCCTCGACCTCGAAACTCTCGCGCGCCCTGAACGCCTACTCGGCTGCCCGGAACGACGCGCTCGTCGCCGCGCGCAAAGAGCTTCGCATCAGCGAAGTCGACGCTCGCGCACTTCTTTTCGTCGTCGACAACCCCGGTGTTCGCCCCTCCGCTCTGCGGGACTATCTCGGCATCACATCGGCCGGTGTCACGTCCCTCGTCGATCGCCTCGTCGAGCGCGGACTTGCCCGTCGAGACTCGGATGCCGAGGACCGGCGCGGCAACCACATCACCGCCACAGTGGATCTGACGGCCGAGCCCTGGTCCGCCCTGACCGCGTTCGACCGTCGTTTCGAGCGGGCGGTGGAGGCGAACCTCGGCGCGCGCTCCGACGAACTCGCCGCCCTGCTGACCCATCTCACCGAAGAGAGCGTCGCGCAGAGCGCATGAGTCACACAGCGAGGTTCGCCAGGTACGCCTTCGACTTCGTTTGAAGGAACGTGCACAGGGCCGAGACCATGGCGAGTTCCATGGAGAGACGGAAGGCACCGGCCGCATCCAGCTGAAGCTCCGTGTCGCGCGCTTCGAAGGTGACGACCCACGTCGTGGAGCCCGTCTCGTCCGGTTGGATGTAGGTGACCGTCTGCGCATTCATCAGACGAACACCGACGAGGCCGGTATCGCTGCCGAACTCACTGTCCTGAGGGATGACCTTCACCGTGCCTGCGATCGGATATCCGAGTTCACGGAACTCGACGAGCCAGGACTCGAGCATCTCAAGGCTTCGAAACGGCATGGCCTTCCTCCCGCGCATCATCATGCACATCGTGCGTCATCGGGCGGACCCCGAAGCACATGTTCTCACGAATCCGAGCCACCCGATCCCACGACGAAGGCCCCCACAGCCGTGCTGCGGGGGCCTTCTGAGACGACGAGTCGTCAGAGTGCCCGGATGTTCGCGGCCTGCATGCCCTTGGGGCCCTGCTCGGCGTCGAACTCGACCTTCTGGTCTTCGCGGAGCTCCTTGAAGCCGTTGCCAGCGATCGCGCTGAAGTGTGCGAAGAGATCGGCGGAGCCGTCATCGGGAGCGATGAAGCCGTAGCCCTTCTCGGAGTTGAACCATTTCACGGTGCCAGTGGCCATCGTGTCTTTCCTTCTGTTGTTTTGGCCGCCGGGGCGACCGGGTGTGCCGTTCCTATGTCTACGGAACGGACGATGTGGGACGCGGAACTTGTCCGCGTGTTCGCGAGCGTATGCGGAAAACGTCCGTGCCGCTACCACGGCGACGAAAGCGTCCTCCTGCTCCGCGAAGACACCGACGCACTCACCGAGCGCGCTGTGCGCGACATGGACGTCGTCGATGGACTCCACGAAGCCGGCGTACTCGCCGGCGATGGTCGCCACGAAAACGGCGTCGTCGGCCTGGCGCCACACAGGCGCCGTCGCGGTCTCAGGACCGGTGGGGATGGGGATAAACACAAGAACTTTCAGGACTCGCGGACGCTGCACACGAGAAGGATCAGAGGCACCCGAGGTGCGGTTGCTTCGGTAGAGAAGAACGTCGCTCTTCCATGAGCCGACATCTGTTACTCACCTGCTGCCCCGGTTGCGGGGTTGCTTCAGTCTAGCATCCGCCTCGATTGTGCGCATCTGCAGACGATGCACCGGCTACATACAGCGTGCGGCATGCGGCCGCGATTAGCGTGGGCCCCAGGCTTCGGCATTCGTCGAGGGCTCGAATCGACGGCCCACGGCGGCCGCCACAAAGGACGGATGTCCCTCATCTCCGCCACGCTCGCATCCCCCCTCGCTACTCTCGGTCCGGTTCGCCAGACCTACGCCCGAAAAGAAGACTTCCCGCCGATCACCCGGGCATACAGCCAGGTTTCGGAGGTGGTGCGAGAGACCGGACTTCTGCGGCGCGCCGCCTGGTTCTACGCCCTCGTCGGCGTCGCACTCGCCCTCGCCTTCGGTGGGGCCGTCGCCGGCTTCATCCTCTTGGGCGACAGCTGGTTCCAGCTGCTGATCGCAGCGGCCCTCGGCGTGATCTTCACCCAGGTGGCCTTCCTCGGCCACGAGGCAGCACACCGCCAGATCCTGACGACGGGTCCCGCCAACGACCGGCTCGCCCGCGTCCTCATCGGCATCGTCGGCACCAGCTACTCGTGGTGGGACTCCAAGCACAGCCGTCACCACGCGAACCCGAACCGCGTCGGCAAAGACCCCGACATCGAGGTCGACACGATCTCTTTCCTCGATGTGGATGCGGCCGCAGCGCGCGGTCTCCGCCGCGTCATCACGCGCAAACAAGGGTGGTTCTTCTTCCCGCTGCTGACGCTCGAGGGGTTGAACCTGCATTTCCTGAGCGTGAAGCATCTGCTGTCGCGTGGACCGATCAAGGGTCGCGGCACTGAGCTCGCCCTGATCGGTGGACGTTTTGCGATCATCTTGGCTGCTGTCTTCCTGGTGCTCCCCGTGGGGATGGCCTTCGCCTTCCTGGGCGTCATGTTCGCCGTCTTCGGCGTGTACATGGGTGCGTCGTTCGCACCGAACCACAAGGGCATGCCCGTGATCGATCCGGACGCGAAACTCGACTTCTTCTCGAAGCAGGTTCGTACGTCGCGCAACATCCGCGGCGGATGGTGGGCCACCGCCCTCATGGGCGGACTCAATTACCAGGTCGAACACCATCTCTTCCCGAGCATGGCGCGCCCGCACCTGGCGAAGACCCGCGAGATCGTGCGGGACTTCTGCAGCGCGAACGATGTGCCCTATACGGAGACGTCGCTCCTGCGTTCGTACGCGATCGTCATCGAGTACCTCAACCGCGTCGGCCTCGCGGCCGGCGACCCGTTCGACTGCCCCGTGACGGCCCAGTACCGGCGAGTGTGAGGCCTGCCGAGTCCGGGCGCCCCGGCGTCAGCTCCGCACGGGAAGAGCTTCGGCGAGAGCCTGAATCGCCGCGCTCGGATCCTCCCCCACCGGGATGAAGACGACGGTGGTCGCACCGGCATCGTGACGCCGCCGGATGCCCGCGCGCACCTCGTCGACCGTGCCCGACAGGGTGAGCTCCGCCACCCACTCCGCAGGAATGGTCTGGGTGAAGGTATCGACGGGAAGTTCCGCCGCGCGCTGCAGAAGCTCTTCCGCGTACGGCAGAGGGAGAAGGTGGGGCCGCCAGTCGCTCTCGGCCAGGACGGCCAGAGCCGGCCGGACGATCGCCTGCGCCGCATCCGTCGTATCCGCAACGACCGCCAGATCGTATGTGATCACGCGGGCTTCGACGTCGCCGATCTGCGCCAGGGCGTGAGCGATGTACTCAGGCGCAGCGGGTTCGGCGAGCACCACACCATCCGCGATCTCACCGACCGCCGCGAGCGACTTCGGCCCGCGAACGCCGAGCACGAGGGGCGGAAGAATCTCCGGGACCTCACTCAGACGCAGTCCTTCTACATCGACGTACGTGCCGCGCTTCGGCCCCTCCGCACCCTCCAGGAGCGTCCGGAGGGCGACGACGTACTCGCGGAGGAACGTCAGCGGCTTCTGGGGCCACGCACCGACCGACGTCAGCCAGCCCGGCATCCCGTGACCGATGCCGACGACGACGCGTCCCGGGTACAACTGCGCGAGCGTCGCGATCTCCATCGCCGCGAAGGCGACGTTCCGCACGGCGGCGGGCAGGATCCCCACCCCGACCGTCACGTGGGACGTGACCGCGAGCACCGATGCCGCCTGCGCGATCCCGCCGCGGTAGCCGAGATCCTCCACGACCCAGACCTCGTCGAAGCCTGCATCCTCGGCGCTCCGAGCGAAGTCCAGGACCTCCGGGACAGGCAGGTCGCGAGGCAGAATGATCCCGACGTTCTTTGTCGCTGACGGCATGAATCTCTCCAGTCAGACCGCATCTCCCCAGCGGCGCGGTCTCTTCCACCCTAAGACACCCGTCAGTCGAGCATTCCGAGCTCCTGAAGGCTTCGGGCGGTCTCCACGATGGTGTCTCGCACCGGCCGCGGACGCAGACCCAGTTCTGCTTTGGCCAGCTCGTTGTGGATCACCAGCGGCGGCAGCTCCTCCCCGGCTGCTTCGCGCGTCGGGACGAGTGCGGCAGCACGTCCGAGGCTGTCGCGGAGCGTCTCGGCGACCTCGAGGAAGGTCGTCGTCGGCCCGTCGGCGAGGACCAGGTGGCGCTTGCCCGCGGCGCCCGGCTCGACCATGGCCGCTCGATGGGCATCGGCCACGTCGCGGACGTCGGCGATGCCGAAGCGCTGGCGAGGCGTGAACGCCATGTGTCCGCCGAGCATGGCGGTGAACACCTGCAGGAAGGATCGCGCCTTCGCCGTCAGTGTCGGACCGGCGATCCAGGTCGGATTGAGCACCACGAGTTCGGTCGCTGCGGCCTCTCGCTCGATGAAATCCCAGGCCGCGCGCTCCGCAACCACCTTCGAGAGTGGGTAGGCGGGCAGCCCGGGGTGTGGGGATCCGTCCAGTCTTGCTCGGTGAAGTCACGGACGGGCTTCGGCGAGTAGCCCACGGCAGCAAACGACGATGTCAACACGACCCGACGCACACCCTCGTCGCGCGCAGCCCGGAGAACGCGAAGCGCCCCATCCCACGCGGGTCGCACGACCTCGTCGGCATCATCCGTCTGGATCATCGGGGAAGCGAGGTGATAGACGCCATCGACGCCCGACACCGCGTCCGACCAGCCCGCGTTCTCGGTCAGGGATGCCACAGTCAGCTCGAGCCCGGCGTCGTCCGCGCCGCCGCGGCGCACGGCCGCTCGCAGCTCGGTCTCTGCATCCAGTGAGCGGACCGTCGCGCGCACACTGACACCCGAGACCAGCAGGTCGGATATCAGCCGTGCGCCCAGATAGCCGGAGCCGCCGGTCACGAGCACCGTGCTCATCGCAGCGACGCCGCAAGCTTCGGGAGCACCTGTTGCACACGCGAGTTCGCTCGCATCTCGTCATCGGCGTCACCGATCGCTCGCGCGTCCCAAAGAGATGCCTTGGCGCGGAGATACTCGAGATGCACCTTCAGCGTCTCCATCTCGGCCTCGATCCTGACGGCGTGCCTGAGGAGGAGATCCCGCTGCTCTGTCGCAGCGACCGCGCCGCGCGCACGGTTGCTCTGGTAGGTGCGCATGTCTTCGATCCCGACGCCCATCGCTCTGAGACATGCGAGCGCCTGGAGGTCGTCGACGTCGTGCTCTGTGTAGCGGCGGTGGCCGCTGCTGTCGTCACGCGCGATCGAACCGATCAACCCGACCTCCTCGTAGTACCGGAGAGTGGGTCCGCTGAGTCCGGTCCGACGCGACGCTTCTTGCATCGTCATTGTGCTCATGCAGGCATGGGACCACACCTCAAGCGCTTGAGGTCAAGGACTTGCCCCGCATCTTCACTGCGATAGACGAGGAGAACGAAGAGAGGCCGCCCCGAAGGACGGCCTCTCGAACTCGCGTGAGCAACAACGGTTGGTGGAGATGGGGGGAATCGAACCCCCGTCCATCGCTGTGATACGGCGGCTTCTCCGGGCGCAGTCTGTGGAGACGTTCTGCTCGGCTCCGACTTTTAGCACAGACACATAAGTCGACGAACCCAGCCTGGGAAGAGTCCCACGCACCGTCCAGACGCCGGTACGTAGCAAGATCCCTAGATGACGCCAGGGTCCGTGGCGGGATCACACACGGTCTGACGGACTATCGGGCTCGCTTAGGCAGCGAGGGCGAAGTCAGTGCGCTTGGATTCGGCACTTATTGGTTTACAGGGAGCGTTTACGAGATAACCCTGCATCCTCGGCCCGCTTCTCGGCGATTCGCAGGCGATGTCGAAACCGATCATCCCCGTGAACCCTTCGGTGAAGGAACCATTGTCGCTCTGTGGAGTTGTCACCTCACGGGTGGAACCCGGGAGCATCACAGACTACAACGGATGCGGTCCTGTCGCCATTCCCTCGGGCCCTCGGCTGCACCGCCGTGGATAGCATCGAAGGATGACCGCTCCCCGCCGCCCTCCCCGTCCGCAGGTGACGCTCGAGGTCATCCGCACCGTGCTGCTGACTCCGGGGATGGTGCGTGTGACCCTCGGCGGAGGTGGATTCGACGCATTCATCGACCGCGACGAGACCGACAAGTATGTGAAGCTCCACATCCCACCGACAGGCAGCGACCTCGTGCCGCCGTTCGACATGGCGGAGCTGCGTGAGCGCATCCCCTTCGAACAGTTGCCGAGCGTCCGCACCTACACGGTGCGCAGCGTGGACCACGTGGCGCGCACACTCGACATCGATGTGGTCACCCACGGCGACACAGGCGTCGCGGGGCGATGGGCGGCCGCGGCCCGACCCGGCGACCTCCTCACCTTCGCGGGACCCGGCGGCGGATTCCGCCCCGACCCCGCGGCCGACCACGTGTTCCTCGTCGGCGACGAGTCGGCCCTCCCGGCGATCGCCGCCGCGGTGGAAGTCCTGCCTGAAGGCGCACATGCCACGGCCATCGTCGAGACGCGGTCAGCGGCCCACCGCATCCCATTGCCCGACACCGTGGACGTCATTTGGGTCGACGAGGATCACGACTCCCCCGGTTCGCTTCTGGTCGACGCCGTCCTGAATACGACCTGGCCTTCGGGTCGCGTCCAGGTCTTCGCCCATGGAGAGCGGGAGGCGATGAAGAGGCTGCGGGCGGTCTTCGCGGAACGCGGCGTCGACCGCCGCGACCTCTCCCTGTCCGCCTATTGGGCGTACGGGCGCAGCGAAGACACCTTCCAAGCCGAGAAGCGACTCCCCGTCGGCCAGATCTTTCCCGACTGAACCTTCGTAGGCTGTCCGGCATGAGCGAGGACGTCACGATCACGGTCCGCGGATCCCATGAGGACCGCATCCCCGCCGAAGAGGGCGTCGCCCGGGTCGGCGTGCGTGTCGAGCATCCCGACCGCGGCGAGGCGATGGCCCGGCTTGCCGCATCCGGTCAGCGGCTGCGCGACCAGCTCGACGCACAAGAGGGCTCGGGCGGCCTCGTGTCCTGGACCAGCTCCCGCGCTCACGTCTTCACGGATCGCCCGTGGGGAGCCGACGGCAGCCGCCTCGACCCCGTACACCACGCCTCACTGGAGTTCCGCGCCGTGTTCGACGACGCGGACGCCTTGTCCGCGTGGATCGACACCGCCACCGCAGATCCCGCCGTCCAGTTGGACGGCATCGATTGGCGACTGCGCGAGGGCACCGATCGTGAAGCGCGTGATCGGGTCGCGCGTGCCGCGGTGGAGGATGCGGTCGCCCGTGCGCGCTCGTACGCCGCATCCCTCGGCCTGCACCACGTGAGCGCGATCGAGGTCGCGGACGCGGGGCTCCTGTCATCCGACTCGGCGACGGCGGGACCGATGATGATGAAGTCTGCGGCTGCGGACGGCGCCGTCGTGGTGCGCCCGGACGAGGTCGTCGTCTCAGTCGGAGTCGAGGCCCGGTTCAGCGCTCGCTGAGAGGCTCTTCCGAGAGCGGGAGTCGGAGGGCGGCAAGGGTTCCGCCTCCCTCCCCCTCCGACAGCACGATCGCGCCGCCCATCGCGCCCGCCAGCGCCTGAGCCACCGACAGACCGATCCCCGAGCCCGGAACGCCGTCGCTTACGGCTTGCGGGCTGCGGGCTGCGATAGAACCGTTCGAAGACGCGGGCCCTGTCCTGTTCGCTGATGCCGGGCCCGTGGTCTTCGATCTCGAGGAGCGCGGCGTGGCCGATGGGCCCCGCCGTCACACGGATCGCCCCCTGCTCGGGCGAGAACTTGATCGCGTTGGTCAACAGGTTCGTGACGAGGAGGTTCGGACGGGTCATCGGGCGACGCCGCCTACGTGCGTGCGGCGCGGACCCATCGTTCGATCACTCCCCGACGCGGTTGCGCAGGCGCATCGCGCGCTCGGCCTCGCGAGTGTCCTGTCGTTCTCGCAGGGTCTGACGCTTGTCGTACTCCCGCTTGCCCTTCGCGACGCCGAGTTCGATCTTCGCGCGTCCGTCGGAGAAGTACAGGCGCAGCGGTACGAGCGTGTAGCCGCCGGCGGAGACGGCGTGCGACAGCTTCACGATCTCCTCCTTGTGCAGCAGGAGCTTGCGCGTGCGCTTGGCGGCGTGATTGGTCCAGTGCCCCTGCGAGTACTCGGGGATGTGGACGGCGTCGAGAAAGGCCTCGCCGCCCTGGATGTAGGCGTAGCCGTCGGTCAGGTTGGCGCGCCCCTGACGCAACGACTTCACCTCGGTGCCGGTGAGCACGAGGCCGGCCTCGTACGTCTTCTCGACGGTGTAGTCGTGGCGCGCGCGGCGGTTGGTCGCGACGACCTTCTCTCCGCGTTCCCTGGGCATGCTCTCTCCTTCGTGCGGCCGCACGGCGCGCGGCAGCCCGTCAGTCTAGCAAGCCCAGCGCCCCTCGTATCAGGCGCGCAACCACCGGCGTATGGCGAACCCAGCGGACAGCGCCGCCAGCAGCACGCCGATCACCACGATGACCGGGATCACCAGGGCGAGATCGGAGTACCCCACCCAGGTGGTGACGAATCCGATGCGTTGACGCAGGTACCCGTTGATACCGAACTCCACCGTCGCCCAGACTCCGACGCTCGCGAGCGCCGAACCGATCAGCGCGGCGAAGACGCCCTCGAGGATGAACGGTGTCTGGATGAACCTGTTCGAGGCGCCCACCAGACGCATGATCCCCAGCTCTTTGCGTCTCGCGAACGCCGACAGCCGGATGGTGGTCGCGATCAGCAGCACGGCGGCCACCAGCATGAGACCCGCGATCCCGACGGCGATGTACGTCGCGATCGTCAGGGCCGAGAACAGCGGCTCCAGGTACTGCATCTGGTCTTTGACCTCTTCGACGCCCTTGCTGCCGCCGAACGCCTCGGCGATCACATCCGACTGCGATTGGTCGACGAGGTTGATCGAGAACGTCGCGTTGAACTGGTCGGGCGTGACGATGTTCTCGTATTCGGCGCCCAGCTGCTGGATCGCCTTTTCGTACACCTGCTCGTTCGTCTCGAACGTGAATTCCTTGATGAGCGGCGACAGGGCCGGACCGTTGAGCTCCGCGGTGACCTGGTCGATCTCCGCCTGCGTGGCGACGCCGTCCGAGCAGGTGCTCGCGGTGGAGACGCTGGTGCACATGTAGACGGCGACCTGGGCACGATCCACCCAGAAGTCCTTCATCTTGCCGATCTGCATCTGCATGAGCACGGCCGCACCCACGAAGGTCAGCGACACGAAGGTCACGAGCACGACGGAGATCACCATCGATGCGTTCCGGCGGAGGCCGCTGAGGGCCTCCCCCATGATCAGTCCGAATCTCATCGCGTGGGTCCCACCTCGTCGTCGGACGCACCGAGGCCCAGGCGGTCGGCGAGCCCCAGTTCTGCGGGCAGGTCGGCTTCGGGGCGCTTCGCGCGCTCCTCCTCGGCCAGACGAGCCGCCAGCGCTTCTGCCGCTTCCGTCTCGGCCACCGCCGCCGCATGAGCCGGTTCGGCGCGGGCCGCCTGCTCGGTGGCGGCGACGGCCGCATCCAGCGTCAATGGTGCGATCTGACCGGTCTCGGAGATCTCGCGGTGCACGTCGAGCACCGCGGTGAGAGCGGCGACAGCTGCCGCCCCCTTCTCCACCTCGGGCGCGAGGCGCGGGATGGCGGAGGTGTCGCCGTACCCGCCGTGGCGCTCGTCGCGCACCATCTCACCGCTGCGCAGCTCGATGACGCGGCGCTGCATCTGATCGACGAAGCCCGCCTCGTGCGTCGCCATGACGACCGTGGTGCCTCCGGCGTTGATGCGCGCGAGCAGCTGCATGATGTCGACCGACGTCGCGGGGTCGAGGTTTCCGGTGGGCTCGTCGGCGAGGAGGATCTGCGGACGATTGACAAGTGCGCGGGCGATCGCGACGCGCTGCTGCTCACCGCCGGACAGCTCGTGCGGCAGGCGCTTCTCCTTGCCGTCGAGACCGACGAGCGCGAGCGCCTCGGGCACCGCCTGCTGGATGAACCCGCGGGACGATCCGATCACCTGCAGCGTGAACGCGACGTTCTGGAAGACCGTCTTGGTCGGCAGAAGCCGGAAGTCCTGGAACACGGCGCCGATCTGACGGCGGAAGTAGGGAACCTTGCGGTTGGGCACCGAGCGCAGGTCTCGACCGAGCACGACCACACGGCCCTCGCTGGGCGAGTCCTCGCGCAGGATGAGGCGCAGACAAGATGACTTGCCGGAGCCGGACGCCCCCACAAGAAAGACGAACTCTCCGCGTTGCACCTCGAAGTCCACGCTCTGCAGCGCAGGTCGGGAGGTGCCGCGATACCGCTTGGTGACGTTCTCGAACCGGATCATGGCTGTGACAGCCTAAGCGCGCTTCCTACGGATGCCCGCCACGACACCCGGCGCGCCGGATCAGTCCTCGTCTTTGCGCTTGCGCCAGCGGATGCCGGCTGCGATGAAGCCGTCGAGGTCGCCGTCGAACACCGTGGCGGGGTTGCCCACCTCGTGTCCGGTGCGCAGGTCCTTCACCAGCTGCTGACCGTAGAGGAAGTAGGAGCGCATCTGGTCTCCCCAGCTCGCGGTGATGGTGCCGGCGAGCTCTTTCTTCTTCGCGGCCTCTTCCTCGCGCTGCAGCAGCATGAGGCGCGTCTGCAGCACGCGCATGGCCGCGGCGCGGTTCTGGATCTGGGACTTCTCGTTCTGCATCGAGACGACGATGCCGGTGGGGATGTGCGTGATGCGCACCGCCGAGTCGGTCGTGTTGACCGACTGGCCACCCGGCCCCGACGAGCGGAAGACGTCGACGCGGATGTCGTTCTCGGGGACCTCGACCTCCTGCGCCTCTTCCATGACGGGGATGACCTCGACGGCGGCGAAGCTCGTCTGCCGCTTGTCGGCGGAGCCGAACGGGCTGATGCGGGCGAGGCGATGTGTGCCGGCCTCGACGGAGAGGGTTCCGTAGGCGTAGGGGGCGTCGACCTCGAAGGTCGCGGACTTGATGCCCGCCCCCTCGGCGTAGGACGTGTCCATGACCTTGACGGGGTACTTGTGACGCTCGGCCCAGCGCAGGTACATGCGCATGAGCATCTCGGCGAAGTCGGTGGCGTCGTCGCCGCCCGCGCCGGAGCGGATGGTGACGACCGCCGAACGGGAGTCGTACTCGCCGTCGAGGAGGGTCTGCACCTCGAGCTGACCGACGACGTCCTCGAGCTCGGCGATCTCGCGACGCGCCTCCTCCGCGGAGTCCTCGTCGTCCATCTCGTTGGCGAGCTCGACGAGCACATCGAGGTCGTCGAGACGCTGCTCGACCTCGGTGACGCGCTTGAGCTGAGCCTGGCGGTGGCTGAGGGCGCTGGTGACCTTCTGCGCCTTCTCGACGTCGTCCCAGAGGTCGGGAGCGCCGGCCTCCTCGGAGAGCCGATCGATCTCTGCCCGGAGGGCGTCGACGTCGACGACGGCTTTGATGTCGCTGAAGGTGGAGCGGAGGGCCTGGATGTCGGCAGACGGATCGAATTCGAGCATGGCACTCCAGAGTATCGTGGATGCACGTGTCCGACCGCGTCAGCTCTCTGCTCTGGCGGTTCGCGCCGATGATCTACGGCCCCACGATCCTCTTCGCCCTCGGCGAAGGGGCCGTGATCCCCCTCGTCCCGATCCTCGCCGCAGAGCGCGGAGCGGATGTCGCGGAGGCTGCGTTCATCGCCTCCTTCCTCGTCGTGGGACAGCTCTGCGGCAACATCCCGGCGGGCTGGTCCGTGGCGCGGCTCGGCGAGCGCCTCACGATGGCGATCGGGGGCGTCCTCGCGATCGCCGGCTCCGTGACGATGCTGCTCTCACCGAACACGGCCATCCTCGCCGTCGCCGTGTTCGTGATCGGCTTCTGCGCGGCCGCGTTCGGCCTCGCCCGCCATTCGTTCATGACGACACGCGTCCCGATCGCGTTCCGGGCGCGCGCCCTCTCGCTGCTCGGCGGCTCGTTCCGCTTCGGCACGTTCGTCGGCCCTTTCATCGCGGCGGGCCTCCTGTTCGCCGTCGGTGACGAACTGTCGGCGGTCTGGTTCTTCATCGTCTGCCTCGTCGCCACCGTTCTCCTGGTGCTGCTGGGACCCGACCCGGAAAAGACCGCCGAGACTCCCGACCGGGCGCCCGCGTCCGAAGACGACAGCGGCGAGCCCGTCACCGGCTCGATCCCTGTCGACGAGCGCGCGGGCGTGTTCCGCACGATGTGGCAGCACCGGCGCGTGCTGTCCCGCCTCGGTGTCGCCGCAGCATCCCTCTCGGCCGTCCGGTCCGCGCGTCAGGTCGTGCTGCCGCTGTGGGGGCTCTCCCTGGGTCTCGACGCTCCCACCATCGCGCTCGTCGTCGGCGTCTCCGGGGCGATCGACTTCGCGCTCTTCTACGCGAGCGGTCAGGTCATGGATCGCTTCGGCCGGCTCTGGGCGGCCCTTCCCGCCATGATCCTCATGGGCACCGGTTTCCTCGCGCTGTCCCTCACGCACGACCTGACCTCCGCGAACATGTGGTTCGCGATGTTCGCCGCCGTGCTCGGCGTCGGAAACGGCCTCTCCAGCGGCATCCTGCTCACGCTGGGCGCGGACGTGGCGCCGAAGAGCGAGCCCGCCGCATTCCTCGGCTCGTGGCGCACCCTCACGGATGCGGGCGGTGCCGTCGCTCCGCTTCTGCTCACCGCCCTCACGGCCATCACGTCGCTCTCGGTGGCGACCGGTGCGATGGGCGTGGTGGGATTGCTGGGAGCGGCGGCCTTCATCCGATGGGTGCCCCGTTTCGTACCGCGACGACGCGAGGAGCGCTGATGACGCTGCACAACTGGGCCGGCAACCTCACATATGCGGGTGAGCTCGTCTCGCCGACCACCCGGGAGGAGGCGGCCCGCGCGGTGCGGGATGCGGACGCCGTGCGTGCCCTCGGCACCCGGCACTCGTTCTCGGCGATCGCCGACACCCCCGGCATCCTGCTGTCGACGGCGGCGCTGCCGGCACGGGTCGAGATCGATCCGTCGACCCGCATCGCGCGCGTGTCCGGCGGTCTGCGCTACGGCGACGTGGCCGAGCGTCTGCAGGCCGAGGGCTGGGCTCTCGGGAATCTGGCGTCCCTGCCGCACTTCTCGGTCGCCGGCGCCATCGCGACCGGAACGCACGGGTCCGGCGACCACAATCGGTCGCTCGCGGGCTCCGTCGCGGGCGTCGAAATCCTGCTCGCCGACGGCACCATCCGATGGTTCCGTCGCGGCGACGCGGAGTTCCCGGGCGTCGTGGTCTCGCTCGGGGCGCTCGGCGTCGTGCTGGACGTGGAGCTCGACGTCCAGCCGACCTACGACATCGCCCAGACCGTCTACGAGCGCGTGCCGTGGGATGCGGCGCTGGCCGATCTGGCGGCGGTGACCTCGCTCGGCCACAGCGTGAGCCTGTTCAGCACCTGGACGGATCCCGACGTCGCCGATCAGCTCTGGCTCAAGGCTCGCGTGGGAGAGGCTCCCGCACCCGCGTCCGTGCTGGGGGCTGCGCCCGCATCCACAGCCCGCCATCCGCTGCCGGGAGTCTCCGCCGAGAACTGCACCGTTCAGGGCGGGGTCGCGGGCCCGTGGCTCGAGCGCCTGCCGCACTTCCGTCTCGGGTTCACACCGTCGCAGGGTGACGAGCTGCAGAGCGAGTACTTCGTCGACCGCCGTGACGCCCCCGCTGCCATCAGGGCGCTACGCGAGCTGTCGCCGCAGCTCGTCCCGCTCCTCCTCGTGAACGAAGTGCGCACCATCGCCGCCGACGACCTGTGGCTCAGCGGCGCGTACGGTCGCTACTCGATCGGGTTGCACTTCACCTGGCGGCGTGACGAAGACGCTGTGCGCGCCCTGCTCCCCCGCATCGAAGACGCTCTGGCCCCGTATGCAGCCCGCCCCCACTGGGGCAAGGTGTTCACGATGGCGGCGGCCGACATCCGCGCGCGCTACCCGCGCTTCGACGACGCGGTCGCGCTGCGGGAGCGGTTGGATCCGGCCGGGACCTTCCGCAACGCGTTCCTCGCAGCACTCGGATTCTGATCCGGTTTATGCACGGCTGACCGGGCGCGGCTCGCACCCGCATCCGGAGGACGATCGACGCAGGAGGCGGACGCGCCCACCATTCGCGCCCGATCGGACATGCTGACTATCGAACGCGCGCTCGTCGACGTGCAGGCACCGGCGGCGGAGCACAAGGTGCACGGCCTGCGCCACCCCGGACGCTTCCTCGCGTCGGGGATGATGGCCGGCGCCTACATCGGCGTCGGGGTGGTGCTCATGGTCAGCGCTGCGGGGCCGCTCACGGCCGCCGGTAGTGGATGGGGCAAGTTCGTCAGCGGGCTCGTGTTCGGCGTGGCGCTCACGCTCGTCGTGTTCGCGGGCGGGGAACTCGTGACGTCATCGATGATGACCCTCGCACAGGGCACGTACCTGCGCGCCATACGTCCGGGCCCGGCGGTCGGCGCACTGTTCGCCACCTTCGGAGCCAACCTCGTGGGCTCGATCGTCTTCGGCGTGCTCGTGGCGACGTCGGGTGTGCTGCACAGCAACGCCGCGGCCGGAACGATGCTCGCGGACATGCTCGCGGCGAAGGCGCACGAGGGACCCGTGGAACTGTTCGTCCGCGGCGCGCTGTGCAACCTGCTCGTCTGCCTGGCCATCTGGATGTGCGCCCGGCTCAGCTCGGACGGCGTGAAGATCGCGGTCATCTTCTGCGCGATCCTCGCTTTCATCACCTCGGGCTTCGAGCACGTCGTCGCGAACATGACGACCTACACGATCGGCCTCGCCACCGGCATGCCGGGTGCCACGTGGGGGCACTTCGGCACGAACCTGCTGTGGGTCGGACTCGGCAACCTGTTCGGCGGCGCCGTGCTCGTGGGCCTCGTGTACTGGTTCATCGGCGGGTCCCCCCGGCTCGCCGAAGCCACCGTGCCCCAGGAGTCCGCACTCAGCGAGCACTGAACGCGCGCGCGGGTCACACGGACTCGGAGTGCGTGTGGATGCGGTCGCCGTCACCGTGGAAGATGCTGATGACCTGCACGGGCTTACCGCCCGCGGCGGACATCGCGTGCGGTGTGCGCGTATCGAACTCGGCCGCCTCCCCGCGCACGAGCACGAGGTCCTGCTCCCCCAGACGAAGTCGCAGCCGCCCGGAGAGCACGTAGAACCAGGCGAACCCGTCGTGCACCCGCTGCTCGGGCTCGGGGCCGGGGAGGTACGTGATCTTGTATGCGTTCGTCGGCGAGCCCTCCGGCGCGAGCGGAAGGACGAGGTGCCCCTCGCGATGGATGAGGGTGCGCCGCACCCGGGGATCCTGATCCCGCGGCTGCAACAGATCGTCGATGCGGATGCCGAGCTCGCGCACCAGCGGCAGCAGCAGTTCGAGGCTCGCCTGGCGCTTGCCCGACTCGAGCCGTGAGAGCGTGCTCGAGGAGAGTCCCGCGCGCGCGGCGAGGTCGTCGAGCGTCCAGCCCTTGGCGCGACGGACGGTCCGCAGCCGCATCCCGAGGTCGTCGAGTTCTGTACGGATCGAGTTGCTTGCCGTTTCTGCAAACTCGCTTGCCATATTCGCAGAGTACCCGTGTGATGGGCTCATGCAGAACTCCACGGACGTCCTCGTCATCGGCGCCGGTCCCGCCGGCCTGTCCGCAGCCCTCATGCTCGTGCGCGCCCGTCGCGCCGTCACGGTCGTCGACGCCGGCTCCGGCCGTAACCGCTTCGCCGACCACATGCACGGTGTACTCGGGCACGAGGGGCTGGCGCCGGGTGAGCTGCGCTCCCGCGGCCGTGCCGAGGTCGAGGCATACGGCGGCCGCTTCGTCGACGGATCTGTCTCGCGTGTCGAGGCGGACGACGAGGACGGCGTCACCGTGACGCTCGCCGACGGCACCACGCACCGCACTCGCGCGCTCATCGTCGCGACAGGACTGAGCGACGAGCTCCCCGACATCCCCGGTCTCGCCGAGAGGTGGGGGCGGACGGTGCTCCACTGCCCCTACTGCCACGGCTGGGAGGTGCGCGGTGAGACCATCGGCGTGCTGACGACGTCGCCGCTCGGTGCACACCAGGCGCAGCTGCTCACGCAGTGGGGCGACGACGTCGTGGTCTTCACCGCGGGGCTCGGCGAGCTCGATCCCGGGCTCCGTCACCGGCTGCTCGCCCGCGGAGTGCGGCTGGTGAGCTCTCCGGTGGTCGAGGTGCGCGGTGAGGGTGACCGGATCGACGCCGTGCGCACGGCGGACGGGCGCGAGGTCGCCGTGTCGGCGATCTTCACCGCGGGTCGCCCGGTTCCGCAGGACGGCTTCCTCGACGGTCTCGACCTCGTGCGTTCGGAGGGTCCGCTCGGTGCCACGATCCAGGTCGACCGTGTCGGGCGCACGAGCCACCCGCGCGTCTGGGCCGCCGGCAACGTCATCGACCCGAGCGCCAACGTGCCGCTGTCGATGGGGACCGCATCCTTCGTCGGGGCGGCTGTCAATGCTGCGCTCGTCGAGGAGGATCTCGACCGGGCGGCGGCACCTGCCGCGTACTGGGAAGGTCGGTACGCGGGAGACGAGCGGATGTGGTCGGGCCGCGTCAATCGCACGGTCGCCGATGTGGCGGCATCCCTGCCGCCGGGCACGGCGCTCGATCTCGGCTGCGGCGAGGGAGGCGACGCCCTGTGGCTCGCGGAGCAGGGCTGGAAGGTCACGGGAGTGGACATCAGCGCCACGGCCATCGCGCGGGCCACCGCGGCGGCGGCGAGCGCCGACCTCGACGAGCGCGCGCGCTTCGTGCGGGCGGAGCTTCCGGACGGGATGCCGGAGGGCTCCTTCGATCTCGTGACCGCATCCTTCCTGCACTCCCCCGTGACGCTGGACCGCCTCGAGATCCTGCGCGCCGCCGCATCCCGCGTCGCGTCGGGCGGACACCTGCTCGTGGTGTCGCACGCGTCCGTCCCGCCGTGGTCGCACGCCGATGCGCAGCACACGGTGTTCCCCGCCCTGCACGAAGAGCTCGCCGCACTCGCGCTGGATGCGGCCATGTGGGAGACCGTCGTCGCCGAGATCCGCCCACGCCCCGTCACGGCACCCGACGGCACCGCCACCACCATCGACGACGCGGTACTTCTCCTCCGCCGACGGTGACCGGGACGGGGCCCTCCGGGGCTTTCTTCCCGCGAGGGTCACGCCGTTCTGGGCCGGCCAACTCCTCACGCGCGCGTCATCCTTGCCGCTTACAGTGACCGCGCGAACAACAGCTGACCGGCGGCGCCGCGCAACGCGTGGGGACGGTTCGAGGAGGGCAGCGTGGAACGTGCAGCCCTGGTCGCACTCTGCGAGCGCTTCGGGATGAAGGTGTGCGCGCGGCATCGCGGCGTTGGAATCAGTATCGTCGCTCCGTGCTCCCGTTTCTCCTCATCGGCCTGAGTCTGGTTGCGGGCTGGGTCGGCTACCTGTTGATCATCCAGATCGAAGATCGACGCTTGACCGCCCGGGTGATCGCTCCTCGTCACCTCCCCGACGACCTGGAGAGCAACGCGGCCTCGGGGCTCGGCCTCACCTTCGTCAGCACGGTGCTGGCGTCAGGCGCAGCGATCGCCTCAATGACTCTGGACGGCGCAACGGCCGTCTTCGGATTCTGGTGGTATGTCGGATGGATCCCCGCAGTGCTGCAGTTCCTCACGGGCACGTGGGACGGCCTTCGTATCGTGTATCCGCTGAGGCAGGGGCTGCTCTCGTGGAGCATGGTGGCCAGCTACTACGCGTCGTCGGCTCTCTTCGCCTGGTCGACGTTCGTGTCACTGAACTCCTGAGCGACACCCGCAAACAAATGGCCTCAGACTGGCGAAGCTGCTGCGCTCTCCTGCCCGCGCAGGGTGTTGAGCAGGCGGGCGGGGTTGGCGGCATCCGCGAGACTGATCGCGAACTGCGTGCCGTCCACGCTCGTGATGATGAGCCCCGGACCGCTGCGCAGCACGAGCGCAGAGCGCCCCGGCATGATGCGGTAGCCCCATCCTCCCCACTCGCCGGGGTTCAGCTGTGCGGCTTCGGCGCGACGGATGCGGTCCAGCGGGATGCGCTTCAGCGGAATGCGCAGCAGAAGCGACACGACGCGCAGGCCGCGCCAGTCCGCGCTCACGCGGATGCGGATGAAGGAGGCGAGCACCACAGTGGCGACGAGCAGGATGACCGGTGCGAGCCATGCAGAGCCGAGCGATCCCGAGGCCGCGAGCGGGACGATGACGACGACGGCGATCGCCGCGACGACGATCGTGGCGTAGACGAAGATGTTCGCCGTGAAGGTGTGGCTCCATGCGCCGACCTCGCTCGGCGCGAGAGGCATCGTCTGCGCGCCCAGCTCCTCGGTCGCTCCCGTCCGCGGCGCCAAGGCGTAGGGAACGAACCCGTACAGGATGCAGAGCAGCAGCGGGATGATCCAGACGCCGAGCACGGCGTCCTCAGCCGATCCCGCGCGCAGTGTCAGCCACGCGGGCACGAGCCAGCACGCCGCCGCGAGAGCGGCGGGCACGGCGAGCCAGAACATGCTCACCTGCGTGGTGCGTGCGGTCAGCCGGGAAGCGGTGACGAGCACCGTTCCCGTGATCGCCGCCGCCGCAGCGACTCCGAAGACGATGACGAACACGGCGATGGTGGGGGCAGCGCCGTCGGCCGCCCCGAGATCGGACCAGTGCGTGGCGATGCGGTCCGGAAGCGCATCGCGCCACAGGAGCGCCGTGCCGGCGATCGCCAGCGCGGGCAGCGCGAGCGTGGTCAGTGCGAGCGTCCAGCGAAGCCGCGCGCTCACGATGACTCCACGAGCCGCAGGATCTCCTGCGGGCTCAGTCCGATCTTGCGCGCCTCGGCGGCCAGCTGCCCGGCAAGCGCGGTGATCCGCACGAGCGTCGGGTTCGCCTCCGGACGCACCCACGCGCCGCGGCCCTGACGCATCTCGATGATGCCTTCGTCGCGCAGCCGCGCGTAGGCACGGAGGACCGTGTGCATGTTCACGCGCAGCGCGGTCGCCAGGTCGCGCGCAGCCGGAAGGCGCTCCCCCGGCGCCAGCGCACCCGACACGATGCCTGCCCGCACCTGCAAGGCGATCTGGTCGGAGAGCGACAGCGAGGAGGCATGATCGACGCGGAACAACATGTTTGCAATGTTAGTAGAACAATTGGCTAGGCTGAGGGCATGACAGGCGTGATCGTGTTCCCCGCTCTGCTCCTCGTCTCGGCCGTGCTCACCCAGCTCGCCGCGAGTGGCGTGCTGGGCAAGAACAGACTCGCCGGCATCCGCACCCGGTCCACGCTGCGTTCGCCCGCCGCCTGGACCGCTGCGCACCGCGCGGCGGCGCAGTGGGCGTGGGCCGGCTTCGCCGCGAGCGCCGCGGCGAGCGCGGGCGCGCTCCTGCTCAGCGGCGTGGCAGCCGTCGTGTTCGCCGTCATCGTGGTGGTCGTGTTCATCGCGACCATCGTCGTGTCACTGGCGGCGGCGATCCGTGCCGCTCGGGCATCTGCCATCCTCGAGGGATGACGTCCGACGCCTCCTCCCGCGCCGAGTACTGGCGAGGCGCGCTGCAGCTCGAGCCACTCCCCGTCGAGTCCGGATGGTGGGCGCCGCGCTCCCGCTCCGAACTCCCGGTCACCGTGGGCCAGGACACACTCGCGGCACACAACTCGATCTTCTATCTGCTCGACGCCGAGCGCCCCGTCAACTACTGGCACCGGCTCGCATCCGACGATATCCACGTGCTCATCGAGGGCGGACCGGTCGACTACCTCCTGGCCACGGACGCGGGAACCATCGAACGGCACGTGCTCGGCACGGATGTGGATGCGGGTGAGCAGCCGATGGTGGTGTGCCCCGCCGGCACCACGAAGGCGCTCCGACTCATCGATCCGCAGGGCTACGCGCTGATCGGCAGCGTTGTCACACCGGGCTGGGCTCCGGATCGTGTCCGGTTCGTGGCGCCGATGATCCCGGACGAGCACCGCCCGGCATGGCTCGAGCCCGGCATGGTCGCCGCACTCACCTCCCCTGACGCGGTCTGATCCCGCACTACCGCAACGCCGTCCTGCTGGTGGCGGTCGCTTCAAGTGCGACACCCTCGGGGACGAACATCGACACGAGGGGCGGATGCCAGACACCCGCCACCGTGACCTGCGCCGAGACGCCGTCGGGCGTCGTCGCCGACACGAGCGTCGCATCGCCCGAGAACGTCACCAGGGCCTCCGCCTGCTCCCGCACGCCGTCCGCACTCAGCTCGGCACGCGGTGAGCCGTCGACCACCGACAGCGTGAAACCGTCCGCACCGGCGAGAGCAGCCGCATCCGCGACGCCGTCCAGGCGCTTCTGCGCGAGATACAGGCTCGTCGCTGACACGCACACGAAGATCGCGGCGAGCGCGAGCACGGCATAACCGATCACGAGGGGCAGGATGCTGCCCTGGTCGTCGAGCGCGGTGCGCTTCATGGCGTCGCCCCCCAGAGTCGGGACACCTTCTGCGCGGCGCTCGCCTCGACCGGAACGGATGCAACCTGGTCGAGGCCAAGCACCGGCGGCACGAGGGGAAGGGGTACGTCCGTGCTGACGCTCAGAAGCAGCGTCGCGCCCGCGGACGGGCACTCCACGCCGGCGGGCGCGCACTCCCAGCGCAACACGACCGCATCCGGATCGATGCCGTACTCCTCCGCGACGGCCGCCAGCACCAGGTCGGCGCGGGCGGCCGCATCCTCCGTGTTCGCCGCGGTCGAGACAGCGCGCGCGACATGGCGGGCCGCCGCCTCCACTCCGAGCGCCTGCGACTGGATCGCACCGAGCGCGACGATCAGGTAGACGAGCGGCGCGAGGAGGATGAGGCCCGCCACGATGAACTCGAGCGATGCATTGCCCTCGTCGTCGGCGACCACCGACACAGGCTCAGTCGAAGCTCTCGTTCGGCGCATGAGCGGTCACCTCCAACGCCTCGGGCACACCCCACAGGCCGGCGACCGGCAGCGTCGCCCGCACTGTGACCTCGGTGGCCGGATAGCCGAAGCGCTGAGTCTCCGCAGCCTGGACCTCGACAGGATACGCATCCCCTACCACCCGAGAGACGACGCGTTCGGTGCGCGCGACCCCATCCGCGAGGCTCGTGTCGGCGAGTGCGGCGTGATACGCCCCCTCGACCGCTGCATCGTGGACGACGTTGCGGATGTAAACGGCGAAGCCGAGCTGCAGCACGGCGAGGGTCAGAAAGGTCAGGACGGCACCGACCAGCACGAACTCGACCGGGGCGGACCCTTCGTCGTCGAGCAGCGGATGCCGGTCGGCCATCGCTCAGAACCCGCTGACGCGGTCGATCGCCTGGGTGAACAGATCGGCGAGCGCGGGGCCGGCGAGCGCCCAGATCACGACGACGAGCCCGGCGGTCATCAGTGTGATCAGGACCCAGCCGGGAACGTCGCCGCGTTCGTCGGCGAGGAGGTTGCCCCACGCGGTGCGGAGGCGACGTATGGGTGAACGGTCGAACATGGTGCCCTCCTTCACGAGCACGAGGGGCCGCGCCGGGATCATGACAACCCCAGCCGCAGCAGGACGATGCCGGGGAACACAGCGATCAGCACGCTGAGCGGCAGGATGAGGAAGACGAGCGGTGTCAGAGGTTGGTTATAACCTCACTGCATGCGCGCAGGAATCTACGTCCGAATCTCAAAGGACACGGAGGGCACCGAGCTGGGTGTCACCCGACAACGAGAAGACTGCGAACGAGTCGCCGCCACCCGCGGATGGGAAGTGGTGCAGGTCTACTCCGACAACGACGTCAGCGCCACTCGTTCGAAGTCGCGACCCGCCTATGAGCGAATGGTGCGCGACATCCGATCGGGGCACCTTGAGGCAGTGGTGGTGTGGGCCGTCGATCGCCTCACCCGCACGCCGCGCGAGCTCGAGGACATCATCGATCTCGCCGACCGTCACGGACTCACTCTGGCGAACGTCAGCGGCACTATCGATCTCGAGACCCCAGAAGGCCGAGCGATGGCGCGGCAGATGGGCGTGTTCGCTCGCCTCGAAGTGGAGAACCAGGCTCGCCGACTAAAGCGGAAGTTTCAGGAAAAGGCGGAGAAGGGCGAACCGCACGGATATCCGCCCTATGGGTATGTACGCGTCGATGGGCGCGACGTGCCGAACGACTTCCAAGCCAACATCGTCCGCGAGTGCGCCCGCCGAGTCCTGGCGCGAGAGTCGCTCCGCTCGGTCGTGACGGACCTCAACAAGCGTGGCGAACCCGGACCCAAGTCTGACCAGTGGAACACGACGATCCTGCGTCAGATCCTCATGCGTCCTTCGAACGCCGGCCTACGGGTGCACAGGGGGAAGGTCATCGGTAAGGCGACCACTGAGCCGATCATCGACGAGGACACGCACGCGCAGTTGGTCGCGCTGCTCACGGATCCCTCTCGTCGGGACAACCACGACGGCCCGACGCCCAAGTACCTTCTCTCGGGGCTAGCCCTGTGTGGGCGCTGCGGAGGCAGAATGCGGCGCACTGTTGGTCGATACGTAGAGAACCCCAGCACGGGCGCCACCAAGCGCCAGCCGGCGGCGTATCAGTGCTCGAACTGCTTCCGGGTTCGGAGACAGCAAGAGCTCGTCGACCAGGTAGTTGAGGGCGTCATCGTGGCACGGTTGAGCGCGTCTGACGCGGCCGAACTGTTCAGCGCTGGCGATTCGAAGGTCGCGGACGCATGCCGGCAGGAGATCGCTGGGATCGAAGCGAAACTCGATGTCGTCGCTGACCAGTTCGCTGCGGATGAAATCGACGCGAACCAGTTGAAGCGGATCACCGCACGGCTCAGGGATCAGCGTCGCGACGCCGAACGCCGGCGCGAGGCCTCAAAGCCGAGAACCGTGCTCACCGAACTCGCCGGGCCACAGGCAGCTGAACGGTGGAAGCAGATCCCCCTCGGGGCGAAGCGCGAGGCAGTCGAGCTACTGATGACCGTGACGATTCTCCCGAGCGGCCCCGGTAAGAGATTCGACCCTGACCAGATCGTCATCGACTGGAAGACGGGCACATAGAGCTTGGCGGCAGCCGCCGTCATGAAGATGCCCCCGCTCGAGCTGCAACTCGAACGAGGGCGAGGTCAAGAACTTAGGAGTCCTGATGACCGAAATGAACACTACTGTCCGCGCCGGACTTCACGTCGAGGATCCTTACGATCTCGCGTGGTTTCAGACACACCGAGAGGCAATCGACGCGGCTCCCGGGTGGGCAACGGAGGCATCGATCGCGGAGGAGACCCAAGACGGCAAAGTCGGCCTCGGGTACGACGCCAAGTTCGGTTCCGTGGAACTCGGCGCTGCATATGTGTGGCGAGACGGCAGCGTGCGTCATGCGGATGGCGGCAGCGTCTATCTCTACTTCATGGCGAACGAGACGGCCGTCACCGCGGTTGAGCTGCGCGAGTTCGCCCGCGAGTTCATCGCCGCCGCTGAAGCACTCGAAGCCCACACCGAGGAGGCTCGGTGATGGTCAGCATCAAGCCTTCGAAACAGCGCAACGGCACGAAGCGGGTGGTGGTGCACACCGAACCGCGTTTCAAGGCGCTGGGCTATCTCCCCACGATCACATTCGGCGACGAAGAGACGGCGCGTCGGTACGTCGCGTCACTCCCCCGCCCGAAGCGCCGGCAGCCTTCTACGCACGTCGTGGAAGAACTCGAGTTCATGCTCGAGATGGGCCAGCGAATCACTGACGCTGCGGCAGCGCTCAAGCTCAAGCCGGCCTCCGTAGAGAAGGCATGTTACCGAGCCGGCCGCGTCGACCTCATCGCGCGCGACCGCAGCATGGCCGGGGCTGCATGATGGCGCACATCAACTGCCCCGTATACGACTGGTGCGACGCTGACCACGAGGACGAGTTCACGCCCCAGGAATCGCACGAGCAGCACGTCACGATCCGCGTGGAGGATGCGAAGCAGGAGTTCACCCTCACCCTCGAGGATGGGCGACCCGGTATCCACACCACCACGGGCATCGACGAAGTCTGGATCGAACCCGGGGAGGCCACCAACACCTTCCAGAGCATCGCGAAGGTCTGGCTGCTCGCCAGCGAACGCTACGACAAGTTCGTACGCGACCACACCCCCGCGCTTCGCCGACACCACTCCGTCACCGAGCAACTCGCGGAAGTGGAGGGCTGATGTACACCACGAACACACGGGTCATCGATCTCCTTGAGCGACCTCCAGGGCGCATCGATTCAGCCGGCGCGAACATCGAGCGGTACGACTTCAGCAACAGATGGGTCAGAGCAACCGTCGACCGCACCGTCGGCGAACGCGTCTGGCACCTGAACGTGAAAACCGACCCGACCAACCCATCCGCACACACGCAAGACCAAGTCGCCAAGGCCATCGAGGAGGCTGCAGCAGCGGTGCGGATCTTGAACAAGCCGACCCGCTCACGTCTCAGCGACGACGCTCTGTCCCTCGAGGTTCGCACACTCATCACTGACCGTGGATGGACTTTCAAGGAAGCGGCCGCCGAGTTCGGGCTCGAGGTCTCGAGAGTCGGAAACCTCCTCAGCGGTCAGACCCGGTGGGCCGTTGGCGATGTGTTCGCCGTTGCTCGCGCGATCGGCCAGGACGAATGGGAAGAGGTCGACCGCCTCCTCGGAATCGCACGAAACGCTGAAGAATGACCAGACGGGCAGGGGTACTCGCTCAGTGAGTACCCCTGCCTCTTCCCCGAATCTACGGACGGTGCGGATCCCGGTGGGAACTCGACGACAAGGGTATGCACGTTCTGCATACCCCCGGCGGCGTCCAGGACATGTCCGTCATCAACGAGACCGGGCTTCACTCGGCGATCGCGCGGAGCACGATTCCTGCGGCGCGCGAGTCGATGATGTCGGCAATGCCGACTCCATCTTGATCGAGGGGGCTAAGGATTGCTGACACCCCGCGCTTCAGATGAAGGGGCACTACCCCGGCGTAGCTCGGTGGATAGAGCGACAGATTTCTAACCTGAAGGCCGCTGGTTCGAATCCAGCCGCCGGGACATAGTTGAGATGGAGAGAACCAATGGATACTTATCGGATCAAGATCCGCTGTCAACACATCACGACGCACGGCACGCTGAGATCGCCCGTCGTCGCGCTGGCCACTCTCGTCGGTGGTGTCGACGGCGAGGACAGCCCACACTGGGCAATTTCCGCCGCCCACTCGGACGCTTCTGTCCTAGAGTCGCCGACGGCAAAGCGAGCACGCCGATCCGCAATGCACCGACAGGACATCGCGTTCGCCGATGCAGCGGAGATCCAATCACCCGCCAATCCGGCGGTGAGTGACTTCAGGTATGCGATCGCCTGCGCGTACCCGTCCTGCCGGCAGAGGATCACAGCACGCTGGCGCAAACTTGAGGCGTTGCTCGACGAAGCCCGACGCGCTGACATACATACCCTCCGGATGTCCGAGTTGCGCGTTAAGCTGTAACTGTCGCAAGACCCGGAGCTGGCCGGTCATCCCAGCAGATTGAGCCTCCCAGCAGAGGGATACTTCCCCTGCCCGGGAGGCTTCCTTTGTCTAGCCCCGTTGTTTCCGCCCGCGGTCGCCTCGGCCACGCCGTCAAGATCGGCGACGAGGAACGAATCGCCACGGCTGCGCGCGATCTCGCCGCTGCCAAGCTCGAGTCCTACATCCAAAAGACGGTCGCTGCCGCGCCACCGCTGACGGCCCAACAGCATGAACGACTGATCGCGCTCCTCGCCGGAGGTGCGACTCAGTGACCGAAACAGAAAACCGCCCCCTGGGGGCGGCTCTCACGAACTCTGCTGGCAGGCGGGTTCTTGACACCAATTCTATCGTTCTCACCCCCGCGGGAGGTGATTGGCGTGGGCTTCAAGGACGCTGACTTCGCCTACTCGATCGAGGGCATTCCGCAGATGCAGAAGGTAGTCCTCGCGGCCGTGTGTCACCGCACTGATGACAAGACCCACGAGACCTTTGTAGGCCAGCAGACCATCGCATCGATGATCGGCGCATCCGTATCGACGGTCATGCGCGCGTTGTCCGGACTCGAGGAGCTCGGGGTCATCGAGCGACGTCGTCGTGCCGGCCAAGGCGGCTACCGGACATCGGATCTCATCGTCGTGAACCGCGCCTACACGTCACAGCACCTAGAAGGCACAGCGCCTACTAGGCAGAGCTCCTACAAGGACGACAGCACCGACCTAACCGTCACAGCGCCGCAACCTAACCGTCAGAGTGACGGTGCAGAAGAGATCACTCAGATAGATCACTCAGAAGATCACTCAGTCTCTTGTGCGGATGCATTCGATCGAGCATGGAAGCACTGGCCAAGGAAGGTACAGCGGAAGGCTGCGTTCGCTGCTTTCACCAGAGCGGCCAAGAGCCGACCCCTGGCGGATCTTGAAGCCGACGTCACGCGCTTCGGCATCGCCTACGCACGCACGGCCACAGACGCACAGTTCGTCCCACACCTCAGCTCCTGGCTGAACGGAGAGCGATGGACCGACGATCTCCCCGCATCCCGGCTCACACCGATGCATCGCGCCCAACGAACTGTCGCTGCCGGCCGTGCGGTCGTCGCGCTCATGGCGAACATGGACGCGCTGGACGCGGCTGCGAAGACCGCCGGCCACTGCGAGGTCGGCACACATCGCCTGCTGCCCGACGGAACATGCACACGGTGCGAGTACCGCGCTCGCGGCGAGATCTTCGAGGACGGAAGGCCGTTCTGATGGAGAAGCGCCCAGCTCCCAAGCCCCACAACGTCGCAGACATGGTCGACGCGTGGGATAACCCGCAGCGGTTCGCTGAACTCTGCAGGGACTACTACGACTCTCTCCGCACAGATCGACCCGTGGACATCACGGAGCCACGCAGGGGGCTCGAACGATGACCTATATCCCCAGAGAACCCGTGATCGTGCTCACGGCCGGCGACGCACGAATGCTCTGGCAAGCAGCACGCCTGAACGAGCTTCGCCTTAAACACCGCTCCGGCGACTCGCGTCTGTACCACCTGCTCGTGCAGATCTACGAAGTCGGACTGCTCGAACTGCGCACTGCCGGAGCCGGCAACGAGCCGCGGCAATCTGCGGCATCGGAGGAACGTAGTCACTGGACGGTCAAGCAACTCGCCAAGGCCACCGGGAGAGCGGAACGCACAGTGCGACTCGACATCGAGAGCAACACACTTCCTGCCACCAAGGCCGGCGGAGCGTGGCTCGTTCCCGCCGAAGAAGCCATGACATACATCGCCCGCAACTAGAAGAAGGGAGACCCACATGGGACTCGAAACAATCGAGAGCGAGATCGAGGATCTCCGCGACCAGGCCAAGAACCACCAGGAAGGCTATGCCCGAGCCCTCCGCGAGATCGACGCCGACACGTCACTAAGCGACTCGGGCAAGCGCGACCTCAAAACCCAGGAGTTCGAAGCGACCAAGGCAGCGCTCAGCAAGCTCCGCGCGGAGGAACAGCGACTCGTCGACGCCGCGATCTCACGACGCAAAGCTCAGATCGAGGCGCCAGGGCGCCCCGCCGCATCGGAGATCATCTCGTACCGCGACGCCCAAGATCGCGCCGCGCGCCTGAAGGCCGACGAAGCCGTGAGCGTATTGGAACGTGCGCTTCGCCAAAGCGACATGGTTCTCGCACACGCCATCTTCGACAAGGCACTCACCAACCACTGGGGCTCTGTCATCGACACGTTCACCGCAGCGAAGCCCGAACTTCGCGTCGTCGTCCAAGAACTCAAGCAGCTCAACGAGTTCAGCGAAGCCAGCCTCGAGCGAACGATGCGCTACCTCACCCTTCAGCCATGAACACCGACGCGCAAGGACAGCCCGTGACCATCGAAACCAACAGTTCAGACGCGGATCGACCGACACCGACTCTCGTGGCAAAGGCGGTCGCAGCGCGAACCGACCACACGCCCGAGGACACCGTCGACCTTCTCGAGAGCACGGCCGCATCCGACGCTGAAGCGCGCATCGCAGAGCTGCAGAGCCTTCTGGACGCTGAGCGGCTGGAGACGGCACGCATCCGCATCGCGAACGACTTCGGCATCACCCCCGAGGACCGCGACATCCTCCTCACCGGCAAGGACGAGGAGATGCTCGTTATGCAGGCCCGTCGTATGAGTGAGCTGTTCGGCTCTGCCAAACCGGCCGCCCGCCGCCCCACGCGGGAGCGGCAGCACCGAGCGATCGGTTCCATCTTCGGGTCGGGACCGAGCTGGTGAGCCCCATGCCCACCGACAACAGCCACGCCACATTGCGGATCAACGAACACACGCTCGAGCTCTCCGAGGCCGAAGCACAGAAGCTCGTCGCAGGACTGCGTAAAGCGATGCGGAAAGGCGACGTCTTCCCGATCACGACAGACACCGTCATCATCGCCACCGACGCCACCCAAGTCAGCATCAGCGGCGACTTCCAGGAGGCATACACGGCGATGATCGCCGGCACGGAACCCGACTGGAGCCCAACCCGACGCAACGCGGCGGTGCTCCGATGAGCGGCATCACGGTTACAGCCCAGAGGGGTGGGGAGGGACACCCCTGCCGCCCGCTCAGCGGGTCTCCGGGGCTAGCCGTCTTCTCTCCCCGGCATTTTTTCCACACCGCCCTGCGTCACTTAGGAGGCGCCATGTCCCGGGGTCTGGGGGCCGTTCAACGTCTGATCGTGGATGAGCTCGCGCTTTATCCGGCAGGTTCGATCGTGCTGGTCGGCGACGCGGGAGCGAACGGCCGCCGTGCGGCGCACTCCCTGCAGCGACGTGGTCTCGTTCGTTTGGAGACCCGCTTCTACGAGGGACGCCATCGCCTCGCCGCGGCGCTGCAGGGCAGCGAGAACGGAGAACGACCATGAGACGAGTTCCTGGCGACTACGAGGACGTCTTCGGGGAGATCTTCGACCGGCTCAAGACGCTCGAGACCACCGCACCGGTCGGGTTCACGTCCATCACGCGTGGGGCGCTGCGTGTCGCCTCAGCTGAGGGTCTGATCGTGGAGGGTTCCGCGCGAGTGTCGGGCACGCTGATCGTGTCCGGTGAAGAGACCGTGGACGGGCAGTTGACGATCACGGGAACGCTGATCGTGTCGGGCAACACGGAGATCTCCGGTCCCACGACGATCACGGGCACTTTCGGGATCGACGGCAACACGACGCTCACCGGCAATTTCACTGTCTCCGAAGGCGGGGAGATCGTGATCGCCGGCGCGACGCCCATCCGACTCGGGGCCAACACGGCGGGCATCGCAGCGATCGGTCTAGGTGCATCCGAGATCCGTGGCGGTGACAACGGAGTTGTAATCGATCCCGGCTCAGGTGCGGCCATCGCAACAGGGAGCTCCGGGGTGCGCATCTTCTTGCTCCCCGACGCGCCCGCGGGAGCCCAGCCAAACGTCCATATCAGCAGCGCGGGCTATCTGTCCGTCGTCCGGTGAACGGAGACCATCATGCACATCACCGACCTCGAGGCCCTGTTCGGCACCCGCACCGTCACAGCGCGACTCGCCACCGACGCGGATCCGGACTCCGAAGTTCTGGTGCTCGGTGTCGACTACGCGCATCTCGCGATCAGAGAGGGCAGCTACCTCCACACCAGCACGGAAACGACTCCGACGACACCCACCCGAATCGTCATCGACGCTGACAGCTTCCTCTACGGCGAAGCACAGCGCGCGAACCCACCCCACCCCGAATCCCCCGAGGCACAAGTGGGCTGGGCGCTCGGCATTACGACCGACAGCTTACTGATCCAGATCCCCGCCACTACCGCCCTGCCGAGTGAAGAATGCAGCGTGCGGGATCTTCCGGAGAAAGCCGCTCCCCCTCCCAAGGAGGCCTCCGATGTACCCGACCCGGCCGGCTGGGGCGAGCGTATCGCCCGAGCGAAGGCGCGGCCAATGGAGACCATGACCCTCGAGGTCGGATTCGGTGACGCGGTCGCGGACGTCGTACTTACCGAGATCAGCGACGTTGCCGGGGCGACGGAGAGACATACCCGCGATCTCGTTCCACTCGCCGAGATCTCGGATAACGGCGCGGCGGCGGGTCGCGCGGATACAATCGAACAAGGTCAGGCGCAGGTTCACGTGGTTCTTACGGCGAGCACACAGAGCGTGTCGTATGTATGTGCGAATGTTGCTCATCCAGCCACCAATGTGCGCCGGGCCAACGGCGAGTCAGGGGAATGATCATGCGCGAGAACGTCGCACTGCTGGCTCTCCTCTACCCGCCCACTGGTCGGGGGCTATCACCTGCGGATCTCCGCCGACGGTTTGCGGAGGGTGAACTACCTTCGGACGTGCTCCAGCATCCGGCCGAGGGCACGCTGCTCGAAGTCGACGTGACTGAGGCGCTCGATGCTGCGGCGAGAGAGCTCGAGGTGTGGGAGGCGGAGGGAATTATCGTCCTGACCCCATTCGACGACAACTACCCGACACAGATGCGCAGTGTGTTCGACTACCCGCTCGCGATCTACGCGCGCGGAGAAGTTCGCAGCGACCGCCTCTCGGCGGCGATCGTTGGGAGCCGAGAAGTTTCGGACACCGGCCTGAAGTTCGCTTCTGAGCTCGCCAGCCTTCTTTCGGAGGACACCATCACGGTAGTTTCGGGGCTTGCTCGCGGCGTGGACGGTTCTGCCCATCGTGCGGCGCTTGCCGCGGGTGGACGCACTGTGGCCGTTCTGGGGAACGGGCTCCGCCACGTTTACCCCTCAGAGCATCGAGCGCTTCAAGACCAGATTGCCGAGACAGGTCTTGTGATCTCTCAGTTCCGCCCTGAGGCACGCCCGAATCGACAGACGTTTCCGCAGCGAAACATCACCATGAGCGCGTACAGCTCGATCACGGTCATCGCTGAGGCGTCCGAGAAGTCTGGTACTCGAATCCAGGCAAATGCCGCCATTAAACATGCGCGCCCGCTTGTGCTCACCTCCCAGGTCGTCCGAGATACCACCTGGGGTGCGACCTACGCAGGGGGCGGCTACGACGTCACCGTCGTCAACAGTGCCACAGAGGCTCAGCAGGCGGTTCGAGAGATCCTCAGCCGCGCCCAGCACGCAGCCAGGTGGCTTACTCGGGCATGAGCGATCGAAGGCAGGACGAGCGACGGATGCAACACGTAAACCGCATCCTGCCGCAGCTTGCCTTCAACCCAATCCGACATCCGGATGCGTGCGTAGTCTGTACTGGGTCGCGCGATCTTCCAGCTAACCCAGTGTGCAACAGCTGCAGAGAACTCCGAGGAGTCGCCGGCGAGTGGCGCGTCGCGAACCTCGTTGTCCCCCTCAGTTACGCCTGTGAAGTGAACGCTCAGTTTCGACAGGACATTCGTAATTACAAAGACGGCTGGCCGAAGGACGTCCAGGCAGAGCCTCTCTACCGACTGTCAGCACTCACGTGGCACTTCTTCTACAGACACGTGCAGTGTGTGGAGGCGGTCGGTGGGCCAGTTGACCATATTGTGTTGGTCCCCTCGGGGATCCCAGGCAGTCGACCAGACGGGCACCCGCTTGCAGCGCTTGCGAGATTTGCGCCTCGGCACTGGAACGAACTGCGCATCGAGCGGACAGCCAATGCCCGCGAGCGAGTAATTGATACCGGTTCGCTTGAGCTACGACCGCCGGTCGATCTGACTGGCAGACATGTCGTCGTCTTCGACGACACATTCACTACAGGGGCAAAGTCGCAGAGCGTGGCCGCGGTCGTCCGAGATGCGGGCGCGAGATTCGTGACGATCCTGGTAGTGGCAAGAGTCCTCAATCTCGGATGGGCGCCCACCGCCGAGCTGCTCCAGAAGCATCCGAGGCAGCCGTGGGACGGCGAACGATGCCCGGTGACAGGGGGCGCGTGCCCATGATTCGTGGCGCGTGCCTATGATTCATGGACACCCTGCGCTGCTGCGGACTACATTCGCTAGCTGATGACTGCGATGGCTCGACTCAGCCCCAGAATCGCAAGACTGAGCGACTCGAACGCAAGCTCGGTGGCCGCCCCCGGAATGCGGCGTCTTGCACTCATGGCGCTGAGCATACCCGCGGTGTTTCTCCTGCGTCTCTAGCTGGCTTGCAGCGTAGATGGCGGCGGTGTCGAGGGCTAGAGTCACCGGCATGGGGAGCAGTGTCTATCACCCGAGCATGGATCGCCCGGGGGTGTTCGGGGGGAAGCCGCCAAAGAAGAAGCAGAACAGTGCGGCATGGGGCTGTTTCGGATGTCTGGGGCTCGTCGCACTCTTCAGCGCTGTCATTTGGGGTCTTGCGAGCATCGGTTCAGGGGGCGACGGCTACACGATGAACAACAAGTTCGAGGCGATCGCACAATGCGAGGCGCAGATCGAATCGCAACTAAAGGCGCCATCGACGGCGAAGTTCAACTCCGAAGCCACGGGATCAGGAACGTGGACAGTAACCGGAACGGTCGACGCCGAGAACAGCTTCGGTGCCATGATCCGGAGCTCGTACCAATGCACAGTAGTCATGGACGAAGCGAAGGACACCGCGCGGACCCGCATCGACTACTTCGAGTGATGACAGACGAAAATCAGCTCGAAGATTCGCACCGCGATGACGAGAGCACTCTCCGGCCACTCCGCACGGGCGCGAGCGATCTACTCCGATCCAGTCGCGGGTTCGAGTCGATCGCCTCCCAGAACGCCGCGATAGCGGCGCGCCTTCTCGCTTCGCGCGACAACTCTACGCTCGACGCGATCTCGAACCTTGGCCGCCGCATTTTAGTGCCACAGATAGCGCTGCCGGAGGCATTAAGCGCCAGCGTCAATAGCCACTTGTCGGACGTCGTAGAGAGCGCCTTAGCCCCAATGCGCACCCGGCTCAGTCAGCAACTGAGTGCAAGGTTGGATGGGTTCGGAGTCGACTCAGTCATCGCATCCATGTCCCCGGTGTGGGGTTCGATGTTTCCGCGGATCGATTCTCTGATCCAACGCCAGCTTTCGGAACTGTTCGTATCTCTGCGGAAGCCACCATCGCCGAGACACTGGCCCTCCAACTGGCACGGAATCCGACGACCGGCGGCCGACGTGCTGGGCGGGCTCGTCCTAGATGAGGGATTGCCACTTGCCTGGGTACCCCCGCCACAGGTGGTCGAACGCCTTCTTGCAGCGAACAGCCCGGTGGCGCGCCGGGAAGTGATTGGCAGACACTCGCCGCAGATAGTTCGTAGCTGCGAGAGCCAACTAGACAACATCACCTCCAGCACAGGTCGGAAGTATGCACGGTTCACGCGCGCTGCCGCGGAGGCGCTAAGAAGCGGTCACAGAGAAGCGGCGCAGTCGCTAGCGACCAGCACCCTCGACACAATCACTCGCCGTCACGTCGGCTTCTGGAAGGACACGCCGGACAAGAACACGCGGCCAGACATAACTTCGCTTCCGTTTCGAGATGCGCTCGTTCTCGGAGCCCTCTGGCGCGCATATGCCTCGTGGAGGCCCGGTGATCCAGTGCCGCATTCATACGGACGCCATCCCTCGTCGCATGGGGTATCAGCGCGTCAGTACAACCTTAGGAACGCCACATTGGCCGTCATGCACCTGGTGTCCCTCATGCGGTTGCTCGAGCAGGAAGGCTGGGGTGAATGGGTCCCGGACGGGACGAAGAACCGCATGAAGCCCTCCCTACGATCGCGTTGACCGATTCGGGGTGGGGGTTAGCCGTACAGGGGGCCTCCCACGGTTGACCACCGGGGAGGCATCCCTTCTCTCCAACGTGTGTTCCAGTCTGGCGACGTCTCTGAAACCCATCGCGCCGATAGCTGACCGACCGGGAACTCCGCCTCAGACAGTCCGATCCCTGACCGCGGCATCGGTCACATTGAGCGGCTACTTCTTTTCCTTTGGCGGCTCATAGAGAGTACCGACGCCAACCGCTGCGAGCCCGACCGCGAAAACAGCGACTAGAGCTGCGCCAACATATGCCGCGATCGCCCATCCGGTGGGCCCCAGCGAGATTCCGAGCGAGAGAAGCCCATAGACGATGCCGCCCCCTGCGAGTGCCACGAAGATGAGGGCAGCTACGTTCGCGCCGTTCAATTTACGAGTGAGTCTATGTCTTTCGCGCTCTCGGAGACGTCGAACCTCGAGATCGAGAAGAGCGTCGAGATCCTTGAGCGCTGCCGAGTTTTCGGCAAGCTTCTCACGCAGATTCGCATGCTCACTGATGCGCTTCAGCAGTCGACCACTGACCTCGCCACGCAGGAGGGGTCCGATCACCACCGTGAGCAATGCAACTCCGATCGCACTCCAGAGCTGGATCATCTCCTACCTGTCCGCCTGCGCTGCGGCTGCTCGCGCCTTCTCGACTTTCCGCTGGAAGCGTCGGTCCTCTATCAGCGCGTTCTTGATCGCGTTCTTCGTCACGAAGTAGCTCACGACCCAGTTGGCAACGACGATGCTGATTGCGGCAACGATGATGGTGACGGCATCCATCACTTACGCTCCGCTATCGCGTCAAGGAGCGCCCGAGTGCTAAGTCGGATCGCGTGCGACACCCAGCCCGCGAGCAGGCACACGAACCCCAGTGGCAGGAGCAGCCAGGCGAGCAGCGACATGGGTGGTATGAACAGGACGACGAATCCGAGAAGGATCGTCACGCCGGCCCCGATCATGAGTGCGTTCGTCCACTGCGCTATCGGATAAGTCTTGTCCGTTTCGGTGTCGCTCATGCGTCCCCCCTGTCTGCGAGCGATGCTAGCGGGAAAGCCGAGACGAGGGGGGAGCCCGGAAGCCTCGCCGAGAAGCCGGTCGCCTGGGAGGGGAACTTTTGGTCTGCGAGGTCAAAGGTTTCTGTCTCCGCCGCGCGGCGCCTCGCTCACGGCCGATGCCCAAACCCATGTCCGCATCTGCTTTCCCGCCACTTCAAACGAGATCCCGCACGCACGCGACGTCCAGCGATTCACGAGCGCGTCAACAAGAACAGGCGTGCTGCCGAACCGGACCCACGCCTTCGCAGGCTTCGGCTGCGGATCAATGGTGAGCGGCCGGCGGTCGAGCTCGAGCTCCGCGTCGGTGAGATGTTGCAGCGGGCCATCGGCCGCAGCGCGCTCGAGTATTCGTTCACCCACCCGCCGATCGATGGCGTCCGCATAACGCTTGTTCGTGCCCAAAGCCAGGGGTCTCCTTCCCCGGCCGGAACTAGAGGATACGCGAGAGCCACTGACACGCGGGCGACCGAACGGCAACGCGCCGAGCCGCCGAACGCTCGAAGACCCGGACCCACCTTGGTTCAGAAGGGTGGGCGGGGTCCCCCTCGGCTCACTCACCCGGGTCTCCGGGGCTAGCCGATATCTCTCCCCGGCGAAAAAAACGACCGTGAGGGGGTCTGGGGCATCGCGACGCTGCGCGCCACGTCTCTCGCCGAGGCACCTAGCCGACTTTTGACCAGTCGCCGCATCGCTTAGATGTGAAATCCTGCCCCGGTCCGACTGTCACGGAAACGGTCCCGGCGGCGAATCCGTTGTCGACTATGTCGCTGTAGTTCGAACCGGTCGTGTAGATCGCCCAGTAGCAACTCTCCGTGGTGCTGTTTGCCTGGTAGGTGCCGGGCTCCATTGTCGAACCCACCGTGTACGTGAAACCGTCCTTGAGGGTCGTAGCTGCAATGCGGTCCTCGGTGCTCTTCACCGCTGCTTCTCGCGCAGCGACATCGGCTTCGCGTTGGTCAAGGGCCTGTTCGGTACGTTCCAGCTCGGCAGCCTTGTTGTACGCCGGCTCGTACAGCTCAACACGGCCCTCCAGCTCTGCCGTCCTGCTCTCAAGGTCCCGCACCGTCGCGCCGTAGTCGTTGCGCTGCTGCTGCGCCTGTGTGGCTTCTGCGTAGTTAACTGCGTTCAAGATGACCATGGCGACGAGCGCGACGAAGAGCGCGACAACGCCCACACTCAGGCCGAGGGTCAGCCGGTCCCGCCACAGCACCCCAATCTTCAAAGAGGATCGGGCACCATCATCGGCCACGTCACGCACTTCATCATTCAATTGATCCCCCAATGATCCGGCGCAGTCGTCTGACGCGCCACCAACCAGCCTTTGACTCATCGCTCGACCCCAGAAGAGCGATCCTGGAACCGAAGCATAGACCCGCGATCCTGCGGACCAAATGGCGCATTCATCGCGGCACCGGGATTGGTGTGAACCCTGACTGCGGTGAACCGATCTGCAGCTTCACCAGCGTCTCGTTCGCGCGGAACGCGTTCCATGTGCGGAAGAGGTAGAACAGCGCCTGACCGGGCAGGATGCGCCTCGACGCGCCAGCCTGCAGATCACTGGACACGCGCCTCGAGAGGGTGAGGAACGGGTCTCCAGGGCCACTCTGAACTCCGTCACGGATCCGGTTGAAGAACTCAGCAGTGTCGTCGACGTCGATCTCGGAGAACTCGAGGAACGCGAGCCCGAGCGCGCTCACCGGAAGGCGCAGATAGCGGTACATGGCGCGAGCGTGGCGGGCAGCGAAGTCGATGTTCGGGACCGACATGACCGCTTCGGCCATCTCGGTCTTCGTGAGGGTCGCGCTGCCACCGATGTGGGACGCGGCGTGCTTCACGTCGCCGGCCTTCCACGCCACATGCAGACGAGCGATCGCGCCGACATCCTTCGCGTCAGCCTTATCCGCCAGCCCGGTGATGATGAGCATGTCCCCCGTGTTCCGCGCGGAACCCGAGTCGAGCACGACAAGAGCGCTGTCGCTGATCCCCCGCACTACGAGCACCCACGCACCCCGTCCGGCGGTGACGATCGCGTGGCAACGGTTCTGCCCATCGATCAGCTGCCCATGGATGTCGAACTTGATCGCCTCCCCCGTGATCACCCAGTTGTCGTTCTGAATGTCACGGACGTACCCATTGATGCGACTCTTCTTCACGTTGCGGTTGCGGTCGATGTTCTTCGCCAACCACGACACCGCCATCTCCGGCGTCACGAAGACGTACTCCGCCGTCTCTCCGTTCGGACCGGTCGCGATCGACTCAGCCAGCGCGTTCATGTGCGATTCCTTCTTCCGATGGATGATGGAGAAGGTCTATCGCGTACGACGCTGGGAAATCGAGCCGTGCAGAAAGCTCCTGACTTCTAGTTGACAGGCAGAAGCATGTAGATCTCTTTGCGCCCGGCCTTTTCGATGAGAACTCGCTTGGCGTCCTCGCGCGCGTCGGCCGCCTGCGCTTGCAGGACCTGCGCGAGCGGCGCCCCGCGGTCGATGGCCGCGACGATCTGGTCGATGCTGCGGGCGACGGCGGGTGTATCGATCGCCCGACCGACGGAGGCGAGCGCGTCACTCAGTGACGACCCCGTCCCGACATCCAGCACGGCGCGACGCAGCTCCGTCACGATCTCGCCGGAGCCGACGGACGAGACGCGTCGTATCGCATCGAACGCGCTCTCTCCTGCGGCGAGGCACAGGGCGAGGAACTCCAGGATGGTGGGCAGCTCCTCCGCTGCCCGCGCCGAGCGCGCCCGAGCGGCCGCGCCGAGGCGCAGGTCGTAGCCGATCGCCCCGGCCGCGGCTCCGAGCAGAGGAAGGACGCCGACCGCGGGGGCGAAGGAGCCGGCGACGACCAGCGCCACGACCAGGACTGCTCCGGTGACGAGCCCGACGACGGCCCAGGTCAGCTGGCGCGCGCGGAAGGCCGCCGCATCCATCGCCCATCCCGCACGGCGCAGCCTCACCTCGAGATCGGCCGCACCGCCCACGCGAGCACCCAGCCGGCGCACCAGTTTCTCCCCCGCGTCGCGCACGGGCGCATGCAGCGGCGTCAGTCCGCGCGGGTCGGCGATGTCGCGCAGGTACGGTGCGATGCGGCGCCCCAGCGAGACCGCGCGCCACCGCGGCGTCGCCCAGAGGATCAGGGAGATCCCGGCACCCAGCGCTCCGCCGAGGAGCACCGCGAGGGCGACGTGGGTGACGGCGGCAGGGGTCATCCGAACCACCTCCGCGGCTCGGGGAGTCGGCCGACCGCCAGCATTATGCGGAACGCCGCGACGGAGACGACTGCGCCGGCGACGATCAGCACGACCCCTTCCGGGCTCGAATAAGCGGCGGACCCTTCCGGTCGGAGCGCGAGCAGCACAAGGATCACCCACGGTGCAAGCAGACCGAGTACCGCCGCGCCGCGCACCCACGACTGCCGTGCGTCCACTTCGGCACGCACCGCCGCATCCGCCCGTACCGCGCTCGACAATGACCGCAGGACGGGCACCAGCTCGGTTCCGCCCACCTGGCGCGCCATCCGCAAGGTCTCCAGGATGCGGTCGGCCACCGGGTCGGACAACGCGACCTTCAAGCGATCGAGGCTGGTCTCGAAGTGACCGGATGCAGCGAGGTCCCGCGCGAAACCCGCGAAGGCGGGCCGCAGGGGTGTGGGTGCGGAGGTCTGCAGCGATGCGAGGGCATCCGGCAGCGCGAAGCCGGCCCGCACCGATGCGATGAGCAGGTCGCAGACGTCGGGCCAGAGTCCCCGCCGGATCTTGAGGAGCCGACGCGCTCGGCCGCGGAGCCACAACACGGGTGCCGCCGCCCCCGCGAGCGCGGCGAGCAGGGCGAACGCCGGCACCTGTGTCAGCAGCCAGGCGAGCGCCGCGGCAAGGACAGCGACGCCGGCGCAAGCGAGGATCAGCACACTGACAGACAGGTGCGCGAAGCCCGCTTCCGCCAGCACCATCGCGCCCCGAGATCTCCGCGGCGCGGGGCGGCCCGTCCCCGCACTCGCGGGCCACAACCGCGGTGCGAGCATGAGCAGGATTCCGGCGCCGAGGAGCGCACCGAGAAGGATCGTCATCGGGTCACCTCGTAGACGGGGACGACCTCGACCACACCATCGATGACCTCCCCGGTCGTCTGCATCACCTCCACGACGTGCCGTGCGCCGCGCGCATCCTGGGCGCAGTGCACGACGAGGTCGATGCTGGACGCGATGGCGGGCACGACGAAGTCCCGATCGATGTTGCGTCCCGCGAGCAGTGGCAGGGATGCGAGCTTGACGAGCGCGTCGCGTGCCGAGTTCGCATGGATCGTCGCCGCGCCGGGCACGCCTGTGTTGAGCGCGAGAAGCAGATCGAGCGCCTCCGCGTCGCGTACCTCCCCGATGATCAGGCGATCGGGCCGCATCCGGAGGGCTTCTTTCACAAGCCGTCGCAGCGTCACCTCGCCCGTTCCCTCGAGACTGGGCTGGCGACCCTGGAGCGCCACGATGTCGTGCGCGTCGACCGCCAGCTCGAAGGTCTCCTCGACCGTGATGATGCGCTGGTGCGGAGCGCATTCGGCGATCAGCGCGGCGAGCATCGTCGTCTTGCCCGCGTGCGTCGCACCCGACACCAGGATGCTGTCGCCGTGGCGCATCGCCCGACTCAGCCGTTCGGCGACCTGGGGCGACAGCGTGCCGGTGGCGACGAGTTGGGCGAGCCGGCGGTAGCGCGGCAGGAACTTGCGGATGTTGACGGCCCAGTGCTTGCGGGTGATGCCGCCGATGACGACGTGCAGCCGGCTCCCGTCGGGAAGCGACGCATCGACGAACGGCTGACTCAGATCGACACGTCGCCCGGTCGCGTGCAGCATGCGCTCGACGAGCTCCCTTACCTGCGCCTCGGTGAGCACCACGCCGGTCCGCTCAGAGCGGCCCTCGCGAGCCACAAACACCCGGTCGGGCGCGTTGATCCAGACCTCCTCGATTTCCGGATCGTCGAGCAGGGGTTGGAGAGGCCCGTAACCGGCGACGGTCGCGAGCACACCGCGGACGGACGCGTCCTCGTCGTCGAGCGTCGCCGCGCCCCGCGCGAGAGCCGCATCGTTGTGCCGGCGAACCTCTGCCCGAGCCAACCGCTCCCCCGCCTCCGGGTCCCGCGTGGGGTCGATCCCGTCCGCGCGCAGACGCGCCCGCACCCGTTCGGCGAGCGTTGCCTCGGCGAGCATCGCATCGCGAAGAGCAGACGACGGTGACATGCGCAGCATCCTGAAGGCGATCCACCGCCGCGCGCTGGAGTTATCCACAGCCGCCACGCAGGATCGCCTCGCGGACGGCTGGAGCGCCGAGTCAGTCAGGCAGACTCAGCCCGTGCCGACTCGCGACAGTCGCGAACTGCGCGCGAAGGCGGGGCCATCTCTCTTCCTGGCCGAACGTCGCCAACGCCTGCCGGTACTGCGCGGTGCGCTCAGCCTCGTTCCCGGTCACGCACCACCAGGCGAACAGGTCGACGTCGAGCCCGGTGCTCACCGCCAGCTTCGCCGCTGCAAGCTCGTCCGCGGAGCGGATGGCATCGAGATGATCGGCGAGGATCTCCATCGCCTCACGCAGCTGCGGAACCAAGGCATCGTGAGACCACGTTTCGAGGTCGATCCACTGCGCCGGCCAGTCCGCGATGCTCTCGAAGCGCTGACGGTACTGCGGGGTCCCCGCCGTCATCGAGGCCGGCACCGACTTGCCGATCGCCTCGTCGAACGCGGGCACGTACGCCGCTCCCTCGATGTAGATGCGCAGATGATCTCCACCGTTGCCGTGGCTGCGTTGCAGCACGATCTCGTGGGCCGCATCGGGCGTCTCCCTCATCCAGGTGAGACGCTTCTTGCGATAGCCGCGCGGCTTGAGCACAGGCACGACCGCCTCGGCCACCAGCGCCACCAAGCGAGCTTCCAGCTCCATGCTCTCGATACCCCCGTGTGTTGCCCTGGCCGCAGCGTAACGTTCAAGACCGCTGTCTGCCGCAGCACACGGCGAGGGCCGGGCTGATATGCCCCGAAAGGCATGCCGTGTCGGTCCCGGCCGTTTCAGAGGGTGATCAGACCGCCCCGCGACGCGGACGGCGCAGAAACCACACCATTCCGCCGATCACGATCAGCAACACAGCGATCAGCGCAGCAAGAGCGGGGCCGACGCGCCCGTCACAGCGAGTCGACACGGCGGAACGTCGGCGATCAGCTGACGGGCGATCTCCGACCCCGTCGACGCCGACACGGTACGGCGTCGAGGTGGCGAACCGGTAGCCGTCGCCGATGCCATTCGTCGTGTTGCCGAAGTTCCGGAGGAAGTAGTTGCCCGTCTGCTTCGACCGCGACCGCGCGGCTCGTCTCATCGAGCACGTCACGCGCGATCAGACCGGTAGGGGTCGGCGTGAGCGATCGACGGGCTGACCAGTGGTGCGGCGACGATTGCGGCGAGGACGAGGCGGCGGGCCTAAGGGATGTTCGGCGGCGCGCCCGCGCGTGCCGAGTTTGTCGAACGGCATTGCTCGCGCGCGAGCAAGACGGGACGGTCCTGGCGCCGTAGCGTCGGCCGCACCATCCACCCCCAGAAACAAGGAGTTGTCTCGTGGCCAAACCCACCATCGTCCTGGTGCACGGCGCGTTCGCCGACGCCGCCAGCTGGGCGCCCGTCACCCGTGAGCTGCTCGACCGCGGCTACGACGTGCGCGTTCCCCCCGTCTACAACCGCAGCCTCGGCGAGGATGCCGCATCCATCAAGGCGTTCGTCGAGACCATCGACGGCGACGTCGTGCTGGCGGGTCACTCTTACGGCGGAGCGGTCATCACCGTCGCCGGCGAGGCCGCGAACGTCGTCGCGCTCGTCTACGTCTCGGGCTACGTGCTCGAGGTCGGCGAGAGCCTCGGCCAGCTGCAGGGCGGTTTCCCCGACTCCGAGCTCGCCGCCAACCTGGTCTACACGCCGTACCCGGTGCCCGGCAGCGACGAGCCCGGCACCGACGTGTCGGTCGCGATCGCCGCGTTCCCCGAGGTCTTCGCCGCCGGCGTGGACCTCGCGCGCGCCCAGGTGCTCGCCGTCTCGCAGCGACCGCTGTCGGCGGCGGCGTTCTCCGAGCCCGCGACGTTCGCCGCATGGAAGACCAAGCCGGCGTGGGGCATCGTGTCCAGCGAGGACCACACGATCAACCCCGAGGTCGAGCGCTTCGGGTACACGCGTGCCGGCCTTCGCGGCATCGTCGAGCTTCCCGCACCCCACCTCGCGATGCAGAGCCACCCGATGGAGGTGGCCGATCTCATCGAGACGGCGGTCAGCGAGGTCACCGCGTCCTGACGCGACCTGTGCGTCGCCGTCATCCGCGGCGACGCACAGGTGATCCGAAGAGCGCTGGATAGACTGTCCCCACCCGCGGGAGTGGTGAAATTGGCAGACACGCAGGATTTAGGTTCCTGTGCTTTCGAGCGTGTGGGTTCAAGTCCCACCTTCCGCACGGGGACGGGGGCGTGCTACCCGCGCCCCGCATCCTGACATCCGATCGACGGGACGCCCGTGCACTCCATCGCCCTCATCCCCTGGCTCTCCCCCGAGACGATCATCGCGGCGGCCGGCCCCTGGGCTCTCGCCGTGGTCTGCTTCATCGTCTTCGCGGAGACAGGACTGCTCATCGGCTTCCTGCTGCCCGGCGACACGCTGCTCATCATCTCCGGACTGCTCTCGCATTCCTCGGATGTGGCACCCAACGGTGTCTTCGGCGTGAACGTCTGGGTCGTGGCCCTGCTGATCGGTCTCGCCGCCTTCGTCGGTGGCGAAGTCGGCTACCTCATCGGCCACAAGGGCGGGCCGGCGATCTTCGAGCGCAAAGAGTCGGGGCTGTTCAGCAAGAAGAACGTCGAGCGCACGAATGCGTTCTTCGAGCGCTTCGGCGGGCTGACCGTCATCTTCGCCCGGTTCGTCCCGATCGTGCGCACCTTCGCACCCGTCGCGGCCGGTGTCGGCCACATGCCGTGGCGCAAGTACAGCCTGTACAACCTGATCGGCGCCATCCTCTGGGGCTTCGGACTCACGATGATCGGGTTCCTGGTCGGCTACATCCCCTGGGTCGCGCACATCGTCACCGAGTACATCGACATCATCCTCATCGGCGTCGTGGCGATCACCGCAGCCGTCACGCTCTGGCACTACTTCCGCGAGCGCGCGAAGGTCAAGAAGGAGCAGCGCGACGAGGCCGCATCGGGCGAGTAAGCCCACCGCATCCGGTCACGACGCCTTCGAGCTCTTCTTCCGCTTCGCCGCGGGCTTGTCGTCGCTCGTGGATGACGCGTCCTTCTTGGACGCCCGACTGCGCTCGACGCTGGCTCGCAGGGCCGCCATGAGGTCGATGACCTCGCCGCCGTCCTTCCCCTCGTCGTCCTCCTCGCCGAAGGTGGCCGAGGTGTCGACGCTCTCCCCCTTTTCGAGCTTCGCCTCGATCAGCGTGCGCAGCTGCTCCTGATACTCGTCGCGGAACTCGGTGGGATCGAAGTCGGACGAGAAGCTGTCGACGAGCGCCGCCGAGAGCTCGAGCTCCTTGGCGGAGATCTTCACGTCCTCGTCCAGCGACGGGAAGGATGCCTCGCGCACCTCGTCCGCCCAGAGCAGCGTCTGCAGCACGAGCACGTCACCGCGTACGCGCAACGCGGCCAGCCGCGTCTTCTGGCGCAGGGAGAACTGCACGATCGCGGTACGGTCCGTCTGCTCGAGCGTGCGCCGCAGCAGCACGTACGCCTTCGGTGACGACGAATCCGGTTCGAGGTAGTACGCCTTGTCGAGGGTGAGCAGATCGACCTGATCGCTCGGCACGAACTCGACCACCGAGATCTCGCGTGATTTCTCCGCCGGCAGCGACTCCAGGTCCTCCTTCGTGAGCACCACCGTGCGGTCGCCGTCGTCGTATGCGCGGTCGATGTCGGCGTACGGCACGACCTCGCCGTCGAGCTCGCAGACGCGCTGATACCGGATGCGGCCTCCGTCCGCCGCGTGCACCTGGTGCAGCGACACGTCGTGGTCCTCGGTCGCCGAATACACCTTCACCGGCACGTTCACGAGCCCGAACGCGACCGCGCCCTTCCATATCGACCTCATAGGCCTAGTAGACATCCGAGCAGCGCGCCGCGGCTAGGGGTTGCGGTCCTGTTGCATCCGACGTGCGAGGGCGCAACGGGTGCGCGTCGGACGCACCGGACGGCAGGATGGGCGCATGTCCGCACGCGAGCAGACCGTCGACGTCGAGGGCCGCCGCATCCGCGTCAGCCATCTCGACAAGGTGCTCTATCCCGCCACCGGCACGACCAAAGCCGAGGTCATCGACTACTACGCGCGCATCGCGCCGCTGCTGCTCCCCCATCTCGACGGCCGACCCGTGACCCGCAAACGTTGGCCCGACGGCGTGGCATCCGAGCCCTTCTTCGCGAAGAACCTCGAGCGGAGCGCCCCCGAGTGGCTGCGGCGTCAGAGCATCGAGCACTCCACCGGCACGAAGGACTACGTGCTCGTCGACGACGTCCCTACCCTGGTGTGGCTCGCGCAGACCGCCAGCCTCGAGTTGCACACCCCGCAGTGGCGCTTCGGCGCCGACGGGCGCCCCTCGGACCCCGACCGGCTCGTCCTCGACCTCGACCCGGGCGACGACATCGACCTTCCCACGGTGGCCGAAGTCGCGCGATGGGCGCGCGCGATCCTCACGGATGCGGGCCTCACACCTTTCCCCGTCACGAGCGGCAGCAAGGGCATCCACCTGTACTGCGCGCTCCCGGCCGGTCAGACGAGCGAGGCGGCGTCCGCGCTGGCGAAGGAGCTGGCACGGTCGCTCGAGGCCGACCACCCCGATCTCGTCGTCAGCAGCATGTCGCGGGCCCTGCGTCCCGGGAAGGTTTTCGTCGACTGGTCGCAGAACAACGGCAAGAAGACGACCATCGCCCCGTACTCGCTGCGCGGCCGGGCGCGGCCGACGGTGGCGGCGCCGCGCACCTGGGAGGAGCTGAACGACCGCGGGCTCGCGCAGCTCGATCTGACGCAGGTGCTCGCACGCGCCGAGACCGACGGCGACCTCCTCGCACCGCTCCGCCCCCGACGCGGCGCTGCCGACCCCCTCCGCACCTACATCTCCAAGCGATCCGCCGACCGCACGCCCGAGCCGGTTCCCTCCGATCCCGCCGCCGAGCCGCCATCCGCGGGCGCGCTGCGGTTCGTCATCCAGGAGCATCACGCCCGGCGCCTGCACTACGACCTGCGCCTCGAGCACGACGGGGTGTACGTGAGCTGGGCCGTGCCCAAAGGCGTTCCGGAGACGCCGAAGCGCAATCACCTCGCCGTCATGACCGAAGACCACCCACTCTCGTACGGCACTTTCGAGGGCAGGATCCCGGCGGGCGAGTACGGCGCGGGCGAGGTGACGATCTGGGACACCGGCACCTACGAGGCGGAGAAGTGGCGACCGGACGAGGTCATCTTCACCGTCACGGGGCGGGAGGACGGGCCCCTCGGTACCGCCCGGCTCGCTCTCATCCGCACCGACGGCGAGGGCGAGAAATCGACCTGGCTCCTGCACCGGATGAAGGACGACGCGGTGTCGGCCGCATCCACTGCCCCATGGCCCGACGAGCTCTCGCCGTCTCGCCTGCGTCCGATGCTCGCCGAGAACTCGACACCCAGCCTGGCGGCGGCCGCCGCCGGACGATGGGGCGAGCCGTGGGCCGAGATGAAGTGGGACGGCGTGCGCGCCCTCGCGTTCTGGGACGGCGAGCGGATGCTGCTGCGCGCCCGCAGCGGAACCGACATCACCGACCGATACCCCGAACTCACCGCGGACCCGGGTCTCGGGCGCGCCGCCTGCATCCTCGACGGGGAGATCGTCGCGCTGGATGAGCGCGGGCGGCCGAGCTTCCCCCTGCTGCAGTCGCGCATGCACCTCACGAAGGCGGCGGAGATCCGGCGCGAGGCGGAGCGCATCCCCGTGCACCTGCACGTGTTCGACGTCCTCGCTCTCGACAGAGAGGACCTGACCGCCCTCCCGCTGCACGAGCGCCGCAGGCGCCTCGAGGGCCTGTCCCGAGACCTGAATCCCCCGTGGATCATGCCGCCCGTGTTCGACGACCTGGATGCGGCGCTCGAGGCCAGCACCGCGTTCTCGCTCGAGGGCGTCATGGTGAAGAACCCGGCATCCGTGTACCGGCCGGGCAGGCGGAGCGACCAGTGGCTGAAGATCAAGCACGTCGCCGCGCAGGAGGTCGTGATCGGCGCGATCCGGCCCGGTCGCAACGGCCGCGGCGGCATCGGGTCGCTGCTCATGGGCGTGCCCTCACCCGAAGGGCTGCGTTACGTCGGCCGGGTGGGGACAGGCTTCAATGAACGGGAGCTGCGCCGGCTCGACCAGGTGCTGCAGCCGCTGCGCACCGACGCTTCGCCCTTCCTGGACGTGCCGCGCGCCGATGCCTCGGATGCGCTCTGGGTGCGCCCGGAGATCGTGGCGGAAGTCGGCTACGCCGAGGTCACGCCCGACGGCAGGCTGCGACAGGCACGCTGGCGCGGGCTTCGGCCCGACAAGAGCCCCGATCAGGTGCGCAACGAGACGTGATCAGGCGTGCGCCTCGTGCTCGACGTGATCGGCGGGCTCGAGCTGGAAGGTCGAGTGCTCGACGTCGAAGTGTTTCGCGAGGCAGCCCTGCAGATCACTGAGGATGCGGGCGGCGCCGCCGGTGGCGTACGCCTCCTCGTCGACCACGACGTGCGCCGTGAACACGGGCGCGCCGCGGGTGAGCTGCCACACGTGCAGGTCGTGCACGGCGACGACACCGGGGGTACCGAGGATGTGCGCGCGGATCGTGTCGACCTCGACGCCTTTCGGCGTCGCCTCGCTCAGCACCGAGACGACCTCGCGCAGCAGGCCGATGGCGCGCGGCACGATCATCGCCGCGATGAGCAGCGACGCGATGGCGTCGGCCGGCAGCCAGCCGGTCAAGAGGATCACGACGGCGGCGACGATCACCGCGACCGAGCCGAGCAGGTCGCCGAGCACTTCGAGGTACGCGCCGCGCACGTTGATGCTCGTCCGCTGCGCCGCACCCAGCAGCCACATCGCGACGGCGTTCGCGATCAGACCGACCGCGGCGACGCCGAGCATCAGTCCGCCGGCGACCTCCGCCTCGGCCGGGTTGACGAGCCGCGTGATCGCTTCGACGCCGACCCACAGCGAGAGTCCGAGCAGGATCACGCCGTTGGCGAGAGCACCGAACACCTCGGCGCGCTGATAGCCGAAGGTGCGGCGGTCGTTGGCGGGGCGTGCCGCCACGGCACTGGCGATCAGCGCGATGACAAGCGCTGCCGCATCCGTCAGCATGTGCGCGGCGTCCGCGAGCAGCGCCAGCGACCCGGACAGGATCGCACCGACGACCTGCACGACGAACACCGTCGAGGTGATCCCGAGCGAGATCGCGAGCAGGCGGCGGTTGCTGCCGCCGCGGACTCCGGATGCGGGCGCGTGATCGTGCATGGCACCAGGCTAGGCGCCGCGTCCGGGCCACAGACGGTTTGCGCGCAATCGGGAACGAGACTGATTCTCGCTCCCGCGCTCAGAGCTCGCTCAGCAGGGGTCCGAGCTCGGCGAAGGCACGTGCGCGGTGCGACGCGGCGTTCTTCTCGGCGGCCGAGAACTGACCGACCGTGCGCTCCGTGCCGGACTGGCCGTCGGGGATGAAGATCGGGTCGTAGCCGAATCCGCCGGCACCGTCCGCGGCGAGTGCGAGCCGGCCCGGCCAGACGCCCTCGACGACGTGCTCGGCGCCGCCGGGCATCACGAGGGCGATCGTGGAGACGAACTGCGCGGTGCGGTGCGGATCTGCGATGTCGGACAGCTGATCGAGCAGGAGCTCCAGGTTGGCTGCGGCATCCTTACGGTGTCCGGCCCAGTAGGCGGAGAACACCCCCGGCGCCCCGCCGAGCACGTCGACGCAGATGCCGGAGTCGTCGGCCAGCGCGGGAAGCCCGGTGTAGGCGGCCGCCGCGCGGGCCTTGATCAGCGCGTTGGCCGCGAAGGTCACGCCGTCCTCGATCGGCTCCGGCCCGTCGTAGCCGATGACGGTGAGATCGGGACGGGTCGCCTGCACGATGTGGCGGAACTCCTCGACCTTGTGCGGGTTGTGCGTGGCGAGCACCACCCGGTCGGTCATGCCTCGTCCCCCGTTGCGAGTGCCGCCGCCTGCGCCTGAGCGAGTTCGCCGCATCCCGCGACCGCCAGCTCCAGCAGAGCGTCGAGCTCCCGCTTGTCGAACGGCGCCCCCTCGGCGGTTCCCTGCACCTCGACGAAGAGCCCGCGGCCGGTCACGACGACGTTCATGTCGGTCTCGGCGCGCACGTCCTCGACGTACGCGAGGTCGAGCATCGGCTCACCGTCGATGATGCCGACCGAGACGGCCGAGACGGAGTCGAAGAGTACCTGCGCCTTCTGCCCGATGAACTTCTTGCGACGTCCCCATTCGATCGCGTCCGCGAGCGCGACGTAGGCGCCGGTGATCGCTGCCGTGCGCGTGCCGCCGTCGGCCTGCAGCACGTCGCAGTCGATGACGATCGTGTTCTCGCCCAGCGCCTTCGTGTCGACGACCGCGCGAAGCGCCCGGCCGATGAGGCGCGAGATCTCGTGCGTGCGACCGCCGATCTTGCCCTTGACGCTCTCACGGTCGTTGCGATCGTTCGTGGCGCGCGGCAGCATCGCGTACTCGGCGGTGATCCAGCCCTTGCCCTTGCCGGTGAGCCAGCGCGGCACGCCGTTCGTGAACGACGCCGTGCACAGCACCTTGGTGTTGCCGAACGAGATGAGCGCGGAACCTTCGGCCTGGCTCGACCAGCCGCGCTCGATCGTCACGGGACGCAGCTGCGAGACGGTGCGCCCATCGGCGCGGGTGATGTCGGTCATCGTTCTCCTCGGGTAGAGCGGATGCGGAAAGTCGGTGATGCGGCGTCAGGACGCGGTGGTACGGGGCAGATCGATCGTGCCGGTCTGCACGAGCTGCACCTGACGCACCTCGCGTCCCATGAGGCGGTGCGCGAGCTGGATGAAGTCGTCTGCCGACGAACCCGTCGCCTCGTACACATGCTGGGCCACGGCGTCGGGTCCTGCCAGCAGATCACGGGAGACGAGCTGACGGTAGACGTCCTTCGCCGTCTCGGTGTCGCTCGAGACGAGACTCACGCCCTCACCCATGACGTAGCTGATAGCGCCTTCGAGGAAGGGGTAGTGCGTGCAGCCGAGCACGAGGGTGTCGACGCCCGCGTGGCGCAGGGGCGCGAGGTAGTCCTCGGCCACCCGGAGCACCTCGGGCGAGCCGGTGACGCCGGCCTCGACGAAGTCGACGAACCGCGGGCAGGCCTGCGCGAACACGGTCACGTTCGGGTTCACCTCGAGCATGTCCTGGTAGGCCCCGGAACCGATCGTGCCGGTCGTGCCGATGACGCCGATGCGGCTGTTGCGGGTCGTCGCGAGGGCCGTGCGCACGGCGGGCCCGATGACCTCGACCACGGGCACGTCGTAGCGCTCGCGCGCATCGCGGAGCACCGCTGCCGACGCCGTGTTGCAGGCGATGACGAGCATCTTCACGCCCTGCTCGACCAGCGTGTCGAGGATCTCCAGCGAGTACCGACGCACATCCGCGATCGGCTTCGGACCGTAGGGCGAGCGCGCGGTGTCGCCGATGTAGAGCAGCGATTCACGGGGCAGCAGCTGCGAGATCGCACGGGCGACGGTCAGCCCGCCCACTCCGGAGTCGAAGATCCCGATCGGCGCGTCGTCCACCACGATCACCCAGCCTACCCGCGCTCGATAGAGTGACCGCCATGCCCGAGACGACCTCGCTGCTCACCGACCGCTACGAACTGACCATGATCGAGGCGGCGCTGCGCGACGGCACCGCCTCGAAGCGCACGGTCTTCGAGCTGTTCGCCCGGCGTCTGGCGGGAGGACGCCGTTTCGGAGTGGTCGCGGGAACCGGTCGTCTGCTGTCCCTGCTGCGTGAGTTCCGCTTCGGCGACGACGAGCTGCGCTACCTGCGCGACAACCGCGTGGTGGATGCGGACACGCTCGCGACCCTCGCGGATTTCCGCTTCACGGGGTCGATCACCGGCTACCGCGAGGGCGAGCTGTACTTCCCCGGCTCCCCCGTGCTGACCGTCGAGGGCAGCTTCCTCGAGGCGGTGATCCTCGAGACCCTGGCCCTGAGCGTGCTCAACCACGACTCCGCCGTCGCCACGGCGGCCGCGCGGATGTCGCTGGCCGCCGGCGACCGGCCTCTCGCCGAGATGGGCTCGCGGCGAGCCGGAGAGCGCTCGGCCGTCGCCGCCGCGCGAGCCGCCTACGTCGCGGGCTTCGGCGCCACGAGCAACCTGGAGGCGGGCCGCACCTGGGGCATCCCCACGATGGGCACCGCCGCCCACGCCTGGACACTGCTGCACGACCGCGAAGAGGATGCCTTCCGCGCACAGATCGCCGCCCAGGGACTCGGCACGACGCTGCTGGTCGACACCTACGACATCGAGCGGGGCGTCGAGACCGCGATACGCGTGGCGGGAACCGGGCTCGGCGGCGTGCGCATCGACTCGGGCGACCTGCCCGTGGTCGCGGCGCGCGTGCGGGCGCAGCTCGATGCGCTCGGCGCCACGGACACGCGCATCACCGTCACGAGCGACCTGGACGAGTACGCGCTGGCGGCGTTGGCCGCATCCCCCGTCGATGCCTACGGCGTCGGCACCTCCGTCGTGACGGGTTCCGGAACGCCCACGGCAGGCATGGTCTACAAGCTCGTCGCACGTCAGGATCTCGACGGGACATGGGTGAGCGTCGCCAAGGCCTCCGCCGAGAAGACCTCGACGGGCGGGCGGAAGACGGCCTTCCGGGGCCTGCGCGGCGGCGTCGCCGAGGCGGAGCTCATCCGCATCGACGCGGCCGACTCACCGACCGAGCCCACGGATGCCCGCGCGCTGCAGGTGCCGCTCGTCGAGCACGGCGAGATCGACGCCTCTCACGAAGGGCCCGAGGGCGTGCGCGCCGCACGTGCTCACCATTTGACGGTCCGCGGCGAACTCCCCCTCGCGGCGCACGGTCTCAGCCGGTCGGATCCGGCGATTCCCACCCGCTACCTGTGAGCGCGGCGCGTCACTGCTGCAGCGACTCGTAGATCTCCTTGCACGACGGGCAGACCGGGAACTTCTCCGGGTCGCGGCCCGGCGTCCACTTCTTGCCGCACAGTGCGCGCACGGGCTTGCCCGTGATGGCCGACTCGAGGATCTTCTCCTTCTTCACGTAGTGGGAGAAGCGCTCGTGATCGCCGGGCTCGATGGTCTCTTCGCGGATGAGCTCTTCGAGCTCGCGGTCGAGGGTGGCGAGGCCGCCCTGGTCGGGGCTGTCGGCAGGGGTGCTCATGGTCAGCAAGTGTAGCCGCGAGGTGTGTGCGCGGCTCGGGTCAGGAACTGGTGGCGGCGAACTCCATGAGCTCGCTCTCACGCCGCTCGAACACCCGCGCGCCGATGGCGAGCCCGACTCCGAGCACGACGACGCCCGTCACCGTTCCGCCCACGAGCGCGGCGAGCCCGAAGGACTGGTCGTCCGAGACGGCCTGCCACGCCCACCAGAGCGTCGGCACGCTCACAGCGAGCGCACCCAGCATCACGAGCGCCTGCGACAGGATGCCGGCAGATCCCGTGCGCTGAGGCTGCTGGAACGGGCTGTCGCCCGGGCGCGACACCGCATACGGCGCCGCCGCCGAGGCGATGGAGGAGAGTCCCAGTCCGGCGAGGAACAGGCTGATGGTCACGCCCGCGAGAGCCGGCAGGTGCGCCCACCGTCCGTGGATGGCGACGGCGACCGGCACGGCGACGGCGAACGTCGGAACCGCGATGAGGACGATGGGAACGAGGCGACCGACCCGATCGGAGATGCCGCGCACGCCGGAGGCGACGTGCATCCACACCGCGGTGGAGTCGTAGGCGACGTCGTTGTGGGGCAACCAGCCGAAGAAGAGCGCGATGATCGGCACGGGCACCAGCGCCACGTACTCAGCGGGTACGCCCGCGACCAGGAGCGGAATCGTCGTCAGCAACGCCGCGACCGGGACCACGAGCACGTTCACGCCGTAGCGGCGATCGCGCAACCAATAGGTGAGACTGCGGGCGGCGATGGCGCCTCCCGCAGTGCCGGGCAGCACCGAGAACCATCCCATGCCGCCGCGCTCACGTGCGGCGAGGGGGCGCTCGATCGTGGTGAGCGCGCGGCGCACGATCGCGTACCACGCCCACCCGAGAAGAGCGATCGTGACCACCGCGACGATCGCTGCGAGCCAGAGCCCGCCGACATCGCCGATCGCGGCGAGACCCGGCAGCGCCCACGCCGCGCCGATCGGCGTGAACGCGAGCACGTGCGCCGCCGCGTCGAGCTGGCTCGGAACCGCGTCGCCCCAGTCGAGCGAGGCGAAGAACACCCCGACAGGCACGAAGACGACCAGCAACGCGAGGATGAACAAGCCGGTCAGCTCGCGCGACCGACGCGGCAGCGTCCACATCGAGGCGAGGCCCGCGGCGACCCGGGTGAGCAGCACCGCTGTCACCAGACCCAGCAGGGGTCCGATCGCAGCGAGCGCCCCGGCGTCCTGCGAGAGCCACATGACAGCCGTCGCCGCCGCCACCGCTGCCAGCGCCAGGACGGGAACGCTGATGACACTCGCAAGCAGGATCGCGCCGGCCAGCGGCTTGGGGTCCAGGCCGAACGTCTGGAAGCGGCGCGGGTCGAGCTGGTCGGGACTCCCGGAGATGGGGGGCGCGAGCGCGTATCCCACCGCGACCGCGCTGCCTCCGAGCACCGTCACCACGAAAGCCGATTGCGCGGTGACCGCCTGCAGCGCGATCTGGGCGATGCAGGCGGCCACGACGCCGCCCACGACCAGCGCGCTCGCGATGATGGCGCGCCAGCGCTCCGCAGCGTCGCCGCGGAGCGCTCCGATCAGGAGAGCGGCCCTCAGTCGGAGAACGTGTGAAGCCATTCGAGGCCCTCCACCTCGTTCGAGCCGCCGACGAGCTCGAGGAACCGCGCTTCGAGCGTCTGCTCGCCGCGGACCTCCGCCACCGTTCCGTCCACCAGTACCTGACCGGAGACGATCACCGCGACGCGATCACACACGCGCTCGACCAGGTCCATTCCGTGGCTGGAGAGCAGAACGGTCCCGCCCTGCGACACATATGTGCCGAGGATGTCGAGGATCACCGAACTCGAGACGGGGTCGACGGCCTCGAAGGGCTCGTCGAGCACCAGCAGCCGGGGCGAGTGGATGAGGGCAGCGGCCAGCATGACCTTCTTCGTCATGCCCGCCGAGTAGTCCGATACGGACCGTCCCAGCGCGGCGGTCAAGTCGAAGGCTCGACCCAGGTCGGAGGCACGGCGCTCCACCGTGTTCGCATCGAGACCGCGCAGCAGCCCCGCGTAGGAGAGAAGCTGGCGACCGGTCAGGCGATCGAAGGTGCGCAGCCGGTCCGGCAGCACGCCGATCAGCTTCTTCGCCTCTCGTGACCGCGTGCGTGCATCGACGCCCGCCACGCGGATGGTGCCCGCATCCGGCTTCAGCAGCCCGGCGATCATCGACAGCGTGGTCGTCTTGCCCGCGCCGTTGGGTCCGACGAGGCCGTAGAAGGTACCGGCGGGGACGGCGAGGTCGATCCCCGCGACCGCGACGGTCGCGCCGTAGGACTTCGCCAGTCCGCTCACCTCGAGCGCGAGAGGAGGTTCGTCCGCCCTGGCGACGTCGGCGAACAACCGCTCGGCCGCCTCATCCTCCGCACGCTCGGTCACCACGACGACCTCCGCCTCCGCAGGCGTCGGCGCGTCGTCGGGCGTCGGGTCCCCCGCGTCGTCGACGGGAGGAGCCTCTTCGGGCACCTCCTCGACGACCTCGACGACCGTGACCTCTTCGACCGTCTCCACCGGCTCGAGCGACGTCACGTCCGCGGGCTCCGGCGTGGCCTCCTCGATCGCCGCGTCTGTCGCCGCGACGACGGGCACCTCGTCGAGAACCTCCGGCGACGCGGGCTCGACCGGCGCCTGGTCCGGGACGATCACCTCGTCGATCGCCGTGGGCTGATCGGCGTCCGATGGCGCGGGGCGCGGCGGCAGGGGCGGTTTGGGCGGAATGACGAAGTCCACCGGAACCGGCGCGTCGACAGGGGCCACGGGCGGAGTCTTGGCGGCCGTCGTGCGGGACGTCTTCGCTCCCGCCTGCGCCGACTTCGTGCGCGGCGACGCAGTCCGCGGCTTGGCCGCGGTCTCGCCGGTACGGGCCGTCGTCGTCCGTGCGGCGGGCTTCCTGGGCGCCGCCGGCTTCTTCGGGGCGGCCGCTGCCTTCTTCGCTGGGGCCGGCGCCGCTGCATCCTCCGCGGTCGCACCCGCCGGGCGCTTGGCGGCCGTCGGTCGCTTCGTCGCGGGCTTCTTCGGGGCGGCGGGCGCCGCGGGTTCCTTCTCGTCGGGCGCGACCGCCGCCGAGGCCGACGACGCGGCCGGCTTCTTCGCAGCGGGCTTACGAGCCGCTGCCGGCCGGGCCGTGGTCGAGCGCGGGGTGCGCGGCGTCGAGGGTCGCGCGGATGCCGGCTTCTTCGGGGCGGCGGAGACCTCCTCGGCGGAGCCGTCGTCGGGCGTGGGCGCGTCGGAACCGGAAGGAGTGGAGGTCACTTCTCCAACGTATCAATCGCCCCCGACGATCCCATCGGTGGGATGCGGCCCTGTCACCGATTGTCACGAATCCACAACGGCAGCGGGCTCATCTGCGGGCTTTCAGGCGTCCCAGATACCATGGACACGGCACAAAGGAGTGTTTCGTCGGTGAACCGACCGTGAACTTCGACTCCAGGAGCGATGAATCTTATGAGACTTCAGACTGTGATCCTTGCCGCAGGCATGGGCTCGCGCCTCGGCCGCAGCCTACCCAAGCCGCTGACCCAGCTGAACGACGGGCGCAGCATCATGCGCCAGCAGCACGACAACATCCGCGCGGCTTTCGGCACCGACGCCAAGCTCACGACGGTCGTCGGCTACCGCGCGGAGACCATCGTCGAAGCCTTCCCCGAGGCCGACTACATCTACAACGAGCGCTACGACCAGACCAACACCTCGAAGAGCCTGCTGCGCGCACTCTCCGCGACCGGTAAGGCCGGCGTGCTCTGGATGAACGGAGACGTCGTCTTCGATCCCCGGGTGCTGGGCCGTGCCGTCGCGCTCATCGAGCGCGAGCAGTCCTTCGTCACCGTCAACACCGCCAAGGTGAGCGACGAAGAGGTCAAGTACACCGTGACGAGCGAGGGCTTCATCGAGGAGCTGTCCAAGACCGTTCGCGGCGGGATCGGCGAGGCCGTGGGGATCAACTACATCTCGCGGGCCGACAAGCGTTCGTTCATGCACCACCTGGCGCGCGTCGACGATCAGGACTACTTCGAGCGCGGTCTCGAGCTCGCCATCCAGCACGACGGCCTCCTGCTCGAGCCGATGGACATCTCCGACCTGTACGCGGTCGAGGTCGACTTCGCCGAAGACCTCGAACGCGCCAACCAGTTCGTCTGATCCGCAATCCCCCGGCACCGTTCAGCCGGGCCGCTTAGCATCCCAGCATGCCGGAGAAGGTCCACCGCATCCACAGTCTGCCGGACGAGTCGCCGTGGCAGGGAGGGATCCCGCCCGTCGGGTCGACTGAGCACCCGTTCACGGTGCGCGCCCTCGATCGCGTGCTCGCGGTCCAACGCCCCGTCGTTCTGGCCCACCTGCGCAGCATCCGGGTACGCCACCCGCGTGCCACGACGCTCGAGATCGTGCGGATGCTGGAGCGGCGCTACCTCGCGGCGGTGACCACCGGCGGAGCAGCTGTCGGCGCGACGGCCGTGGTCCCCGGCATCGGAACCGGCGTCACGCTGGCGCTGAGTGGCGTGGAGACGCTCGGCTTCCTGGAGACGACGACATTGTTCGCGCAATCGGTCGCCGAGGTGCACGGGCTCCCGGTCGAGAACCCCGACCGGGCCCGCGCGCTCGTTCTCACACTGCTGCTCGGCCAGGAGGGAATCGACCTCGTCACCCAGCTCGCCCGGCAGGCGGGTGGCAAGGGCCCGACGCGCAGCACCTACTGGGGAGAGCTGATCACCACGACGCTGCCCCGCGCGGCGCTCGGTCCGCTCGTCGACCGGCTGAAGACCTCATTCCTGCACCGCTTCGCCGCACGCGGCGGCGCCTCTTTCGTCGGCAAGGCGCTGCCCTTCGGCGTGGGCGCGGCGGTGGGCGGCGCCGGCAACCATCTGCTCGGGCGACGCGTGATCACCACGTCTCGACGGGCGTTCGGGATGCCGCCCATCGATCTGCCCGCGGAGCTCGAGCCGCGCCCGGGCGCCGCGCCGATCGAGCGACTCGCGGGGCGGGGGCTCGCACGGGCCGGTGGGCTCGTCGCCCAGGCCGCGGGATCCGCCACGCGCCGCACGCGCAACGCGACGAAGGCGCTCGGCTCCGTTCGCCGCAAGCAGCGGCCTTCCGACTCGTCCGTCGATCCGTCGACCGAGGAGCTCCCGGACCGCTGAGCGGGAGATCCGTCTCAGGAAGCTTCTTCGCGGCCGGCGTTGGAGTCGAGTTCCGCCTGCGCCGCGGCATCGTTCGCGTCGCCGCCCGCTCGCGCGTGCCACTGGTCCCACTCATCCATCAGGCGCTCGATCGCCGCGTGGAAGCGTGCCGTCGGAGCACCCGGCGAGGTGTCGCCGAAGTAGTGGTCGACCCAGTGCGCCAGGCGCGCGACGGCATCGGGATCGCCGACCAGGCGATCGACCTCGTCCAGGATGCGGGGGGCATCGGCAGCATCCAGCCACTCGCACGCGGAGAGGTAGCCGCTCGTGTCGACGGCGGCGCGCTCATCGACGGGCCGCGTGATGAGCAGCGGCTTGTCGGCGGCGAGGCGGTCGTAGACCATCGCGGAGATGTCGACCACCGCGACGTCGGAGGCGGCCAGCTGCCAGCCGAGTTCCGGCCCGTCGTCGTAGACGTGCAGAGCAGCGGGGTCGGCGGCGTTCGCCGCAGCGATCGCCGCGACGATGCGCCGATGCGCGGCGAGGTACTCATGATCGAGCACGCCGCTGCGCGGGTGCGGCCGGTAGATGAGGCGGTGGCGACCAGAGCCGAGTACGGCTGAGACCAGCGCCTCTCCGTGACTGACGATGGATCCGTAGAACGCCGAGGGGCGATCGCCCTCCCATGTCGGTGCGTAGAGCACGACCGTGCGATCGTCCGGGTTGTACGGCAGCGCCCCGGAGTAGTGGTCCGCCTGCGGTCGACCGATCGCGATCGTGCGGGCATCGAGGTCGTAGTTCCAGAGCACGCGTCCCAGACGCTCGCGAGCGGCGTCCCCCGCGATCAGGGCGTAGTCGTACGCCTTGAACTGGTTCGTCGTCATGTACATCTTGTCGGACTCGCCGTGGTTGATGAACACGTGCCAGCGATGCCCGTATCGGAACATCTGGAAGTTCCGCGTGTTCTGGTTCACGTACAGCACGACGCGCAGCCCCTGCGCGGCCACGACATTCTCGAGGTCGTGCACGCTCGGCACGAAGGCGACGGGCAACTCGCTCTCTGCCATGATCGCCGCGGCCGAGGTCGCGTTGCGACTGAGCACCAGGACCGGCCAGGTTTCGGCGAGCTTCTGGAGCGGCTTGTACCACTGACGCATCTGGTACAGGTTGACGGCACCGTCGGCGAAGTAGACGCCGATGCGGAAGTGACCGACGGGCAACGGGGGGCGCATCGCCCGCACCTCGCGGACGGCGGAACGGTTGTCGAGGACCTTCCGGAGAAGTCCCCGTGCCTTGCGGATGTCTGATGCCAGGCCCATCCTTCCAGCCTAACCAGCGCACGCATGGGATGATCGTCGGATGCACGTCGACGCGGGGGGCCATCGTGACGCCCCGGTTCCCCGCGCCGACGCAGGGGTGTCTTTCGTCATGCCGGTGCTCAACGAGGCGCGGTACCTGGAGCGCGCCGTGCAGAGCGTGCTCGCCCAGCAGACCCCGGGCCCCATGGAGCTCGTGCTCGCGCTGGGCCCCTCCTCCGACGGCACCGACGAGATCGCCGAGCGTCTCGCCGCCGAAGACGACCGCATCCTGCTCGTCCGCAATCCCGACGCCGACATCCCGACAGGCCTGAATCTGGCGATCGCCCGCAGCACGCTGGCGACCATCGTGCGCGTCGACGCCCACTCGGAGCTCGCTCCGGGCTACACGATGCGGGCTCTCGAAACGCTCGCGCGTGTGCGTGCCGCGAACGTGGGCGGGGTGATGCAGGCCGACGGCCGCACGCCGTTCCAGCGCGCTGTCGCCCGCGCGTACAACTCCCCGTTCGGCCTGGGCGGCGGGGCGTATCACGGCGGTCGACGCGAGAGCGCCGCCGAGTCCGCCTACCTCGGTGTCATGCGCCGCGTCGTCGTCGACGAGGTCGGCGGGTTCGACGAGTCGCTGCGCCGCGGCGAGGACTGGGAGCTGAACCTCCGTATCCGCCGGGCGGGCTACCGCGTCTGGTTCGATCCGGCGCTGCGTGTGACGTACTGGCCGCGCGAGAGCTGGCAGCGACTCGTGCGGCAGTTCCGCGCCACCGGCGCGTGGCGCGGCGAGTTGGTGCGCCGCTACGGCCGTCGCAACTCCCTGCGCTTCTTCGCCCCGCCCGTCCTCGTGGTGTGCGTCGCCCTCGCCGTCGTGACCGGTGTGCTGCAACTCACCGGTGTCCTCGCGGGTGCGGCAGCACTCATCGCCAACGCGGTGTACGTACCCGTGGCCGCGTACGCGGTTCTCGTCGTCGGCGTCGCCCTGGGTCCCGGCGGCGGGAGCGGATGGCGCGACAAGCTCTGGACGGCGGGAGTCCTGCCCTCGATGCACCTCGCCTGGGGTGCCGGGTTCATCCAGGGACTCGTGCGCGGCGCGCGCGACACCGTCGACACCTCGCGGCTCGGGTCGCGCAACACGCCGCTGCCGTGAGTCAGCCGCCGATCAGCCCCTGATCGAGGATGCGGGCGACGACGCGCTCCGCCGCGTGACCGTCCTCGCGCGCGTTGAAGGCGCGCCGCCATGCGGCGTAGCGGTCGGCGTAAGCGGCCGAGTCGTGCGCCAGAGCCCGGGTCAGCTCCTCCTGGGTGCGAACGAGCGGCCCGGGCGCGCGCTCTGTGAGATCGAAGTAGAACCCGCGCAGGCGTCCGCGGTAGTCCTCGAGGTCGGGCACGAAGAAGTACACCGGCTTGCCCGTGACGGTGAAGTCGAACATCACCGATGAATAGTCGGTCACGAGCGCATCGGCGGCCAAGAGCAGCTGGGCGGTGTCCGGGAAACCGGTCACATCGACGACGCGCGCACCCTCGGCATCCCTGCCCGGCAGCAGTGTGCGCGAGTGACCGCGCACCAGCACGACAGCGCCGGTGTCTGCCGCGAGCCTCTCCGCATCCAGGAAGTCCACGATCTGCTCACGATCGTCGCGCCAGGTCGGCGCGTAGAGGATGACGCGTTCGTCCTCGCGGATGCCCAGACGCGCGCGCACGGGCGCCGCATCCCCCGTGTGCAGCACGTCGTTGCGCGGGTATCCCTCGACCCAGACCGGACGACGACCGAACGCGTAGGCCCGCCTGAGGATCGATGCCGCGTACGGGTTCTGCGCCAGCAGGACGTTCCAGCGCAGCGATTCGCGCACGACGGCGATGGCTCGTCGAGGATCGAAGCCCGGGCGATGAAGGGCCAGCCTCTTGAGAGGCGTGCCGTGCCAGGTCTGGACCACGTGCTGTCCGGGCCGGCGCACGTAGCGCCGACGCATCCAGTCGTTGACCACGAGCAGGCGTGAGACCGCGCGAGCCCGCCACCAGTCCGGACTCCCCTCGACGACGGGGATGGCCCCCTCGGGGACGTCGACGGAGAGGTCGACGACGCTCCAGTAGCGCACGAGGCCGGGCAGCCGCTCACTGAGCACCCGGTCGATCGCGAGCGGATTGCAGCTGGCATTGCGCCCGTAGAAGCTCTCGAAAAAGACCGACTCCTCCAGCGACTCGCGCCCCGTCGCGTAGCGCCGCTCGAGGGCCCCTTGCGCCTCGCCGACGTCGTAGGCCGGGTCGACGGGCGGCCCGATCTCGAGCTCCCACCCGGTCAGAGCTGCGCGAAGCGGCCCGAGCTGCGCGAGCGCGAGCGGCTCGGGAGCCTCGGGGTGCTCCACGGAATCGGCGGGCTCGACGTGCACCCGGTAGCGCCCGCTCGGCAGCGGGAGAACGGGTCCGCCCCACCGGGAGGCGGAGAGCGGCAGCGTGGCGGTCCAAGTCTTGCCCCTCCCGGTCAGCGTCGCCACCACCCGCGCACGGGCGCCGACCAGCTCGACGCGTTCGGGGCGCGCACCCGCTCCCCGCAGGACCAGCGCCGGAGCGCTCCCGGTGGTCAGCTCCGCCGTTGTCATGCCGTCTCCTCCCGACGGTCGTCGCCGCCGATGGCGGCCGCGATGGCCAGATAGACCCGCTCCGCGTTGCGGCCGTCGCGGTACGCGTGCACGACCGCATCCAGGCGTCTGGCTTGTTCCAGCCGCCTCTGGCGCACATCGTCGTCCGAGAGCACGGCCGCGATCTGCGCGAGAGCCCCCACCCAGTCCACCGCGACGTCCGTGCCCGCGACGTCCGCGTAGGTGCCGTAGAAGCCGCGACGCCGGGCGTAGGCGTCGACATCCGGCGCGAAGTAGACGACCGGCAGCGGCACGAGCGAGGAGTCGTACGCCAGCGAGGAGTAGTCGGTGACGAGCAGATCCAGGCCCGGGAGCACCGGGGTGACATCGCTCAGGCGATCGCTGCCGAGCAGGTGCACACGCTGGGCGCCCTCGGGTGGCGCATACTCTCCGGCGCCCAACGGATGCGGGCGCACGATCAGCCGTGCGTCGTGTGTATCGAGCAGGGCGGTGATCCGATGCCAGTCGGCTTCCGTGGGGATCGCCGGGTCGTCGTCGCCATCGCGCCAGGTCGGTGCGTACAGCACGAGCCGGTCGTCGCCGAGCGGGCCCAGCACCTCTTCGAGCCGGCGGCGGGCGCTCTCCCGTCGTTCGGTCGCACTCCCCCGCGACAGCACATCCACGCGCGGCTCGCCGACGACCGGCACGCGCGAGTCGTCGAGCGAGAACGCCGACTCGAGGCGACCGCGTACGAGGTGGGATGCGGCCGGCAGGAGGCGGATCCGACGGGTGGCGCTGCGGTACATGAACGCGAGCAGACGCCGCACGAGACGGGAGGACGGCAGGAAGGAGCTTCGCACGGTCTCCGGCGAGTCGATGCCGATGCGCTTGAGCGGGATGCCGTGCCACAGCTGCACGAGATACGACCCCGCGACGGCATAACGATTGACGTCGCCGAAGCCGTGCGTCACGACGACCACCTCGGCGCGTGCGGTGAGCCAGAGGCCCCGCAATGAGTCGGCTCGGGCGTACGGGATTCCACGCGATGCCGCATCGCGCGCCTGTGCATCGGTGCGGATCAGCCAGACGGCACGATGACCGCGCGCGGCCGTCTCGTTCCACAGCGCGAGGGCGCCGTCCGCGATCCCCGCCGCGGAGCCGAAGACCCACGTCCCGCGTGCCCGCGGCACGAGCGACGTGAGAGCCCGCCCGGCCGCGTAGAGCGGGATGGCGAGGAGCTTCTTCGCATTGCCGTCGCCGAACGAGAAGGACGCCACCTCGCGAGCCTATCGCGAGGTGGCGTCCGAACCGTCGGAGCGGTGTCGTTACTGCAGCGTGCCCAGCGTCAGCTTCGCCGTCTCGGTCTTGCCGTCGCGGACGTAGCTCAGCGTCGCGTCGGAGCCGCCCGCGGCCGCACGCACCTGAGCGGTGAGGTCGATCGCGTTGGTGACGGGAACACCGTTGAACTCCGTGACGATGTCGCCGGAGCGCAGCCCCGCCCCGGCGGCCGCGCCACCCGAGGACACGTCCTGGATGTAGGCGCCCTGGATGGTGGCGTTCTTCTGCGAGGCAGCGTCGGCGACGGTCGCACCCAGCAGCCCGTGCGTGGCGCTGCCGTCCTTGATGATCTCGTTCGCCACGCGCTGGGCGATATTGGCGGGGATGGAGAAGCCGACACCGATGTTGCCGGACTGACCGCCCGACGAGCTGCCGCCGGAGGACGCGATGGCCACGTTGATGCCGATCAGCTTGCCGTCGGAGTCGACCAGCGCACCGCCCGAGTTGCCGGGGTTGATCGCCGCATCCGTCTGGATGACCGCGATCTTGATCGTGGCGTTCGCGGACTGCTGCTGTTGCTGCTGGCCCTGCCCGAAGTCGAACTGGAACGGGCTCTCCTGCTGTCCCTGACCGCCGTCCTCCTTGGTGGAGGAGTCGTCGGGCGCGGCCGAGGAGGCGATCTCGATGGAGCGGTTCAGAGCGCTGACGATGCCCGTGGTGACCGTGTTGTCCAGGCCCAGGGGAGCGCCGAGCGCGATCGCCTGGTCGCCGACATTGAGCTTGCTCGAGTCGGCGAAGTCGATCGGGGTCAGCCCGGACGCGTCCGTCAGCTTGATGACCGCGAGGTCGTACGTCGGGTCGGTGCCGACGAGCGTGGCCTTGTAGACCTTGCCGTCGGACGTCGTGACCGACAGCGTGGGGTCGGCGGTGGCACCGTCGAGAGTGACGACGTGCGTGTTGGTGAGCACGTATCCGTCCGCGGAGAGGACGACACCGCTGCCGGTGCCGCCGCCGTTGCTCGCGGTGGCCGAGATGGTGACGACACTGGGCAGGACCTTGGCGGCCACAGCGGTGACGTTGTTGACCTTCTGGGTGTCGTTCACGGTCACGACGGTGGGGCTGCTGGCCGCCGTCGTCTGGGTCTGGCCCCACAGGCTGATGCCGGCGTAGGTTCCGCCCACGCCCGCGGCGCCGCCGACGAGGGCTGCGGCGACGAGCAGGCCGACCGTGCGGCCGGCGGTCGACTTCTTGCGCACCGGGGCCGACGGCGCCGGACCGCTCAGCGGCAGGGTCGGCGCGGTCTGGGCGCCGGGGCCGAACGCCTGACCCGTTGCGGCGGCGCCGGCGGCGGGGGCGGGGTAACCCGCGGGCGCCTTCGGGTACGAGGCGGGGTAGGGCGGACGGGGCGGCATCGCCGGGGCGGCCGGTCCGGCTGCCGCCGGGGTCGGCGGCACGTCGGACGAGGGGGCCGGCTGCGGCGATGCGGCGGGCGCGACGGGTTCGGACACAGAGTCTTCGGATTCGGGGCGGGAGCCCTGGTTGTCACTCATGGTTGCTCCTTCTGACTGGCGATCTTCACTGTGACCGCCGTCTCTGTGGTTTTCCTATGCCAGCCGTGGGACAGCCCTATGGGACTAACGTGTGCTGAATGCGAAACCAGAACGCGCCCTGGCAACGGGTGGCCGCGGGCGCCGGACTCCTCGGCTCGGAAGGCACCCCCGCCCCTACGATCTTCGCAGAGATGAGCGCGCTGGCGGCCGAGACCGGCGCCATCAACCTGGGCCAGGGCTTCCCCGACGAGGACGGCCCCGCCGAGCTGCTCGACATCGCACGTGAGGCGATCGCGACGGGGGTCAACCAGTATCCGCCCGGTCGCGGCACGGCCGATCTTCGCCGTGCGATCGCCGAGCACCAGGCGCGGTTCTACGGACTGCAGGTCGACCCCGATCGCGAGGTGCTCGTCACCGCGGGGGCGACGGAAGCTCTCGCGGCGACGCTCCTCGCACTCGTGGGCCCCGGCGACGAGGTCGTCGTCTTCGAACCCCACTACGACGCCTACGCGGCGGATGTGGCGCTGGTCGGCGCCACGCTCGTGACCGTGCCCCTGCGCTGGCCCGACTTCCAGCCGGACCTGGACCGACTCGCCGCCGCGGTCACGGACCGCACCCGCGTCATCCTCCTGAACGATCCGCACAATCCCACCGGCGTCGTGTTCACCGACGACGTGCGTGCCGAGATTGTGCGGCTCGCCCACCGCCATGACGTGATCATCGTGACCGACGAGGTGTACGAGCACCTGGTCTTCGACGGCCGCAGCCACGTCCCCATCGCGACGTTGCCGGGCGCTGCCGAGCGCACGATCTCGATCTCCTCCGCGGGCAAGACGTTCTCGGTGACGGGGTGGAAGATCGGATGGGCGACGGGACCCGCATCCCTCATCGACGCCGTACTCACGGTCAAACAGTTCCTCACGTACGTCAACGGTGCGCCGTTCCAGCCGGCTGTCGCTGCGGGGCTCCGCCTGGACGACGCCTTCTTCGCGGGCGTCGGCGCCGCGCTGCAGCGCAAGCGCGACACACTGCGCGACGGGCTCAGCGCTGCCGGATTCGCGCCGTTCCGCGCCGGGGGTTCTTACTTCACCGTGGCGGATGCGGCGCCGCTCGGCGTGAGCGACGCCCATGAGTTCTGCCGCCGGCTGCCGCGTGCGGCCGGTGTCGTCGCGATCCCGCTGACGGCGTTCGCCGCCGAGGAGCGGCGGCACGAGTACGCGAGCCTCGTGCGGTTCGCGGCCTGCAAGCGGCCCGAGGTCATCGCCGAAGCCGTGCACCGTCTGGCGGCGCTGGCCTGACTCAGCGAGGGACCACGCGGTAGCGCCGAAGTTGCAACGCCGGATTGACGGCGCGGACGCGGGCCAGCTCGTCGAGGTCGATCGGCGCGATCGCGACTCCGTCCCCTGCGGCGAGCCCGGCGAGCACGACGCCCTGCGGGTCGAGGATGACGGAGTGGCCCACGCCGACGGGCGCGGGGTGGTCCGCCGCCGCGACGAACGCCGTGTTCTCGATCGCCCGCGCCGCCAGCAGGGTCTGCCACTGCTGTTCCTTCAGCGGACCGCGCACCCACTCGGCCGGCACGAGGACGACGTGCGCGCCGGCGTCGACGATGCGGCGCGCGGCCTCGGGGAAACGCAGGTCGTAGCAGGTCATGATGCCGAAGACGACGCCGTCCACGGTGAAGGTCTGCGGCTCGTCGAGCTCCCCTGGAGCGACCCAATCCGACTCCTGCTGCCCGAACGCGTCGTAGAGGTGCTGCTTGCGGTAGCTCGCGACGACACCCGAGGCGTCGACCGCGACGACGGTGTTGTGGACGCGGTCCGCATCCGCCGCCTCGACCAGACCCGCCACGAGAGTGAGGTCCTCCCGCTGGGCGATGTCGCGCAGGCCCCGCACGAACGGCCCGTCGAGGCCGGGCTCGGCGTTCTGCCGCAGCGAGGCGTCGAACGGGTCGACGAAGAAGCTGCTGTATTCCGGGAGCACGAGCACTCGGGCTCCGCGAGCGGCGGCCTGCGCGGCGAGGAGACGGATCCGAATCAGGTTGGCGGCGCGGTCGGCGATCGGCGCGAACTGCGCGACGGCGAGGGAGAGAACGGCGGGCACTCCCCCATCCTCCCGGCCCGGAGGGACCTCGGCAACCGCCTCGATTCGCGCACTGCCCGAACGCGTGCTAGTGTTATCTCTTGTGCCGCGGGGTGGAGCAGTTCGGTAGCTCGCTGGGCTCATAACCCAGAGGTCGCAGGTTCAAATCCTGTCCCCGCAACAAAAAGAAGGCCCGGATCCTCGGATCCGGGCCTTCTGCTTTGCCCGAAAAGCCCAGGTCGAACCGACTTCTGGTCTCCTCACGCGTCGGGGTCGATACCGACCGACATCCGTTCGAGGAAGTCCGCGATCACCGCGAGCTCCGTCGGCGAGTAGTCGAACGCGACATCCCGCATCGCGTCGATGCTGCCGCGGAAGTGGCGCGTGAAGTCGGTGCGCGACTTGTCCGTCAACGAGATCAGCCTCGCCCGACGATCGACCGGATGCGGCTTGCGCACGACGTGGCCCGAGTCGGCCAGACGGTCCACCAGCTTCGTCGTGGAGGCGGTGGAGATCCGCAGGTGCCGTGCGATGTCGTGCGGACTGACGTCCTGTCCCCGCTGCTCGCGGATGATGAGCATGCGCAGGGCGGCGAGATCCGTGGCGTTCATGTCCATGTCGCCCTTCATGCCGCTGTACATGCGATCCATGGCGTCGCTGAAGGCGCGCACGGCTGACAGGACGCGCCATACTGCACGATCCTTATCACGCGACGTATCGTCAGAGTCAGCGGGACTCGCCATGTGGACACCTCCTCAGGCCGTATGTATGCTCGATCGAACTCAGTTCGCTAGTAAAGCTAGCAAAATGGAAGGGCGCATGGACGAGATCGAACAGGTCATCCTCGTGGATGACGAGGGCAATCAGATCGGGACTGCGCCCAAGAGCAGTGTCCACGGTACAGACACTGCGCTGCATCTCGCCTTCTCCTGCCACGTTCTGGATGACGAAGGCCGCGTGCTCGTCACTCGCCGAGCTCTGCACAAGCGGACCTGGCCCGGTGTGTGGACCAACTCGTTCTGCGGACATCCTCGACCGGCCGAGCCCGTCCTGAACGCCGTGAAGCGACACGCCGACTCCGAACTCGGACTGCGCCTGAACGACATCGAACTCGCCCTTCCCCTCTTCCGATACCGCGCGACCGATGCGAGCGGGATCGTCGAGAACGAGATCTGCCCGGTCTACATCGCACGCGCCGAGAATCTGCCGCAGCCCAATCCTCTCGAAGTGCTCGAGACGCAATGGGTGCACCCTGCCGACCTCGTCACGGCTCTGGATTCCGCCGAGTGGGCGTTCAGTCCTTGGCTCGTGCTGCAGGCCCGTCAGCTCGATCTGTTCGTCGCCCAGCGGCGGATACAGGCGGGGGCCCGATGATCTCCTGGTTGAGCGCGGACAACCGCGCCGGGATCGACGCCGCCGTCGATGCGGCTCTGGCCCGCATCCGTCGTCGCGCGACCGACGGCGCAGAAGCGTACGCCGCGCTCACCGCGGCGGTGACGCGCGCGGCCACCGGCGGCAAGCGGTTCCGGCCGGCGAACGTGGTGGGCGCGTATCTCGCGTTCGACGGCCCGGACGAGGCGCTGACGCCCGTGTACGAGGTCGCCGCCGCCTTCGAACTGCTGCACGCGGCCTTCGTCGTTCACGACGACGTGATCGACCACGACGTACAGCGCCGCGGCGTCCTGAACATCTCCGGCGAGTTCCGCACGCGAGCCGCCGCCGCCGGCGCGTCCGCCTCGGGCGCCGACGATCTCGGCGACGCGGCCGCGATCCTCGGCGGCGACCTGCTGCTGTACGAAGCCACTCGCATCCTCGCGCTGGTCGATGTCCCCGCGGCGACGAGGACAGCACTCGTGGAGCTCTTCGACGATGCCGTCTCGGTGTCGGCCGCCGGCGAGCTCGCCGACGTCGAGAACGCGCTCGGACTGCACGCGGCGGAGGCCGCCGCCGTGCTCACCACGGCGCACGACAAGACCGCCGTCTACTCCTTCGATGCGCCGCTGCGTGCCGGTGCGCTCCTGGCCGGTGCGAGCGAGCCCGAGCTCGAGGCGCTCCGCCGGGCCGGCGGCGCTCTGGGGCTCGCCTTCCAGCTCGTCGACGATCTGATCGGCGCCTTCGGCACGGCCGACCAGGCCGGTCGGGATGTGGGCAGCGACCTTCGCGAGGCCAAGCGCACTCCCCTCGTCGTCCTGGCGCAGCAGGGAGCAGCCCGCGACGCGGTCGCGGAGGCCCTCGCGGTCGCGCACACGGGCCCGGTCGCCGTGCTCGCCGCACAGCGCGCGCTGGACGCGACCGGCGCCCGCGAGCGCCTCGCGGTCCTCATCGACGAGACGCTCCGCTCCGCTCGAGCCGACGCCGCCACACTCTCACCGGCGGCTCTCGGGCTCGTCGACGAGCTCGCGACCCGCATCGCGGAGAGGATGCCGTGAGCGCACGGGACCAGCCGAGCGGACTCTCCCTCTACGACCGGACGGCGGTGGCCGCGGCCGCATCAGTGATCCGCGCGTACTCCACCTCGTTCGCCCTGGCGACGGGTCTGCTCAGCCCGCGCACCCGCCCCCACATCCGCAACGTCTACGCGCTCGTCCGCGTCGCGGACGAGATCGTGGACGGACCGGCCGGCGAAGCGGGTCTGGTCCCCGATCAGCAAGAGGAGATCCTCGACGCGTTCGAACGGGAGACCCGCGCGGCCGTCGAGCGGGGCTTCAGCGCGAACCTCGTCGTGCACGCGTTCGCCCTGACGGCCCGGGAGTGCGGAATCGGCGAGGACCTGACGGCCCCGTTCTTCGCCTCGATGCGCACGGATCTCGGCGTGCGCGAGCACGACGACGTCTCGCACGACACCTACGTCTACGGATCGGCGGAGGTGGTGGGACTCATGTGCCTCGCCGTCTTCGAGAATGCGGGGCGCCGTTCCCCCTCCGCTCCCCCGGCAGATCTCATCGCCGGGGCGCGAGCTCTCGGGCGAGCCTTCCAGGACGTCAACTTCCTTCGCGACCTGGAGCACGACGCGGGCGCTCTCGGGCGTGACTACCTCGCCGTCGACGGCGTCGAGCGCACGAGGGACGACGTGCTCGACCGGATCGACGCCGACCTCGCCATGGCGGCCGCCACCATCCCCCTCCTCCCCCCGGACTGCCGCAGGGCCGTCACCGCAGCCCACGACCTCTTCGCCGCACTCTCCGTGCGCCTCCGAGGGGCGAGCACCGAGGGGCGGGTGCGCGTGCCCACGTCGCAGAAGGCCGTTCTCGCCGCACGCGCCTGGCTGGGCGCCGGACCACTGAAGGAACGCTCATGAGTCGTACCGTCGTCATCGGAGGCGGCATCGCAGGGCTCGCCACGGCCGCGCTGCTCGCGACCGACGGGCACGACGTCACCCTGCTCGAGGGGCGTGCCGAGGTGGGCGGCCGGGCGGGATCGTGGGAGCGCGACGGCTTCCGCTTCGACACCGGCCCCAGCTGGTATCTCATGCCGGAGGTGTTCGACCACTTCTTCCGGCTACTCGGCACGACGACCGCGGAGCAACTCGATCTCGTCGACCTGGTCCCCGCCTACCGCGTCTACGCCGAATCGCACCTGGACGAGGCGCCCGTCGACGTCGTGTCGGGTCGCGAGGAGGCGACCGCGCTGTTCGAGTCGATCGAACCGGGAGCCGGCGCGCGCCTGGACGCATACCTGGACTCGGCCGGCGAGGCGTACGACCTCGCGGTCGACCGCTTCCTCTACGACACGTACGAGTCGCTCGGCAACCTCACCGACCCCGCGATCCTGCGCCGGCTGGGCCACCTGACGCGACTGCTCACGCAACCACTGCAGTCCAGGATCGACAGACGTTTCACCGACACCCGGCTCCGCCAGATCCTCGGCTACGCAGGAGTCTTCCTGGGCGGCTCGCCGTATCAGCTGCCGAGCCTGTACCACCTCATGAGCCACCTCGATCTCGACGATCGGGTGCGCTACCCGCAGGGCGGCTTCACCGCGCTGATCGACGCCATCGCGCGCCTCGCCACGGAACGCGGTGTCGTGATCGAAACCGGCGCGAGCGTCGAGCGCATCCTCGTCGCCGACGGCGTCGCGCGCGGAGTCGTGACCGCCGACGGGCGCCGCTTCGACGCCGACGTCGTGGTTTCCAGCGCCGACCTGCACCACACCGAGACCCGCCTCGTCCCGGAGCGCTACCGCACCTACCCGGAGTCCTGGTGGCAGTCGAAGACACCCAGCTACGGCGCGCTGCTCGTGCTGCTCGGCGTGAAGGGCGAGCTTCCCGAGCTCACGCACCACACGCTCCTGTTCACCGAGGACTGGCGCACGAACTTCGCCGCGATCTTCGGCGATGCGACCCGCATCCCGGATCCGGCGTCGCTGTATGTCTGCCGACCCAGCGCGACCGACCTCTCCGTCGCGCCGGAGGGCCACGAGAACCTGTTCGTCCTGGTGCCGATCCCGGCCGACCCGGGCCTCGGCCACGGCGGTGTCGACGGGGCCGGTGACGCCGTGATCGAACGCGCGGCGGATGCGGCCATCGATCAGATCGCCGCCTGGTGCGGCGTGCCCGACCTGCGCGATCGCATCGTCGTGCGCCGCACGATCGCCCCCGGCGACTTCGAGACCGACCTGCACGCCTGGCGCGGCAATGCCCTCGGTCTCGCGCATCCGCTCAGGCAGAGTGCGCTGTTCCGCCCTCGCAACGCGTCTGCGAAGGTGGACGGGCTGTACTACGCGGGCGCCTCCGTGCTACCGGGGATCGGGCTTCCGATGTGTCTCATCTCCGCCGAGCTCGTCGTGAAGCGGATGCGCGGCGACCGCACCGCGGGCCCCCTCGCCGAGCCGGCGGCCGAGGCGGTGTGATGCCGGGTCTCTACCTGCTGGCGCTGCTCATCAGCATCGCCGGGGTGGGCGCACTCGACGCTCGGTTCCGGCTGGCGCTGTGGGCGCGTCCGGGGCGCACAGCGGCCGCCGTCGGCATCGGCACCGCCTTCTTGCTGCTCTGGGACGCCGTCGGCATCGTGACGGGTGTCTTCGTCAAGGGTGGCAGCCCGCTGCTGGTGGGCATCGACCTTGCGCCGCACCTCCCCCTCGAGGAGCCGGTGTTCCTCGCGTTCCTGTGCTACCTCGCGCTCGTCGTGCACGCCGCATCCCTGCGGGTCGCCCAGCGCCGACGGGACGCGGCATGACCTACCCGCTGATCGTTCTGCCCTTCGTCCTGGTGACCGCCGTCGTGACCGCGATCAGTGCCCGCCGGCCCGGCTTCGCCCGAAGGATGCGGGCCAGCGTCGTCGCCGCCGTCGTGCTGTTCACGCTGACCGCCGTCTTCGATAACGTGATGATCGCCCTCGATCTGTTCACCTACCCCGCGGAGCATCTGAGCGGCATCCGGATCGGACTGGCGCCGATCGAGGACTTCTCTTATCCGCTGTGCGCAGCGTTCGGCGTTCCCGCCGTGCTCTCGCTGCTCCCGACCCGGAAGACCGCATGACCGACCTTCGCCCCGCCGGCGTGCTTCGCACGCTGTTCGTCTCGTCGCGCCCCGTGAGCTGGATCAACACGGCGTTCCCGTTCGCGGCGGCCGTGGTGATGACCACGCGCACGGTCGATCTGACGCTGGTCGTCGGCACGCTGTTCTTCCTCGTCCCGTACAACCTCGCGATGTACGGCGTGAACGACGTCTTCGACTACGAGTCGGACCTGCGCAATCCGCGCAAGGGCGGCGCGCACGGAGCCGTCCTCGATCGCCGGATGCACCGGATCACGCTGTGGGCGGCAGCTCTCTCCTGCCTGCCGTTCGTCGTCTACCTCGTCGTCGTCGGCTCGCCCGCATCCTGGGTCGTGCTCGCGATCAGCCTGTTCTTCGTGGTGTTCTACTCGGCGCCGCCGCTGCGCCTCAAGGAGGTGCCGTTCGCCGATTCGATGACGAGCAGCATCCACTTCTTCTCTCCCGCGGTCTACGGCCTCGTGCTCGCCGGCGCGACCTTCACGCCGGGCCTCATCGCCGTCCTCGTCGCCTTCGCGCTGTGGGGCGTCGCCTCCCACGCGTTCGGCGCCGTGCAGGACGTCACTGCCGACCGCGAGGCCGGCATCTCCTCGATCGCGACCGTGCGCGGCGCACGGTGGACGGTGTGGTTCGCGCTCGGGTGCTATCTCGCAGCGGGTCTCGTGATGCTCGCGTCGGCCTGGCCGGGACCGCTCGGCGCCCTGCTCGTCATCCCGTACCTGCTCACCCTCTGGCCCTACCGCTCGATCACCGATGAGACGTGCGAGCGCGCCACGGTCGGGTGGGGTCGGTTCCTGTGGCTCAACCAGCTGGGCGGCTTCGGCACGACCCTGCTGCTCATCTGGTACGCCATGCTCACCGCCTGACGCGCGCCCCCGCATCCTCCTCTCCGCACCGCGAGACTGCATCTCGAGCACGAGATCACGGGTAAGTACCGTGATCTCGTCGCGAAGATGCAGTCTCGCGGGGTGGTGAAGACGAACGCGCCGGCCCCGCGAGATGCGGGACCGGCGCGAGCCGAAGCGGATGCGGCTCAGCCGCCGAGCTGGATCAGCTTGTCGACCGCGGCGGTGAGCCGGCTGTCCGCCTCGCCGTACTTGGTCCAGTCGCCGGCCTTGAGAGCGGCATCGCGGTCGAGCAGCGCCTGTCGGGCATCCTGCAGCGCGGCCTGGTAGTCCGGGCTTCCGGTCGCGCCACCGGACGAGCCGTCGCTGCCACCGGTCTGCTCGGGCGAGGGAGTCGTCCCCGGATCGGGCGCGACGTCCTGATCACCCGCGTTGGCGCCGGAGTCGCCTCGGTGCTATCTCGCAGCGTCTCGCGGGGTGGTGAAGACGAACGTCTCATCGGTGATCGAGCGGGTAGGGCCAAGGGTGAGCAGGTACGGGATGACGAGCAGGGCGCCGAGCGGTCCGGCCAGCCGACGCGAGCACACGAGACCCGCTGCGAGGATAGCACCCGAGCGCAACCACACCGTCCACCGTGCGCGGCGCACGGTGGACGTGTGGTTCGCGCTCGGGTGCTATCTCGCAGCGGGTCTCGTGATGCTCGCGTCGGCCTGGCCGGGACCGCTCGCGCCCTGCTCGTCATCCCGTACCTGCTCACCCTCTGGCCCTACCGCTCGATCACCGATGAGACGTGCGAGCGCGCCACGGTCGGGTGGGTCGGTTCCTGTGGCTCAACCAGCTGGGCGGCTTCGGCACGACCCTGCTGCTCATCTGGTACGCCATGCTCACCGCCTGACGCGCGCCCCGCATCCTCCTCTCCGCACCGCGAGACTGCATCTCGAGCACGAGATCACGGGTAAGTACCGTGATCTCGTCGCGAAGATGCAGTCTCGCGGGGTGGTGAAGACGAACGCGCCGGCCCCGCGAGATGCGGGACCGGCGCGAGCCGAAGCGGATGCGGCTCAGCCGCCGAGCTGGATCAGCTTGTCGACCGCGGCGGTGAGCCGGCTGTCCGCCTCGCCGTACTTGGTCCAGTCGCCGGCCTTGAGAGCGGCATCGCGGTCGAGCAGCGCCTGTCGGGCATCCTGCAGCGCGGCCTGGTAGTCCGGGCTTCCGGTCGCGCCACCGGACGAGCCGTCGCTGCCACCGGTCTGCTCGGGCGAGGGAGTCGTCCCCGGATCGGGCGCGACGTCCTGATCACCCGCGTTGGCGCCGGAGTCGCCGCCGAACAGCGCGTTGAGCGCTTCGTTTAGGGTGTCCTCGAACGCGACCTCGGTGCCGAAGGCGACGAGCACCTTCTGCAACTGGGGCAGCTGCGTACCGCTGGAGGCCTGCACGAACACCGGCTGCACGTACAGCAGTCCGCCACCGACGGGCAGGGTCAGCAGGTTGCCGTTGATGACGTTCGACTGGCCCTGCTTCAGGATGTTGATCTGCGCAGAGATCCCGGGATCCGAGTTGAAGGTGTTCTGCACCTGGCCGGGACCGGGGATGGTGGCGCCGGCCGTGATCTCCAAGAGCCTCAGCTTGCCGTAGTCGGGGCTCTTCACGCCCGCCTGACTGCCGGCATCCGAGTCGACCGAGAGGTAGCCCATCAGGACGTTGCGCGACTCCGTGCCCGTCGACTGCGGGATGAAGCTCGTGAACATCGAGTAGCTCGGCTCGTCCTGACCCGGCATCTTCATGCTCAGGTAGTACGGCGGCTGGTTGACGTCGGGGTTCTGCGGGTCGGCCGGCGTGGACCAGGCGTTGTCGCGCTCGTAGAGCGACTGGGCCGTGTCGACGTGGTACTCGCCGAGCATGGCGCGCTGCACCTTGAACAGATCGGTCGGATACCGCACGTGGCTCATGAGGTCGGCGGACATGTCCGAGACCGGCTTGATCGTCGTCGGGAAGACGTTCTGCCACGCCTTCAGCAGCGGGTCGGTGTCGTCCCAGGCGTAGAGGGTGACCTTGCCGTCGTAAGCGTCGACGGTCGCCTTCACCGAGTTGCGGATGTAGTTGACGTTGTCGAGCGCGACGCGCGGAGTCGGGTTGTTCGCGTCCTCGATGGCCTGCGACATGCTCGTCGCCGTCGAGTACGGGTACTGGTCGCTCGTCGTGTAGCCGTCGACGATCCACACCACGCGGCCGTCCACGACGCTCGGGTACGGGTCGGAGTCGAGAGTGAGGTACGGCGCTGCCTTCTGCACGCGTACCGCGGGGTCGCGGTCATACAGGATCTGCGACTTCTCGTTGATGGAGTCGGAGAAGACGATCTGCTCCGACTGGAACTTCAGTGCGTAGATCAGGCGGTTGAACATGTTCCCGATGGACGGGCCGCCGTCGCCGTCGAAGGTCGTGCGGGTGTCGTTGCCGCCGTCGCTCGCCGACGGGTAGTCCAGCTCGATCGGCGTCGTGCCGTCTGGCGCACCCACGATGGAGTACGCCGGGGAGTTCTCGCCGAAGTAGATCCGCGGCTCGTACTTCTCGTCGGTCAGGAACCCGGATGCGGGAATGCTGCCCTCGATGAAGACGGGGTCGCCGTCGGTCGTGCGCTCGTTGCCCTTGGCGACCACGAGACCGTAACCGTGGGTGTAGACGAGGGTGGAGTTCTGCCACGACGCCGCATCGCCGAGACCAGCGGTGTTCACCTCGCGCACCGAGACCACGGTGTCCTGCGTCTGACCGTCGATCTTGTACCGGTCCACATCGAGCGGGTCCTCGAAGCGGTAGTACGGGCGATACTGCTGCAGCTGGCGCACGGTCGGCTGGATGATCGCGGGGTCCATGATGCGGATGGATGCGGTCGTCTCGGCGTCCGAGCGCAGCTGTCCGGGCTCGGCATCGGTCTTCGCGTCGTACGACGTCGTGTCGAGACCCTCGATGTTGAACGCCGCCTTCGTCGCGTCGAGGTTCCGCTCGAAGTACGGCATCTCGAGCGTGCGCTGGTTGGGCCGCACCTGGACGGTGTTGAGGATCCACGGGTACGCGACCCCGACGACGAGCGAGGTGACCACCAGCAGCGCGGTCGCGATCAGCGGGTAGCGCCAGCGTCCGATGACGGCCGTGACGAAGAAGAGGACGGCGACGAAGGCGGCGACGATCGAGAGGATCGTGAGCCCGGGGATCGTCGCGTTGACGGTCGTGTAGCTCGCACCCGTGATCCGGTCGCCCGCCTGCGTCAAGGTGCCGAAGCGGTCGAGGAACAGGCTCGCGCCCTGCAGCAGCAGGTAGAGACCGGCGATGATCGCGAGCTGGATGCGGGCAGGCTTCGAGATGCGCAGTTCGCGCTGGCCGATGCGCACCGAACCGTACAGGTAGGACACGAGCGCCGTCACCAGCAGCGCCACCAGCACGACGGCCGAGGCGAAACCGACCGCCCCCTGGTAGAACGGCAGCGCGAACAGGTAGAAACCGGTGTCCATGCCGAACTGCGGGTCGGCGGTGTCGGTGTGCACGCCGCCCAGCCAGAGCGCCGCTGTCTCCCACTGCGCGGAGGTCGCGAAGCCTGCGAAGAAGCCGAAGAAGACCGGGATTCCCCACATCGCGAGGCGGCGCAGCGGCTCGACGACCTCCTGGTACCGGTCGAGCTGGGAGCTCAGACGCACATAGACCGGGCGCAGCCGATACGCGAGCTGGATCGTGATCCAGATGGGGATGGCCATCCCCAGGAAGCCGACGACGAACATCGCCGCGCGCCAGAGCCACTGCGTGGTCAGAACCGACGAGTAACCGAGCTGGTCGTACCAGAGCCAGTCGGCGTAGAGGCTCGCGAAGAGGAAGAACGCCACCGCGAGCGCCGCGATGACGGCAAGCGAGATCGCGATCACCCGCCGGGATCTATTGACAGGGACGGGCGTCGGCGCTGCGGTCGAAGTCACCCCTTCATCCTACGAGGGGCATACGCCGACGGTCGCCGTGAGCCCGCTATGCACGGCGATCGGTCAGCTGCAGGTGGGAAGCGCGTCCAGATCGGCGTCGGAGGAGATCGCACCCAGCACGTCCACGGCGTCATCGAGCGTCGACACCGAGAAGACCCGGAGACCGTCGGGGATGTGACCCACGACCTCGTCGCAGTTGCTCTCGGGGGCGAGGAAGTACTGGGCACCCGCGTCGTGCGCGCCCCACAGTTTCTGGCGGATACCGCCGATGGGTCCCACCTGCCCGTCGGCGCTGATGGTTCCGGTCCCGGCGACCTGCGCGCCTCCGTTGAGCTCGCCCGGTGTGAGCTGATCGATCATTCCGAGTGCGAACATCATGCCCGCCGACGGCCCCCCGACGTTGTTGAGCTGCACCTGCACGTCGAAAGGGAAGGTGTAGGAGACGGTGAGGGTGATGCCGATCTGCCACACGCCCGCGGCCTCGCCCGTCCCCTCCTGCGGTGTGACCGTGACGGTCTCCTGAGCACCGCCGCGGTCGACGAGGACCTGGACGGGGGCGCCTGCGCCGTCGTTGATGATGCGCCGCAGACCCTCGGCGGTCGTGACAGCCGTGCCGTTCGCCTGCAGGACGCGATCACCCGCCTGGAGCTGACCGCTCGCGGGCGATCCGTCGGCGACGGCGGTGACTTGAAGCTGCGGGTTCACGTCGTAGCCGAGATGCGTGAGCGCGGCGGCGGTGGCATCCGCCTGCGAGTCCACCATCATCGCGGTGTTCTGCTCCGACCGCTGCTCGCTCGTCTGCCCGGTCGGAAAGATCTGCTCCATCGGGACGACGGCCTTGGTCGGGTCGAACCACGCGACGGCCGCATCCAGCCAGGACAGCCGCTGCTCGGGCGAGCCGACGACCTGCACGGTCAGCAGGTCCAGCGATCCGTCCGTGGGATAGGTCTCGGCACCGTCGATGGCGATCAACGGCACGTCCTTGCCGTCGGCGTCGGTGACCTCGCCGAGCGTGTTGTAGACGGGCCCGGGACGCTCGATCACGTACGGGCTCGGCAGGAAGGACATCCCCAGCAGCGCCAGCAGAGCGACGACCAGCGCCCAGATTCCGGCCACCGCGCCCCGCGGCATGCGTCGACGCGGCGGCTCGGGCGCGAGCGCGCCGGGGGTCTCGAACAATGTCACTGTGCCTCTTTCGTCGGCCGTTCGCGGCCGGCGTACGGCGAAGTCGTGTTCGCCCGGCTGTGCGATGTATCCCTGCGACTAGCGTAGAACGGGACGTTATCCCCCGGCTGAAAGGCGCCTGACGTGGCAGACGAGGACGACCGGAGCCCCGAAGACCAGTTCCAGGAGCTGCTTCGCCAGCTGTTCGGAGCCGACGGTCTCGACCCGGAGCAGCTACGACAGCTCCAGCAGATGGGCATCGATCCCGCGATGATGCAGCAGATGATGGGCCAGATGCAGCGCGCCTTCACGAGCTCGGACGGCTCCATCGCGTGGGACGCGGCCGAGCGTCAGGCTCTGCACATCGCGAACCAGAGCGACCTCGGCGTGGCCGCAGGATCCCGCAGCGACCTCGACCAGGCCTTCTCGCTGGCCACTCTGTGGCTGGGTGAGGCCACCACGATCTCCGAGCTCGCCGAGGCGCCTCGCGCTCTCACCCGCGGCGCCTGGGTCGAGGCGACGATGCCGGTCTGGCGCGAGCTCGCCGAGCCGGTCGCCACGAGCATCGCCGACGCCCTCACGGCGACGCTGGCCGAGCAGGCCCCGGAGGACATGCAGGCCATGCTCCAGGGTGCAGGACGCATGATGCGCTCGATCGGCGGCTCGCTGTTCGCCACTCAGCTGGGCCAGGTCGTCGGGCGACTTTCCATGGAGGTCGTCAGCGGCGGCGACGTGGGGCTTCCCGTCATGCCCGCCGGTGCCGCGGCGATCCTGCCGCAGAACTTCGCCGACTTCGGCCAGGGTCTGGAGATCCCCGAGGACCAGCTCGCGCTGTACGTGGCGACACGGGAGCTCGCCCACGCCCGCCTCTTCCGCCATGCCCGCTGGCTGCGACTGGATGTCATCGCCCAGGTGACCGAGTTCGCCCGCGGCATCCACGTCGACACGAGTCGGCTCGAAGAGCTCGCGGAGCGGTTCGATCCCAGCCAGCCCGAAGAGCTGCGCCAGGCTCTCGAGAGCGGCGCGCTGCTTCCCGAGCGCACTGAGCAGCAGGATCTGGCCCTCACCCGCCTCGAGACCCTTCTCGCGCTCATCGAAGGCTGGGTCGACATCGTGACCGCCGACGCGACCCACCGGCTGCCCAGCGCCGACCGCATCGCGGAGGTCGTCCGGCGCCGGCGTGCGGTCGGCGGTCCCGCCGAGAAGGCGCTGGGCTCTCTCGTCGGCCTCGAACTGCGTCCACGGCGGATGCGGGAGGCCGCGGCGATGTGGCGACAGGTCACCGACGCGGTCGGTGTCGCCGGTCGCGACGCCCTCTGGGACTATCCGGACCTGCTCCCTGGCGCAACGGACATCGACGACCCGACGGCACTGATCGAGCGACTCTCCGCCCGTGCGCGGGGCGAGGCTCCGGAGCGGGATGCGATGGACGAGGCTCTCGAGCAGCTGCTCGCCGAAGAGGAGGGCGGTGAGGGACCCGAGGGTCCCCGTCCCGTCTGATCTCTCCTCCCCAGCCGGCCCGCACGCGGCTCCGGCGGTGTGGACAACCGCGGCGTCGGTGTCGGCGGGAACAGAATCGGGGCATGCTCCGACTCGATCCCGCCTATCCGCCGGTGTGGCGCGACGAGCGCACGCTGCAGTTCGGATACCCGGCCCGCGTCGAGATCACAGCGGCGGAGCCGTGGCACGAATGGCTCGTGCATGCGCTTCGCGCAGGTGTCAGCGCCAACGACGCGATGACCCTCGCCGCCTCGCTCGGGGCCGACCGAGCGGCCGTCGCCGACATGCTGGAACAGCTCGCGCCCGTCCTGTGCTCGGACGCTCCGCGCACGCGCGTGGGCTTCGAGGTCTCGGACGCCATCGACGGCGCCGTCGCCGTCGCCGTGATCCGACTGCTCGACACCTCGGTGGAGCTCGTGACCGATCCCGACGAGCGCTGCACCGTCATCATGCTGGAGTCGTTCGTCGCGGACCCCGGACGCTATCGCGGGCATCTGCGGGACGAGCGGCCGCACCTGCCGGTCATCCTCGCCGGCGACCAGGTGCACGTGGGGCCCCTGGTCACGCCCGGCGACGGTCCCTGCCTCGCGTGCGAGGCCGCGCATCGTCGTGACGAGGATGCCGCGTGGCCGAGCATCGCGGCGCAGCTCATGTCCCAGCCCGCGCCGCCGGTGACGGCGGCGCTCGTCGGCGAGGCCGTCGCCTACGCCGCGCGCCTGCTCACCGGTCAGTTGCCGCCGTCGGCCGCCCGGCGCCGGATGACGTTCGCTGCTTCCTCACCCCACCGGCGGTCGGCCTGGCCGGTCGTTCATCCAGCGTGCGCGTGCCGATCTCTTGCAGAAATCTCGACGGCTGACGCGCCTGACGCGCCGACTGCGATGCCCACGAGAGCGACAGCGTACGCGCGGCCCGCGTGATGCCGACGTACGCCAGCCGCCGCTCCTCGTCGATCTGCTCGAAACCCTGCGCGTAGGAGATCGGCAGCAGCCCCTCCGACAATCCGACGAGATGCACGTGGTCCCACTCCAGCCCCTTGGCCGCGTGCAGCGTCGCGAGGGTGACCGTGGCCAGCGAGGGCTCGTGCTGGTCTCGAGCCCTGGCCATCAGATCGTCCGTGAACGCGCGCAGCGTGGTGTCCTCGGGTTGCTCTACGGCGAGCGCCAGCAGCGCGGCGCGCGCCTCCCACGCGTCGCGCAGGGCCCCGCCGACGGCCGGCGGCTCGTCGGTGTACCCGCATCCGCGAAGCACGTCGCGAACCGTGTCGCGGAATCCTCCCTGCATCGGCGCCACCGTCGCGGCCCGCAGCGCCATGACGGCCTGGCGCACCTCCGGCAGGTCGAAGAAGCGTTTGCCGCCCATGACACTGGTGGGAACGCCCGCATCCGCGAGTGCCGTCACGAGCTCCGCCGACTGGGCATGAGCCCGGTACAGCACGGCGATCTGGCGCGGATCCACCCCGTCGTCGAGCTGGGAACGGATGCGGGCGGCCACACCCGCGGCCTCGTGGGCGTCGTCGTCGAAGCGGGTCACCGTGGGCACGGGAGAGTCCGCGCCGCGGTCGGTGACCAGCTGCAGCGCGCCGGGACGGCCTCGCATGAGAGCGTTGGCCACCCGGAGCACGGGCTGGTCGCTGCGGTAGTTGTGCTCGAGGGTGAAGCTGCGCGCGTCAGGGTGGTGCCTGGGGAAGTCCAGGAGGTAGTCGGCGCGCGCGCCGGCGAAAGAGTAGATGGTCTGGCTCGCGTCGCCCACGACGCACAGGTCTCGTCGCTCGCCGAGCCACAGCTCGAGGAGTCGGTTCTGCAAGGGCGAGACGTCTTGGAACTCGTCCACCGTGAAGTGCCGGTACTGCTCGCGCACCGACTGGGCGACGCGCGGCTCCGCCTCGATCATGCCCGCGCAGGCGAGCAGGACGTCCTCGAAATCCAGCTGATGACGTTCGTCCTTCAGCTTCTCGTAGGCGGCGTGCAGATCGCGGATCTGTCCGGTGTCGAGTGTGCCGATCGTGACGGGGCGCGTGCTGCCGATCTCGTCGATCCGCTGCATCGCGACCTTCCGCTGCTCGATGTGGGACGCGACGTCGCGCAGCGTCGCGGTGTCGAGGTGCAGACGCTGCTGCTCCGCCGCCTGCGCGAGAAGGCGAACCTTGTTGTCGACGATGCGCGGGGCGGGGGCGCCCGCCACCTGCGGCCAGAAGTAGTTCAGCTGGGACAGGGCGGCGGCATGGAACGTGCGTGCGGCGACACCCACGATCCCGAGCGCGCGCAGGCGCCCACGCATCTCGCCGGCCGCCTTCGCCGTGAAGGTCAGAGCCATCACACGGCCCGGTGAGTACGTGCCGCTGTCGACGCCGTAGGCGATGCGCCGCGTGATGACGCGGGTCTTGCCGGTGCCCGCTCCGGCCAGGACCCGCACCGGTCCCCGCACCGCCATCACCGCCGCGTGCTGCTGCTCATCGAGTCCGGCCAGGATGTCGACGCTCACGCGCGCTCCTCGTACCACTCGCGGATCAGACGCCAGGAGATGGATGCGGAACCGGGCAGCACGACCTCTCCCCTGCCCTCGAGCGCCTCTCCGATCTCCTCGCGCGTGAACCAGCGGACCTCGACGATCTCGTCGCCGTCGGGGCGCGCCGCGTCCGCCACCCGCGCGGCGGCATGGAAGCCGAGCATCAGCGAACGCGGGTACGGCCAGGCCTGGGATCCGCGATAGCGCACCCCGACCAGCTCCACCCCGGCCTCCTCCGCGACCTCGCGGGCCACGGCGTCCTCCAGCGACTCGCCCGCCTCCGCGAAGCCGGCGAAGCAGGAGTACCTTCCCACGGGCCAGGCGGCGTTGCTGCCCAGGAGCAACCGATCCGGATCGTCGGCATCGTGCACCGCGACGATGATCGCGGGGTCCGTGCGCGGGAAGTGCTCTCGCCCGCAGTGCGGGCAGTGACGGGCCCAGCCCGCCTGACGCAGTTCGGTGCGCGTACCGCAGAACGGGCAATACCCCTGTTCACGCAGCCAGCTGCTCAACGCCACGGCGGTCGTCGCCGCATCCGATTCCGCCTGCGGAAGCAGGCCGCCGATCTCCCGCAAACGGGCGAACGGCTCGGCCACGGTCTCGGTCAGCGCCGCGAGCACGCCTCGCCCATCGGCTGTACGCCCGAGGAAGGCCCACGCGGATGCGGTGACTCCGGCCGCGTCGACCAGGCGCAGACGGGGGCTCTCGGCGCTGCCGGAGATCGACACGAGGTCACCCGCCACGGCCAGGGCGAGGGTCGTCGCGTCGGCGCGCAGCCTGTCGACCAGCGCCGGATCCTGCCGCTCGTCCGCGGCGCGCCGGAGTGGGAACAGAGCCTGTGCACCGGTGTCGGAAACGCTCACCGATACCTCCTCGACGGGCGTGGCGACCGGCTCGGGCCAGGGGTGGACGCCTACCCTGAGTGCATGCCACGCTCACCTCTCACTCTAGCCGCGTCGGTGACGGCGGCTCTCCCGGAGGCCGTCGTCGTGAGCGCGGGGCAGCTGGGCAGCACAGACGAGGCCGGCACCGCCGCGGCCCTCGTTGACCTCGCCGACGGTCGCCGCGTCGTGGTACGCGTGGCGGGAGACGACGAAGCCGGTCGCACGGCTCGCGCCGACGCCCGCGTGCTCTCCTCGCTGAGCGCCGGTGTGCGCAGTCTGCTCCCCTTCCGGGCCCCCACGGTACTGGGCGAGACCTCGATGGGTCCCGACCAGGTCATCGTCACCGACTACCTCGTCGGCTATCGCGTCGACGCCGCCGACCTGCCGCCTGGTCCCGGGTTCACGGGACTCGTCGGCCGAGCGATCGCCGCCGTGCACGACCTCCCCCTGACGGTGATCCGCGCCGAGGGCTACCCGGTGCGCTCCGCGCAGCAGGTGCGCGCCGACGCCCGGCGCCTCGTCGAGCGCGCGGACGACACCGGTCGCCTCGTGTCCGAGCTCCGGGAGCGCTGGCTGAGCCTTCTCGACGACGACGCCGCGTGGCAGTACGAGCCCACGGTCGTTCTCGACGGTCTCGATGTGTCCTCCTTCGTCTTCGACGACCTGGACGGGACGCCCGAGGTGGTCGCCCTTCTCGACTGGCAGGGCCTGTCGATCGGGGATCCCGCGGTCGACCTGAGGTGGCTGGGGTCCGCACCGGAGTCGGTCGAGGGCGTTCACGCGGGCTACACGGCCGCGTCGCATCACTCGCCCGACCCTGCCCTGATCTCCCGTGCGCGATTGTTCGCCGAGCTCGAGTTCGCCAAGTGGCTGGTGCACGGCGTCGACCGGGGCGACGAGTTCGTCGTCGAGGACGCCACGAAGCTTCTGGTGTCCCTCGCCGATGCGACCGCGGGCACCGACCTCGTTCGGACCGGTTCCGCCGATGTCGACGACGCCATCGCCCTTCTCGGGCGGGTGCCCGAGACCGAGCCCGCCGGTGGGCAGACCTCGATGCAGACCGACGCCTACGACCCGGTCGAGCTGGGCGCGTACCTCGCGGAGGAGCAGGACCGATCGGGATCTGGGTCTGCGGAAGGCACGCCGACGCTGCCGGTCGACCTCTCCGAGTGGACGGGACGGCCGCAGCCTGCGCACGAGGACACCGCCGACACCGCGGAGGACGACGAGGCGAGCCGCGAGGAGACCGCGCGCGCGTCCCGCGAGGCGCTGCGCCGCTGGACCGAGGGCTGAGCGGGCTCGAGCGCCGGATCAGTCGCGGATGACGAGATCGTCGGCGACATAGTAGAGCGCCACGTCGATCTGCTCGATCGGGACGCCGTGCCGGGCGTGATACGCCTGACGGTACAGCTCGAGCTGCACCAGACGCTCACGTCGCTCGGACTCCGAGCGCGGAGCGCGTCCCGTCTTCCAGTCGACGATCTCGATGCGCTCGCCCCGACGGTAGACCGCATCCAGCTTGCACACCACGACGTGGGGCCGTTCGTCGAGGCCGATGTAGCGGAAGTCGATCTCCGTCTCGACCTCGATGGGCTGGAGCGCCCCCCATTCGCTCGCCTCGAAGATCTCGACGAGACGATGGAAATCCGCATCGTCTCCGCCCTGCTCGGCATCGGTCGACCAGAGCGGGTCATCGAGCGAGGCGGAGGCGCTCACTCCTGAGCGGCGTTCCACCCACGCGTGGAACCGCGTGCCGAGCGAGGTCTCTCGATACGGCCGCTCCGGCATCGGGCGCTCGAGCGCCGCGACGGCGGCGTCGTAGTCGGTGACGAAGTCCTTGTACGCGGATGCCGGGATGCGCACCGGCGCACCGGAGCGCGCGGGTCGCAGGCGTTCGGTGCGCTCGGCGAGCAGCAGGGCGAGCTCGTCGTCCGCCTCGCCCGGGTCCGCGCGCGCGGCCTCCACCGCCGCGGCGGCATCGGTCACCCGCGGCCTGCGCGCGCCGAGGGCGTCGAGCGGCCAGTGCAGTGTGCGTGCCGCATCCGCCAGCGGGTTCTCGCCCGGATCGATGCGGGGATCGCCCTGATCGAGCGCCTCCGCGATCTCCACAGTGAAGCGGCTCAGCTCGCGCGGCTTCGTCGTTCCCGCCCAGGGCGATCCGCTCAGCAGCAGATGGTCGCGCGCGCGGGTGACCGCCACATACGCGAGACGCCGATCCTCCTCGAGCGCGCGGTCCCGGTGGGCGTCGACGAACGCGGTGCGGCGATCACGCAGCTGCTGCTGGCTCTCGGCGCTCTGCCACGGATACAGCGGCAGCCACGCGGAATCCCCCCGGAAGACGTAGGGCAGCACCCCCGCGCCGAGCCAGCCTCGCGTCTCCTTCGGCGTCGAGGGCAGCTCGCCCTCGACGAGCCGGACGACGGCGACCGCATCCCACTCCAGCCCCTTCGAACCGTGGATGGTCAGCAGCTGAACCACGTCCGACTCCGGCGGATCGGTCCGCGGGGCCAGGTCGTCGCTGCGCTCGGCGTGCTCGAGCCAGGCCAGCAGGCTCGTGAGGGATCCGTGTTCGTCGGCCGCGAGGAACGCGTTGACCTCGTCGACGAACGCGCGCACCTGGGCAGCGGCCGTGCGCGCCGGCCCGCGGCTCTCGTTGGCGGCGAGCTCGATGTCGAGCCGCAGCTCCACCTCGATCGCGCGCACGAGCTCCGTCAGGGGCAGTGTCGACGCGACCTGCCTGAGTCCGGCGAACACCGCCGCCGCCTCGCGCAGTCGATCCCGCGCCGCGGGGGTGAACGTCTGGAACCAGGAGTGTTCCGGGCGGAGCCTCGTGAACAGATCGAGGGCGTCGATGAGCGATCCGGTCTCGATGCGTGCGCTCTGACGCAGCCGCGCCAGCAGATCCGGCTCGCCCTCGCCGGCAGCCTGGGAACGCACCTGGCGTCGGGCGAGATCGTTCAGAGCGGACAGGTCAGCCAGCCCGATCGCCCATCGCGGACCGCTCAGCAGGCGGATGAGAGCGGAGCCCTGCGTCGGATCGCTGACGACGCGCAAAGCGCTGACGATGTCGACGATCTCGGGCGTGCTCAGCAGTCCGCCGAGGCCGAGGATGCGATGCGGGATGCCGTGACGGGCAAGTGCTTCGGCGAAGCGCGGCATGTGCTTCTTGGCCCGGAAGAGCACGGCGCCCGTCGTCGAGCGTCCCTCGGCGCCGCGCACGCGGATCACCTCGGCGAACCAGCGCGCGACCGCATCCGCTTCGCTCTCCAGGTCGGGCTCCGTCACGATGTCGACCCGCCCGTCATCGGCGCCGGGCCTGGCGCGAAGGGTGCCCACAGCGACCGCGCTGCGTTCCGCGAGCGGCGCCAGCACCGCGGTAGCCGCGCGCAGCACGGCGGGAGCGTTACGCCAGCTCGTGAGCAGGTCGAAGCGGGCGCACGTGCCGTGGCTCGAGAAAGCCGCTGCGAAGCCCGCCAGGTTGCCGGCGCTGGCGCCGCGCCACCCGTAGATCGCCTGGTGAGGGTCGCCCACCGCCATGACCGCCGAATCGGCGAACAACCTCGACAGCAGCAGGCTCTGTACGACGGAGGTGTCCTGGTACTCATCCAGCAGCACGACGCGGTACTGCTCGCGCAGCTCGTCGACCAGCCTCGGATCGCCCCGCACGATCTCGTAGGCGCCCGCGACCTGATCGGCGAAGTCGATCACCCCGGTCCGGCGCTTGTTCCGGTCGTACTCGCGGGCGAGGCGCGCGTAGAGCGGGAGCTTGCCGACCGCTGCGACGTCGTCCAGCACGTCCTTGTAGACCGTGGTGCGCGCGCTCTCCGAGGGGATGTCGACGACGCGGGCGAACCTCTCGGGGAATCGTTCGAGGTCGTCGAGATCGACGAGGTTGTCGACGGCGTCGCGCGCGATGCGCAGCGCGCGATCGACCAGGGTCCGCAGCGACTCCTCGGTCGTCTCGAGCTCGGGATCTTCCGACGCGAGCACGGTGCGGCGCATCAGCAGCCAGGCGGCGGACTCGGACAGCACGACCGCCTCCGCGTCGCGCCCGATACGGGCCGCGTGTTCGCGCACGATGCCGTCGGCGAAACTGTTGTACGTCGAGACGGTGGGCCGATCGAGCAGGTCGTCGGCGTCGGCGGCGGGCGCGGTGTCGACGGCGTGCTCCTCGGCGAGGCGATCCAGCAGTCTGCGTCGATCGTCGTCGGATCCACTGGACCGCTCGATCTCGCCGAAGCCCTCCAGCTCGCCCCGATGGTGGAGCTCCTCGAGGCTGCCGAGAAGACCGCGCCGCTCGAACTCCGCGAGACGCGCCAGGCGACGCTGGATGCGCTCGGCCAGCTCCCCCGCCGCCTTGCGCGTGAAGGTGAGCCCCAGGATCTGGTCTCGGCGGACCAGACCGTTCGCCACGAGCCACACGACGCGACCCGCCATCGTCTCGGTCTTGCCACTGCCGGCTCCCGCCACCACGAGCGCCGGCTCCAGATCGGACTCGATCACGGCCGCCTGCTCGGCCGTCGGAGGGAACTGCCCGAGGGCGGCGGCGATCGCCGCCGCCCTGATCAAGCCGGTCACGGGGCGCTCACCGGCGCGACGGTGTGGATGCGGCATACGCCGTGCGAGAAGTCGTCACGGCAGTGCGTCTCGTAGTGCGCCTCGAAGGAGCGCGCACTCATCGCTGTCGCCGCAGCGTTCAGTCGGCCGAGGAAGGCGGCGCGCGCCGCATCGTCGAGGGGAGGCTGCGTGGGCGTCGCGAAGATCGACCGGGACGACGTGGGCTGCAGGACCAGCAGCTTTGCCCCCGCGCTCTCCCGCCCCTGCGCGTCGGGCACCATGCCCGCATCCACCGCGACCTGGTAGGCCGCCAGCTGGGCGTTGTCGGCGACCTTCGCGTCCGTGCTCGCCACGGATCGCCCGGTCTTGAGATCGACGATCTCCACGCGCCCGTCGGGCAGGAGCTCGACGCGGTCGATGGTTCCCGACAGCACCATGGGCTGAGCCCCGTCGCCCGCCGGATGCGGCAGCGCCACCTCGAACCTCGACTCGGCTCCCAGCAGCATCCCGCCTCGTGCCTCGAAGTCCCGGAGGTAGGCCGAAAGCCGCCGGACCAGGTCTCGCGCGCGGTCCCGTTCGACGCGCTCGCGCCACGGCGCATCGAACTCCAGTTCGTCCCAGCGCTCTTGGACCGCTCGCCAGAGCGAGTCCTCGTCCGGCCCCGCGGTCTCCATCGCATGGTGCAGGAGCGTCCCGAGGCCGGCCGTCGTCTCGGTGCGCGCACCGCCGAGATCCGCGATGACCCAGTCGAGCTGACAGGTCTCCAGCGCTTCGAGTCGCGAGGGCGAGAGTCGCACGGACGTCTCCGCGGCGTCGTGCAGCGGAGCGTCTGACGTGGCGGGAGGCATGCCGTACCACTGCGCGGGTGCGGCGCCGGCGACGCGGGCATCGGCCAGATGAACGAGCTGCCGCGCCGCGTGCGAGCGCGCCGCAGGGGCCGTCGCGGTGGTCAGGGTGCGCCGGTGGGCGGCAACGAGTCCTCTGAGCGACAGCGGGTGCCGGGTGGGTGCGGGCTGGGCGTCCGGCAGCAGCTCCAGGAGCGGACTCGGAACCGACGTGTCGTCCGAGACCGCGGTCACCACCACACGGCCGCGCGCGCGGGACAGCGCCCGGGCGAACAGACGCAACTCGTCGTGCAGTACCTCTCGTCGCCGATCGCGAGTGCTCGGAGCGGCCGCGCCGATGCGGGCCTCCGCGAGCCGCCATGCCTGCAGCAGAGTGCCGCGCAGACGCGTGTTGGGCCACACGCCCTCCTGCACACCGGCGATCACGACCGTGTCGAACTCGGCGCCCAGAGCCGCCGCCGGCGTGAGCACCTGCACCCGCTCCCGGCGGCTCGGCGGGGCGAAGAGATCCTCGGCCACATCGCTGTCGAGCACGCCGCGCACGAACACCATCGGATCGCGGGGGCCGCCTTCCTCGGCACGCTCTCCGAAGCGTTTGGCGGCTTGGAAGAGCGCCACGACCGCATCCAGGTCGCGGTCGGCCTGTTCGGCGAGCGGACCCGATCCGCGGGCGAGCGTCGACCATGCGGACTCGAGCCCGCTGCGCGACCACGCGGTCCACAACAGCTCGTGAGCCGTGGCACCGCGCCCGAGGTCGTCCCGCAGCCGCGCGAGCGTCTCGGCGATGGCCGCGGCACGCGATCCCTCGCGTGTGCCGAGCGCCTCCAGGCGCGCGGGCTCGTGCAGCGCCTCGACGAGCAGTTCCGCGACGGGTCGCGTCCCCGCCACCAGCACCTCCGCGCGGCGCAGCGCCGCTCGGAGCCTGCGGAGGTCCACGGGGTCGAAGCCCGCGGACAGGAGCGTCTCTGCCGGATCGATCTCCTCCGCGGCCGCGCGGACGACCGTGAGCAGACGCCTCACGCTCCCCCGGGTCCCCAAGGGCTCGACGAGACCCGGCGCGCGCGCAGGCACCTCCCGCGCACCGAGCTCTGCCTCCAGGGTCGCGACCTGCCGCGAGTCGTGGGCGATCACGGCGCAGTCGGCCCACGCCACCCCGTCGCGCAGGTGTCGCTCCCGCAGCACCCTTGCGATGAGGTCGTGCTCCTCGGGCGCGGAGCGCGCGAGATACACCCGGAGGCTCTCATCGACGGGCGCCCCCTGCGGAGCCCGCCGGTGGGCGACGACCCCCGCGGCGCCGATCCTGCTCGTGACGCGCCGCACGGCATCCGTCTGCAGAGCGGTTCCGCGATGGGCCCGCTCGAGCACCGCGGTGCGTCCGAGGGAGGCGGCAAGACGCGCGAAGTGCTCGGGACGCGCACCGCGGAAGGCGCCGGAACCGATGTCGGGATCGCCGAAGGCCGTGACCGCGATCCCTCGCTCGTGCAGCGCCTCCAGCAGAGCGACGGCGCCCGGGGTGAGCTCCTGCGCGTCGTCGACCAGCACGGTTCGCAGGCGCCGCACGGCAGCGAGTGCCGGGTCTGCTGCCTCGAGCCGGCCGAGCAGCGATACGGCCTCGGCCACGAGCCCCGCCGCATCGCGGTGCGAGGAGCGCAGATGACCGCGGGCATCGTCGTACTCGACGAGGAACGAGCTGAGCGCCTCCCACACCGGCACGCCTTCGGATGCGGCCAGCCCAGCGAGCTCCGTCGCGTCGATGCCCCACGTGGTGCATTCGGCGAGGAACGCCCGCAACTCGCTGCGGAAGGCTCGCGAGGAGCGCACCGCGGCGCCGAAGCCTTCCGGCCAGCGGGATGCGGCGCCGTCCTGCTCGTCGAGTTCATCGCCGCGCAGAAGATCGTGCACGATCTGGTCGTCGTCCGCTCCCGTGAGAAGACGCGGCGCGGGGCGGTCATGGCGCACCTCGTGGGTACGCACGATCTCGAACGCGAGAGACGCGACCGACCGGGCGGGCGCACCCGATCGGGCACCCGTCATCGCGAGCGACAGGCGGTCGCGCAGCGCGGTCGCGCTCTGGCGTGTCGAGGTGAGCACCAGCACCTCGTCGGGATCCAGTCCTCGGGCCGTGAGCTGCGCCACACGCGCGATCAGCAGGGTGGTCTTGCCCGATCCGGGCGCGCCGACGACCACCAGCGACCGGTCCGCGTCCGCGTCCAGCACCGCCCGCTGCGAAGCATCCCAATCGGGCGTCTCGAACACCGGCTCGGCGTCGGCGGCGGCGCTCGCGGAAGCGGAGAGAAGAGGCATCGGCAAAACGGTAACCCGCCCCGGCGACACGAGCCCGAAGCGACGCGTTCGCCCACAGCGTGCACCGTCAGCCGCCCCGCCGGGCATCGGCATTCTGCGGTGCCGTAGAGTCGGAACGTCCCCGAAGACAGACGAGAGAGGCGACATCCGTGGAGATCCGCATCGGCATCGCGAACACCGGCCGCGAGCTCAACTTCGAGACCGACCAGGCAGCCGACGACGTGAAGAAGTCGCTCGCCGACGCCCTCGGCTCGGGCGCTCCGTTCGTGTCGTTCTCCGACACCAAGGGAAACTCCTACATCGTCCCCGCCGCGAGCCTGGCCTACGTCGAGCTCGGCACCGAAGAGGCCCGTCGGGTCGGCTTCGTTGCCTGAGCGATGGAGATCCTGCTCGCGCTGATCTACGGCGCGGCCGTGGGCACCGCGGCGCATTTCGCCCTCCGCGGCCGTGAGCTGCGCGGCGTCGCGCTCGCGCCGATGATCGGGGCCGTCGTCAGCGGTGCCGCCTGGCTCGCGCTGACATGGGCCGGCACGACCACGGCCGAGCCATGGCTGTGGCTGGCCGCGCTCGTCGCCGCCCCGGTCATCGTCGTGCCCGTTCTCGTGGTCGTGGAACGCGTCCGCTCGGCGCACGATGCGCGCCAGCGCCAGCGCCTCCACATCGGCTGAGCGGATGAGCGCCTCCGCGGTCCGCCTGATCCGGGCGGAACAGCTGAGCGGTGTGGCCGAGTACGCCTACGCGGCCACCGCTCCCGCCGGCACCCGTCTGATCTTCCTGGCGGGAGCGTGCCCTCTCGCCGACGACGGTTCCACCGTCGCGGTCGGCGACTATGCAGGTCAGGCGTCTCGATGCGTCGAGACGCTCATCGAGGCCCTCGCGGCCGCCGGCGCCGAACTGCACGACGTGATCAGCACCCGCGTGCTTGTCGCCTCGGCACGCCAGAGCGACCTCGTCGCGGCGTGGGAGGTCGTCAGGGACGCGTTCGGCGATCATGACGTCCCGAGCACCCTGATGGGCGTGACGGTGCTCGGCTACGACGACCAGCTCGTCGAGATCGAGGCGGTCGCCGCCGTCGCGGACTGACACCGGCCGCGCCGCCCGTCAGGACGAGAGGCCGAGCGACTCCATCCGACGCGCGTGCGCCGCCATGAGCTCGGTGAACACCGGCTCGACGGTCTCCTGGATCGCCGTCGGATTCTCGGTGCCCTTCAATGCCGCGCGCGCGATCAGCAGGGTGTCGCCGACGAGTCGGCGTCCCCACAGCGCGAGCAGAGACGGCCACTCCTCGCTCTCGCCGAGGGTCTCACGCAGGATGTCGACGAGCGCGCTGCGGGCATCGTCCGCCTCCAGCGCGCGAGCGACCCGCAGCCCCGTCTCGCCGTAACTCGCCGAGAGGGCGAGGTAGAAGTCGTCGAGCATGCCCGCGGTCAGGTGCACCGAGAGCATCGTCTCCGGCCACCGCACGCCGTGCACCTGGGCGCGGAACGCGTCGAGCGGCTCGCGGAAGGGCAGCATGAGCGCGGTCGGATCCTCGTCACGATCACGGATGACCGCGACGAGCTCCTCGTGCTTGCGCAGTGCAGCGCCCGCGGCGCGCGAGATCGCTTCTTTGCGGGCGAGCTCGGGCGTCAGCGCGATGAGCTCGGTGAGCGTCTCGAAGAAGCCGAGCTGCAGATAGGCGGCCTGTCCGAGGAAGGTGTCGGTGTCGGGGGCGAGCTCGGCGAAGTCGACGCGCGTGATGCCGTCGTACTCCCCCCGTGAGCGCAGGCGCAGCGTGCGACCCGCAGGCCTCGAACGACGTCGGAACCAATCCCACACACGACCAGCCTAGAAGGTTCCCTGCCCGCGCGCCGGAGCGCCAGGCGGACCCGAGGGCGTGCTCCGGTATCCTGGTGGGGTCCCGGCATCGGATCGGGACCTGCGCGCCTGGGGCTGACAAGGGCGCGGACATCCGGCGGCGCGCCCCGCGCCCACAACCAGACAGGTGCATATTGTGACGACCTTCGCCGAGCTCGGCGTCGACCAGGACATCGTCGACGTTCTCGCCGCTCGCGGCATCGCCGACGCGTTCCCCATCCAGGAGCAGACCATTCCGCTCTCCCTGCCCGGGCAGGACATCATCGGCCAGGCCAAGACCGGCACCGGCAAGACCTTCGGCTTCGGGATCCCCGTCGTGCAACGCCTCGGCGCCTCGCCGGAGCCCGGCGTGAAGGCCCTCATCGTGGTTCCCACGCGCGAGCTCGCGGTGCAGGTCTACGAAGACATGGACCTGCTGACCTCGGGTCGCAGCACCAGCGTCGTTGCCATCTACGGCGGCAAGGCCTACGAGGGCCAGATCGACCAGCTGAAGGCCGGCGCGCAGATCGTCGTCGGCACGCCGGGCCGGCTGATCGACCTCGCGAACCAGCGTCTGCTCGACCTCTCCCACGCGACCGAAGTCGTCCTGGACGAGGCCGACAAGATGCTCGATCTCGGCTTCCTGCCCGACATCGACAAGATCTTCTCCAAGGTGCCCGCGGTGCGCCACACACAGTTGTTCTCCGCCACCATGCCGGGGCCGATCGTCGCGCTCGCGCGACGCTTCATGTCCAACCCGATCCACATCCGCGCCAACGACCCCGATGAGGGTCTGACGCAGGCGAACATCCGCCACCTGGTGTACCGCGCCCACAGCCTGGACAAGGACGAGATCATCGCCCGCATCCTGCAGGCCGAAGGTCGCGGCAAGACCGTCGTGTTCACGCGCACCAAGCGCGCGGCGCAGCGCCTGGTCGACGAGCTCAACGACCGCGGCTTCAACGCCGGCGCCGTCCACGGCGACATGAGCCAGGAGTCGCGCGAGCGGTCCATGGCGGCCTTCAAGGCGGGCAAGAAGGATGTCCTCATCGCGACGGATGTGGCCGCGCGCGGCATCGACGTCGACGACGTCACGCACGTGATCAACCACACGATCCCCGACGACGAGAAGACCTACCTCCACCGTGCCGGCCGCACCGGCCGCGCCGGCCGCACCGGCATCGCGGTGACCTTCGTCGACTGGGAGGACCTGCACAAGTGGGCCCTCATCAACCGCGCCCTCGAGTTCGGACAGCCCGAGCCCGTCGAGACCTATTCGTCGAGCCCGCACCTGTTCACAGAGCTCGACATCCCCGAGGGCACCAAGGGGCGCCTGCGCAAGGCCCCCGCCACGGCCACCGTCACGACCGTGTCCGGTGACGCACCCGCCGCAGACGGCGCGCCGCGCAAGCGCCGCCGTCGGCGTACGGGCTCGGGCTCGGGCTCGGACGCATCCGCTGCGCCCGCCGCATCCGGTTCCGAGGCGCCGCGCACGGATGGTGGCGGCACGCACGACGGCGGCGGTGCCGAGCACCATGACGGAAAGCCCGCGGCGCGGCGTCGGCGGCGCCGGCGCGGTCCCCGCCCCGACGCATCGGCCCCCTCGGCCTGAGAGCTCGCAGCGCGCCGGTCCCCTCAGGGATGGATCGGCGCGCTGCCGCTTGCGCGGGCGATGATCCGAGCGAGCATCTCGGCCGACGTCGTGTTCTCGCCCGGCCGGTTGGGCTTGCCCGCGCCGTGATAGTCACTGGAACCGGTGACGATCAGACCGTTCTCGTGCGCGACCCTGCGCAGCACCGCCTTGCCGTCCGGCGTGTTCTCGCGATGCTCGATCTCGAAGCCGCCCAGTCCGTGCGCGATGAGCTCGTCGATCACGGGCATCGGCAGCATCCGGTCACGACCGTGAGGGGTCGGATGAGCGATGATCGGCACGCCGCCCGCGGCCACCACGAGGTCGACGGCGGTGAGCGGGTCGGGCGCGTAGTGCGGCTCGTAGTAGCCCGCGCGCGGATGCAGCACGCCGTCGAACGCGGCACCGCGGTCGGCGACGATGCCGCGCGCGACCAGCGCATCCGCGATGTGCGGGCGCCCCACGGTCGCGTCGGCGCCGGTCTGGGCGAGCACGTCCGCCCAGGTGAGGTCGTAGTCGCGAGCGAGGCTGGCAACGATGCGCTCCGCGCGGCCGATGCGGTCGTCCCGGATGCGGGCGAGCTCCGCCGTCAGCGCCGAGTCCGTGGGATCGAACAGGTACGCGAGGACGTGGACGCTGCGCCAGCCCTGGCGCGCGCTCATCTCCATGCCCGGCAGGAACGCCATACCCAGTCGCACGGCCTCGGCGGCCGCCTCGTCCCACCCCGCGGTCGTGTCGTGGTCGGTGAGCGACACCGTCGCCAGTCCCGCCGCGCGCGCCTGGCGCATGACCTCGGCCGGAGACTCGGTGCCATCCGAGCGGGTGGAGTGCAGATGCAGGTCGGCGGGCGTCGATACGCGGCCGTCTGCACTCATCCCCCGAGCGTACCGCGCGCCCGGACGCGCCCTGCTGCGTGCGGCCGACGCTCAGGTGTGCTGCCTAGGCTCGGAGGGTGTCACGTCTGCTGGGAATCCTGCTGAGCCTGCTCTGCGCGATCGCGGCGGCCGTGCTCACCTGGCCGGAGTTCTTCCGCCTCTCGCGGACGTTTCCGCTGACCCAGATCGTGTCGTTCCGCTCTCTCGTCGCGCTGGCGTTCGCGGCCCTCGCCGTCGTCGCCCTGCTGCTGTCGGTCGCACGCCCGCTGCGTCGCGTCGTCCTGCCGATCGCTCTTGTCGCCGTGCTCGCTGTCGGCGCCAACGCGGTGATCATCGTCTCGCGCGGCACGGGCACGACGGCGCTTCCCGCGAAGACCGAGAACAGCATTCGAATCATGACGTGGAACACCGCCGGCGACGCCACCTCCCCCCAGACGATCGCGCAGACCGCCATCGCCATGGGCGCGGACATCGTGAGCCTGCCCGAGACCACGATCGAGACCGGCGCGGAGGTCGCGGTCGCGATGCGGGATCTCGGCAGTCCCATGTGGGCGCACCACACCGAGTACGGCACCGATGGGTGGGCGGCGGATTCGACGACGCTGCTCATCAGCCCGTCGCTCGGCACCTACTCGGTCATCGCGTCCTCTCAAGAGGGCACGAGCACAGTTCCGAGCGCCGTCGCCATGCCGACAGACGGCAACGGCCCCACGGTCGTCGCCGCCCACGCTGTGGCCCCTCGGGAGGACCACATGGAGCAATGGCGCCATGACCTGCAGTGGCTGGCCGACCAGTGCGCGGGTGGCGACGTCATCATGGCGGGCGACTTCAACGCCACCCTCGATCACATGGCGGGCCTCGGAACCGACGGCGGAACGCTCGGCGCGTGCCGGGATGCGGCATCGCAGACGGGCAACGGCTCGGTCGGCACCTGGCCCACCGACCTCCCGGCCCTCGCGGGCGCGCCGATCGACCACGTGCTCGCCACGCCGCAGTGGACCCCCACCGGCTCTGTGGTGCTGAGCGGGATGGACGACGCCGGCAGCGACCACAGGCCGCTGGTCGTGCAGTACGAGCGCACCGGCTGAGCGCGCCGCCGAGGAGGGTGGGAGACTGGAACCATGTCGGAATCCACGGACACCTCACCCGCGACCACTGAAGAGCCGGTCGTCTCGAACCGCAAGCAGCCCTTCCCCCAGGGATTCCTGTCGACGATCTCGACCGGATGGGCCGAGCGCGCGGAGACGATCGCTCCGCCGCGCATCGAAGCGGCCTACGCCGCCGCACGCCGCGTCGCACTCTCCGCGCTGTTCCCGGGCTCGCGCCTCGTGATCCCCGCCGGCGAGCTCAAGCAGCGCAGCAACGACACCGACTACCCGTTCCGTGCGCACTCCGCCTTCGCCCACCTGACCGGATGGGGCGCGGACAGCGAGCCGGGCTCCGTGCTCGTCTTCGAGCCCCGCGGCGACGAGGGCCATGACGTCATGCTCTACTTCCGCGAGCGCGCCGACCGCACCACGAGCGAGTTCTACGCCGATGCGAGTGTGGGCGAGTTCTGGATCGGTCCGCGCCCGTCGCTGGCCCAGGTCGCGGCGGATCTCGCCATCGCGACGGCTCATCTCGACGCGTTCACGGCGAGCGACGCGGACCGCGTGGTCGACGAGGACGCCGAGCTGAGCCGCATCGTGTCGGAGCTGCGCCTCATCAAGGACGAGCACGAGATCGCCCAGTTGCAGCTGGCCGTGGACGTCACCGGTGCCGGCTTCGACGACATCGTCCGAGAACTCCCCCGCATCGTCACGCATCCTCGTGGCGAACGGGTCGTGGAGGGCGTCTTCCACCAGCGGGCTCGCAGCGACGGCAACGGGGAGGGCTACGACACGATCGCGGCGTCCGGCCCCCACGCCTGCTACCTGCACTGGACCCGCAACGACGGCCGCGTCCTGCCGGGCGATCTCATCCTGATCGACGCCGGCGTCGAGGTGGACAGCCTGTACACCGCCGACATCACCCGCACGCTGCCGGTCAACGGCCGCTTCACCGAGGTCCAGCGCCGCGTGTACGAGACGGTGCGCGAGGCCGCCGACGTCGCCTTCGCCGCCGCTCGTCCCGGCGTGAAGTTCCGTGAGATCCACGAGGCGGCCATGTCGGTCATCGCCGCCCGCGTCGCGGAGTGGGGCCTCATCCCGGTGACGGCGGAGGAGGCACTCGACGCCGACCGCGGCGGTCAGCACCGGCGATACATGGTGCACGGCACGAGCCACCACCTCGGCCTCGACGTACACGACTGCGCACAGGCGCGCCGCGACATGTACTACGAGGGCGAGCTCGCTCCCGGGATGGTGTTCACGATCGAGCCCGGCCTGTACTTCCAGGCCGACGATCTCACCGTCCCCGAGGAACTGCGCGGCATCGGCGTGCGCATCGAAGACGACATCCTCATGACGGCGGAAGGTCCCGTCAACCTGTCCGCGGGCATCCCCCGCACCGCGGACGAGATCGAGGCGTGGATCGCGCGCCTGTCCGACTGAGCGTCGCGGCCCGGGCCGGATGCGGCGCGCTCAGGCGCGGTCGTCGTCCTGATCCGGCTGCGGCTCTGCCGGCGCGGGCCGCTCGACCGGTGCCGCCTGCGGCGGCTGGCCGCCCGGCGTGATCCGCTCGCCGTAGCGGGGCGGGGTGTCGAGCCGCTGCGGTGCCGCCGCCGGCCGCGTCGCGGCCGGCGCGGTGCCGAGCGCGGCGCGGGCCTTGTGCACACTGGCGGGCGCGACCTTGACCTCGTAGTGGTCCGCGACGACCTGCATGACGGAGGCGTAGTCGCGCCGACGGCGCACGATCGAGAACATCAGGATGTTCAGCAGCATCCCGAGCGCGATGCCGACCAGCAGCACGCCGACGAAGGCCTGGATCGGAGCGGCGGGTGAGCCGAGCACGAAGATGAACGAGAAGAGCACACCCAGCATGAGGCCGTTGATCGCGCCCGACCTGGCGGCGGTCGCGTAGCCCAGTCGGCCGGTGATGCGCTCGATGGAGCGCAGGCCTGCGCCCACGATCGCGATCTCCTTGGCCGGGACCTCGGCCGCGATGAGAGCGGACACGGCCTTCTGCGCCCCCTCGTACTGCGTGAACGACGCGACGGTCTCGCCCGTCTCGGCGGAGCCTTGCGAGAACGGTGCACCCTGGTTGCTCATCACCCCATCTTCCCACGCCGTGCCGCAGCGCTCCCTGCTCGGTCATCGGGGCCGGGGCTAGGCTGGTCGGGTGAGCACACAGCGGGTTTTCGTCGCGCGTCTGGCCGGATGCGCGGTCTTCGATCCCGCCGGCGACCGCCTCGGACGCGTGCGCGACGTCGTCGTGATCTACCGCCCCGACGATGCTCCCCGGGTGATCGGCCTCGTCATCGAGATCCCCGGTCGACGCCATGTCTTCGTCTCGATCGGGCGCGTCACCTCGATCGACACCGGCCAGGTCATCACGACCGGCCTCATCAACGTGCGCCGTTTCCAGCAGCGCGGCGGCGAGGTGCGGGTTCTGGCCGAGCTCGTGGGACGCAAGGTGTCCCTGCGCGACGGCTCCGGCCAGGCCGTCATCGAGGATGTCGCGATCGAGCGCAACCGCCTCGGCGAGTGGGACGTGTCGCAGCTCTTCCTGCGCAAGCCCAAGACGAGCCCCTCGCCCTTCGCGAAGGGCGCGACGACCTTCGCCTCGTGGCATGACGTCAACGACGGACAGACCCGCGGCGAAGCGCAGTCCGCCGAGCGGCTGGTCGCCAGCTACGCCGAGCTCAAGGCCGCCGACCTGGCCAACACCCTGCTGGATCTTCCCGAGGACCGTCTCCTCGAGGTCGCGGAGGAGCTTCCCGACGATCGTCTCGCCGACGCTCTGGAAGAGATGCCGGAAGAGGAGCAGGTGCACATCCTCGAGGCCCTGGGCGATGAGCGTGCCGCCGACATCCTCGACGCGATGGAGCCCGACGACGCCGCCGACGTGCTCGCCCAACTGCCGGCCGAACAGCGCGAGGAGCTGCTCGAGCTGATGGAGCCGGATGAGGCGGAGGATGTGCGCGCCCTCCTGCAGTACGGCCCCGACACAGCAGGTGGTCTCATGACGCCGGAGCCCATCGTGCTGTCGGCCGACAACACGATCGCCGAGGCGCTCGCGCTCATCCGCCGGCACGAGACGCACCCGGCCCTCGCCGCGGCCGTCTTCGTGACGCTGCCCCCCTACGAGACTCCGACGGGCCGCCTGCTCGGCACGGTGCACTTCCAGCGGATGCTGCGCTATCCCCCGCACGAACGGCTCGGCGCGCTGCTCGATGATTCGCTCGAACCCGTGCCCGCCACCGCCTCCGCGGCCGTCGTCGCCCGCCTGCTGGCGACCTACAACCTCGTCTCCGTGCCGGTCGTCGACTCCGCACAGCGTCTCGTCGGCGCCGTGAGCGTCGACGACGTGCTCGACTACCTCCTTCCGGAGGACTGGCGCACGGGAGACTCGGAAGGACGGCCGCAATGATGGCCCGGTCCCCCCGCAAAGGAGCACTGGACGCACCCCGGGGCCGGGGCGGCATGCTGTCGCGGTCCTCGCAGCCCTCGCGCGATCGCTTCGGGCGGTTCACCGAGGTGATCGCCCGGGGCATGGGCACGCCGTGGTTCCTGGTGGGCCTGAGTGCGTTCTGCGCCGCCTGGCTCGCCTGGAACACCATCCTGCCCCCGGAGCTGCGCTTCGACTCCTCCGACAACGGCTTCACGGCGCTGACACTCGTGCTCTCGCTGCAGGCGTCCTACGCCGCACCCCTGATCCTGCTCGCGCAGAACCGACAGGACGATCGCGACCGCGTGCAGATCGAGCAGGACCGTCAGCGCGCGGAGCGCAACCTCGCCGACACCGAGTATCTCGCCCGCGAGATCGTCGCGCTCCGGATGGCGCTGACGGACGTCTCGAGCGAGTCGGTCACGCGCGAGGTGCTCCGCGACGAGCTGCGCGCGCTGCTGGAGGATCTGCAGGCGCACGAGGCCGGTGAGAAGCCGGAGCAGGTGCGAGCCGAGCGCGAAGAGAAGCGCCGTCGGGCCGAACGACGCGAGAAGGCGGAGCGCGAAGCCCGTGAGCTCTGAGACCAATCGCGTCGCCCGGGTCAGGGAGGCGGTCGGCGCCGTCACCGATCCCGAGCTGAGACGCAGCCTCGCCGACCTCGAGATGCTGCGCGAGGTGACGGAGACCGCCGACGGCGGTGTGCGCGTCGCTGTGGCGCTCACGATCGTCGGCTGTCCCGCATCCGATCGCATCGAACGCGACGTGCGCGCTGCCGCCGAGCGAGTGGTGGGAGAGGCCCCGGTCGAGGTCGCGCTGGGCGTCATGAGCCCCGACGAGCGGGAGGCGCTGACGACGCGCCTGCGCGGCGGTCGGCGGCGGGGGAATCCCTTCACACCCGAGTCGCTGACGCGCGTGGTCGCCGTCACGAGCGGCAAGGGCGGCGTCGGCAAGTCGACGCTCACCGCCAATCTCGCCGTCGCCCTGGCGGAACGCGGGAGACGCGTGGGCGTCGTGGACGCCGACGTGCACGGCTTCTCGATCCCTGCGCTGCTCGGGCTCGTCGACGCCGACGGGGCGAGTGTGCGACCGACCCGGATCGACGAGCTCATCGTCCCGCCGGTCGCCTTCGACGTGAAGGTCGTCTCGATAGGGATGTTCCTGCCCGAGGGCGCCGCCCGCAGCGCCGTCGCGTGGCGCGGCCCCATGCTGCATCGCACAATCCAGCAGTTCCTGACCGAGGTGTACTTCGGCGACCTGGACGTCCTGCTCATCGACATGCCCCCCGGTACGGGCGACATCGCCATCTCGATCGGACAGCTCCTGCCCCACGCCGACGTCCTCGTCGTCACGACCCCGCAGGCGGCCGCATCCGACGTGGCGGCGCGCAGCGCGCTCGTGGCGAGACAGACCGGTCAGAGCGTCCTGGGAGTCGTCGAGAACATGACCGCCATGACGCTGCCGGACGGTACGAGATTCGATCTGTTCGGCTCCGGCGGCGGGGATCACATCGCACGGGAGCTGAGCACCGACGCCGAGACGGTCGAGGTGATCGCGCGCGTGCCGCTGAGCCCTGCCCTTCGCCACGGTGGGGACACCGGCGAGCCGGTCGTGCGCAGTGCTCCGGAGGATGCGGCCTCGCTCGCGATCCAGCAGGTCGCCGACCGCATCCTGCGATCCGGACGCTCGCTCTCCGGCAGACAGCTGCCCGTCACACCGCGCTGAGCGCCGGAGGCGTCAGGTCGCCTCGTCGTCGAACGGGGGCCGCTCCCCCGACTCGAGGTCGAAGCTCTCTGCCGCGCGCGTCGTCGACACGGTCATGGCCGCCGTCGCACCGGCGGCACGCACGGTCGCCGTGGGCGGATCGTCGAGCAGCGCCTCCCGGATGATGCGCCGGGGGTCGTACTGGCGCGGGTCGAGCTTGCGCCAGTCCACCTCGTCGAACTCCGGACCCATCTCGTCCTTCACGCGGCTGCGCGCACCGCGCAGGAACTCGCGGGAGCGGTTCGTGAACCGTGCGAGGGCCTCCGCATAGCGAGGCAGTCGTTCGGGTCCGATGAGGAAGGCGGCGATCACGGCGATCACCAGCAGCTTCTCGATCGTGAGCCCGAACACCATGCCTTCAGATTACCGCCGCGCCTGACCGCCGCCGCCCATCGGCGACCGTAGGCTTGCCGAGGAGGAACACCATGGCCGGACATGACGCGAGCGACCGCTTCGCTCGCGAGGCGACCGTCGAACCCGACGCGATCGCCCGCGCACGCACGCACGCTCTTGAACTGGGTGCGGATCCGGTGAGCCCGCCGATCGGTGCGCAGCTCGCGCTGCTCGCGCAGGTCTCACGCGCCCTGAACATCGTCGAGATCGGCACGGGCGCGGGTGTGTCGGGGCTGTGGCTCATGCACGGGGCGCCGCGGGCCATCCTCACGACCATCGACAAGGAGCCCGAGCACCTCCAGGCGGCCCGTCGCGCGTTCTCGGACGCGCGCATCGCGCCGGCTCGCGCCAGATTCATCACCGGTCGCGCCTCCGATGTCCTGCCGCGCATGAACGAAGCCTCCTACGACATCGTGCTCGTCGACGCGGATGCGGACGGCGTGATCGAGTACGTGGAGCACGGGCTGCGTCTCGTTCGCCCGGGCGGACTCGTGCTCGTGCCCCGCATCCTCGCCGGCGGCGCCGTGGCCGACCCGGTGCGCCGCGACCCCGTGACGACCGCCTACCGCTCGCTCATCCAGGAGACGCAGTCCTCCCCCGCGGTCATCGGCGCGCTGTCGATCGTGGGCGAGGGCCTCCTCCAGCTCACGACCATCGACGAGAACCACTGACATGCCACTGCGGCCGGTCCCGAAGGACCGGCCGCAGTGGAACAGGAAGTGAACAGCTCAGGCGCCGACGACCCCCGCGAGCACGTCGTGCAGTTCCTTGGCCTCGGCGTCGTTGACCGACACCACAAGACGCCCGCCGCCCTCGAGCGGAACACGAACGATGATCAGGCGCCCCTCCTTCACAGCCTCCATCGGCCCGTCTCCGGTTCTCGGCTTCATGGCTGCCATCGTGGCTCCTCTTCGTCAATGGTGAGTTCCCAGTTTATCGTGCGTGAGAGCGCGCCCGACGCTTGTCCTCAGGGGATCTGCCAGAGAGTGTTCCCGAGCGCGTACATGTTGTAGATCCACCACCACTGTGCGGCGAGACCCGCCACCAGTACGCCGATACGCCAGGCCGGATGACGCCCGACCGCGACGGCGCCCCACAGGGGCGACAGCGGCACGAGCAGCCGGAAGGTGCTCGACTGCGGGAAGAAGACGGCGAGCAGGTAGAGCAGGTAACTCGCCGACCACAACCGCACCTCGACGCCGAGCCGGCGCACCCCCGGCGCGAACAGCAGGACGGCGGCCGCCGCCAGCACGATCACGGTCAGCAACGCGAACCCGAGCCACAGCGGCCAGCCCCACAGCCGCGCCCAGAAGGCGGTGCCGGCGAGGAAGCCCTCGAACGGGAAGAAGTGAGCGGCCGCATCCGGGATCCAGTTGCGCCGCCACGCGAGCTCCGTCATCAGGTAGGCGCCCGGGTCGCCCGTCGAGACGGCCGCGATCACCTGCCAGGAAAAGCCGACGACCGTGGCCAGGGCGGCGAGGGCGACCAGGTGCAGGATCTCCCGTGCGGGGAGGGGATCCGCACGCCTGCGCAGCCAACGCCAGATGCCCACGAGCCCGAGCGTGAGGGCGAAAGCGAGGATGCCGGGGCGCGTGAACCCCATGAGCGGGACGAGGAGGTAGAGCCAGATGTAACGGCGCCGGAGCAGGGCGTCCAGCGCGAGGATCAGCCACAGGAGGAACAGCGACTCCGCGTAGGCGATCTGGAACAGCGCGGCCAGCGGACCCGCCACGAAGAAGACGACCGCCCAGGTCGACGTCGACCGGTCGAGACGCTGACGCATCAGGCGATAGAACGCGAGCGCCGCGAAGTAGCCGGCGATCAGCGCGACGAGGGGACCCGCCACGGGCCACCCGCCGGTGATGAGCCCCACTCCCTGCGACAGCCACGGATACAGCGGCAGGAAGGCCCACGCGTTCTCGGCAACCTGGCCCGCCTCGGTCAGCGGCAGCGGCGAGGGGTACCCGTTGGCGGCGACCACCCAGTACCACTGCGCGTCCCAGCCCATGAGCAGCTTGCCGATGCCGGGATCCACGCCGAACCGCGATGCCGGAGTCGACAGCGCGGAGGCGAGGGCGAAGAAGCCGAGCGTCACCAGACGCGCGGCGACATAGATCAGCCCGATCCGCGCGGCGGCGGGCCAGCGGCCGACGCGCGTCAGCTGCTCAGCCACGTGCGCAGTCCGCGCTCGACGTCCTCGATCTGCGCGATCGGCACGCGCTCCTGGTCGTGGTGGGCCAGGCTCGGGTCGCCCGGGCCGTAGTTCACCGCGGGGACTCCCAGCGCCGAGAAGCGCGCCACATCCGTCCAGCCGTACTTCGGATGCGGTCGGGCACCGACCGCGCGCACGAATTCCTGAGCGAGGGGGGCGTCCAGACCCGGCCGGGCCCCCGCGGACGCATCCGTCAGCTCGACCTCGTAGCCTGCCAGTACCTCGCGCACGTGCGCCTCCGCCTCGGCCACCGACCTGCTCGGCGCGAAGCGGTAGTTGATCTCGACCTCGCAGAGATCGGGGATGACGTTGCCTGCCACGCCGCCGGTCACGCGCACGGCGTTCAGGCCCTCGCGGTAGGCGAGTCCCTCGACGTCGATCGTCGCCGGCTCGTACGCGGCGAGGCGGGCGAGGATCGGAGCTGCGGCGTGGATCGCGTTCTCCCCCACCCAGGCGCGTGCGCTGTGGGCCCGGACGCCGTGCGTGCGCGCCACGACGCGCAGCGTGCCGTTGCAGCCTCCCTCCACCTGGCCGTTGGAGGGCTCGCCGAGAATGGCGAAGTCCGCCTCGAAGAGGTCGGGGCGCAGGCGCGCCACGCGTCCGAGACCGTTGAGGGAGGCTTCCACCTCTTCGTGGTCGTACCACATCCAGGTGATGTCGACGCGCGGATCGGTGAGCTCGGCGGCGAGCTTCAGCTGGACCGCGACGCCCGCCTTCATGTCGACCGTGCCGCGCCCCCAGAGGCTCGGCTCGCCCTCGTCGTCGATCAGACGGGTCGGGAGGTTGTCGTTGACGGGGACCGTGTCGATGTGCCCGGCGATCGCGACGCGCTGCGGCCTGCCGAGGCGGGTGCGGGCGACGATCGTGTCGCCGTCGCGGAAGACCTCGAGGTGCGACAGGGGCGCGAGGGCCGCGGCGATGGCGTCCGCCAGCGTCGCCTCATCTCCGGACACGCTCCGGATGTCGCAGATCGCCTGCGTGAGCTCGACGGCGGACGCGGACAGATCCAGCACGGGCATGAGCTCAGTCTATCGAGGCTCCCCGGGCCGATAACCTGAGGGGATGAGCATGAAGCGCACGGTGTGGGGCACGGGTCTGTCGACGACGAGCGAGGACGGCACCGTCCTCGACGCGTGGTTCCCGACGGTGGCGGTCCAGGCGCAGCCCGCCTCGACCGCCGACCTCGCGGAGTTCGCGGGCGCAGACACCCGCCGCCGGGTCACGGTCGCTCCCGTCGAGCTGACGATCGATGTGGATGCGGCCCCGGCATCCACGGTCGACGCCTACCTGCGTCTGCACGCCCTCTCCCACCGGGTCGTGGCCCCGAACGAGATCAACCTCGAGGGTGTCTTCGGCCACCTGCCGATCGTCGCGTGGACGACCGCGGGACCGATGCACCCCGCCGACGCCGAGCGTCTGCGTCCGGCGCTGACCCGCGCCGGTATCCAGGTGCACAGCCTCGACAAGTTCCCGCGGCTGCTCGACTACGTCACCCCGCCCGGGGTGCGCATCGCCGACGCCTCGCGCGTGCGCCTGGGCGCCTACCTCTCCCCCGGGACCACGGTCATGCACGAGGGATTCGTCAACTTCAACGCCGGCACCCTGGGCGCCTCGATGGTTGAAGGGCGCATCTCCCAGGGCGTCGTGGTCGGTGACGGCAGCGACATCGGCGGCGGCGCGTCGATCATGGGCACCCTCTCGGGCGGCGGCACCCACCGGGTCTCGATCGGATCGCGCACGCTCCTGGGCGCGAACGCGGGCATCGGCATCTCGCTCGGCGACGACTGCGTCGTGGAAGCCGGCCTCTACGTCACCGCCGGATCCAAGATCGTCCTCGCCGACGAGCAGCCGGGCGCCGACGGAACACGCCCCGTCGTGAAGGGCGCGGAGCTGTCCGGACGCGACGGCATCCTCTTCCGCAGGAACTCGGTGACCGGAGCGATCGAAGCCGTGCGACGCGCGGGCGTGGGAGTCACCCTCAACGAAGCGCTGCACGCATGAGCGCGCCGCGGCTGCCGAAGAAGCTCTACGAGCGCGAAGTCGCGCGTCTGCAGGCCCAGCTCGTCGACATGCAGGCGTGGGTGCAGGCGACCGGCGCGCGCGTCGTGGTGATCTTCGAGGGCCGCGACGCTGCGGGCAAGGGATCGACGATCAAGCGGGTGGCGGAGTACCTGAATCCCCGCGTCAGCCGCATCGTCGCTCTGCCGACGCCCACGGATCGCGAGAAGTCGCAGTGGTACTTCCAGCGCTACATCCCGCATCTGCCCGCGGCGGGCGAGATCGTGCTCATGGACCGCTCCTGGTACAACCGGGCCGGCGTCGAGCGGGTCATGGGCTACTGCACGGATGCGGAATACCAGAGGTTCCTGCGCCAGGCCCCGCTGTTCGAGCGGATGCTGGTCGAGGACGGCATCCTGCTGCTCAAGTACTGGTTCAGTGTCTCCGATGTCGAGCAGGAGGCGCGTTTCCGCTCGCGGGCCAGCGACCCGATGAGGCGCTGGAAGCTGAGCCCGAACGACGTGCTGTCCATCACCAAGTGGGAGGACTACTCACGGGCGAAGGATGCGATGCTCGTGCACACCGACATCCCCGAGGCGCGCTGGTACGAGGTCGACAATGAGGACAAGCGTCGTGGCCGGATCAACATGATCCACCATCTGCTCGGGCAGATCCCCTGGCAGCCGCTCCCGCACGAGACAGTGGAGATCCCGGAAAGACCCGCCTCACGCGGATACGAACGCCCGCCGCGCAGCGCGGACGCGATGGTCCCCGACTACGCCGCCACGCTGGAGCGCTGACGGCGTCAGTCGCGCAGCCGCACCGACAGACAGGTGACGCAGCCCTCGAGCTTCTCGAACTCGGTCACCGGCGTGGTGATGACCTCCAGCCCCCTCTCCCGGAAGAGAGCAGCGGATGCCGGAGCGTCCGCCGACATGAGCACGGTGTTCTCGTCGAGCACCACCACAGCAGTGCCGTGCTCCTCGGGAACCGGCAGGAACGCCGGGAACGCGTCGGCGTCGTCCACCAGCGGCGGGTAACCGATGACGGTGCCGTCCGGAAGTGCGGTGACCGCTGACTTCAGATGCAGCACCCGCGTCACGGGGACGCCCTGCACGTCCCACCCTCGTGGTTCGAGCAGTGCGCGCAGCTGCGCCACGGCGTCCTCGGTCGTGCGCGCCGACAGGCCCACGTAGACGGTACGGCCGATCTTCAGAACGTCGCCGCCGTCGAGCGTCGCCGGTGCGACGATCTCCGCCGTCGACAGCCCGGTCCGCGCGGTCGCGGCTTCGATCGTGGGGCGCTCACCCCGGCGCGAGTCGGCTCCGGCGCGGCAGAGGACGGCCAGATCGCCGAACACGACCACGGCATCCTCGACGAAGACGCCGTCCGCCTGCTCATCCGCCTCGGCGACCGGCACGATCTCCCACCCGCGGGCGCGGAACACGTCGACGTACGCCTCCCACTGCTCGCGCGCGAGCGCGGGATCCACCGGCACCCGCTCGAGGTGCGTGAGCTCCCCCTCCGCCAGTCGCGAGGACGGCGGCCGCACGAGAAGCCGCGGCATCGTCAGCCCACGCCCGGGTAGTTGCGCTCGGGAGCACCCACGTACAGCTGCTGGGGGCGACCGATCTTCGTCTGCGGGTCCTGGTTCATCTCCCGCCAGTGCGCGAGCCAGCCCGGAAGACGACCGATCGCGAACAGCACGGTGAACATGCGAGTCGGGAAGCCCATGGCCTTGTAGATGACCCCGGTGTAGAAATCGACGTTCGGGTACAGCCGGCGCGAGATGAAGTAGTCGTCGCGCAGGGCGATCTCCTCCAGCTCCTTCGCGAGATCCAGCAGCGGGTCGCTGACGCCGAGCTCGGCGAGCACCTCGTCGGCGGACTCCTTGACGAGCTTCGCGCGCGGGTCGTAGTTCTTGTAGACGCGGTGCCCGAAGCCCATGAGCTTCACGCCGTCTTCCTTGTTCTTGACCCGCTCGACGAAACGCTGCACGCTCTCGCCGGAGTCGCGGATGCGGCCCAGCATGTCGAGCACGGCCTCGTTCGCACCACCGTGAAGCGGCCCGGACAGAGCGTTGATTCCCGCCGAGACCGAGGAGAAGATGTTCGCGCCGGTGGAGCCCACCAGACGCACGGTCGACGTCGAGGCGTTCTGCTCGTGGTCCTCGTGCAGGATCAGCAGGCGCTCGAGCGCGCGAGACATCACGGGGCTGATCTCGTACTGCTCGCTGAGCACTCCGAAGTTGAGCTTCAGGAAGTTGTCGACGAAGCTGAGCGAGTTATCGGGGTACAGGAAGGCCTGACCGACGCTCTTCTTGTGTGCGTAGGCCGCGATCACGGGAAGCTTCGCGAGCATCCGGATGGTGTTGAGCTCGACGAACTCGGGGTTGTGCGGATCCGACTGGTTCTCGTAGTAGGTCGACAGCGCCGCGGTGGCCGCTGACAGCACCGACATCGGGTGCGCGGTGTGCGGCAGAGCCGAGAAGAAGCGCTTCAGATCCTCGTGCAGGAGGGTGTGACGCCGGATGCGGTTGTCGAAGTCCTCGAGCTCGCTCGCGCTGGGCAGCTCGCCGTAGATGAGCAGCCAGGCGACTTCGAGGTAGGTCGAGTTCTTCGCGAGCTGCTCGATCGGGTATCCGCGGTAGCGCAGGATGCCCTCGTCGCCGTCGATGAAGGTGACCGCGGATTTGGTCGCCGCGGTGTTCACGAACCCGTAGTCGAGGGTCGTGTGTCCGGTCTGACGCGTCAGTGAGGACACATCGATGCTGGGCACACCGTCCGTGCCCGTCAGCACAGGCAGCTCCGCGGTGTGCTCTGCGACGGTCAGACGTGCGGTCTTCTGCTGCGAGCCGGCTTCGGTCACGGCGCCTCCTTGCGATGGATCGTCGGCGAAAGGTGGGGATCCTCGGTCGCCCGGTGGCGACCTGCCCGGGCACACTACGTGTCGGCGCGCCCCTGCGATTACAGCCTAGCCGTGGCAGCGGCCTACGGTGAATGGCGCCAAAGGAATGGGAGATCCGTAAGAGGAAACCTACGAGCTCGCGGCACCGAGACGCATCGCAGCCGCGGCGATCCGCTCATCCGATGCCGTGAGGGACAGCCGGATGTGCTGCGGATGGTGCGGTCCGTAGAAGTGCCCGGGGCCGGCCAGGATGCCGAGATCGGCGAGGGCGGCCATGCTGTCCCACGCATCCTCGCCGCGCGTCGCCCAGAGATAGAGCCCGGCTTCACTGCGGTCGACGCGGAAGCCGGCGGCCTCGACGGCGGGCTTCAGCACCGCCCGACGGGCGCCGTAGCGCCCCTTCTGTGCGGCGACGTGCGCGTCGTCGCCCAGCGCGGCCACCATCGCGGCCTGCACGGGAGCGGGCAGCATGAGCCCCAGGTGCTTCCGCGCCGTCAGCAGCCGCGCGACCAGGCCGGGATCGCCCGCGAGGAAGGCGGCACGATAACCGGCGAGGTTGGACTGCTTGCTCAGCGAGTAGACCGACAGCACCCCCGACAGATCGGCTGCCACCACGGCGGGATCCAGGACCGACGGCACGGGGGCCTCAGCCCACGGCGCTTCCCATCCCAGCTCGGCGTAGCACTCGTCCGACACGAGCACCGCGCCGAGCTCTCGCGCCCGCTCACGGGCCACGCGCAGTTCGGCGACGCTCCACACCCGGCCGTCCGGGTTGCCGGGAGAGTTGATCCAGATGAGTCTGGTGCCGTCCGGCCACGAGGCCGGATCGTCCTCGGCCACCGCGGTCGCCCCGACCAGGCGTGCGCCGACCTCGTAGGTCGGATACGCCGCGACCGGATGCACGACGGTGTCACCGACGCCGAGGCCGAGCAGCAGCGGAAGCAGGGCCACCAGTTCCTTCGAACCGACGGTCGGCAGCACGTGGGCGGCAGTGAGATCCGCGACGCCGCGGCGACGCGCGTACCAGTCGACGATCGCTTCACGCAGCGGGGGCGTACCCACGGTCTGCGGATAGGCGTGCGCGTCGGTCGCGGCCGCGAGCGCGGCCTCGACGACCGCCGGAGTGCGGTCGACGGGAGATCCGATCGAGAGATCGACGATGCCGTCGGGGTGACGACGCGCGGTCTCGGCGTACGGCGCGACGGCGTCCCAGGGGTAGTCGGCGAGGTCGGCGACGCTCATCTAGGCGTTCACTCGCCCTGGGGCGGCAGCTCGGCGATGACGGGGTGATCCTTGTGGATCACGCCGACCTTGGCGGCGCCGCCGGGCGAGCCGATGTCGTCGAAGAACTCGACGTTGGCCTTGTAGTAGTCCTGCCACTCTTCCGGCAGATCGTCTTCGTAGTAGATCGCCTCGACGGGGCAGGCCGGCTCGCACGCTCCGCAGTCCACGCACTCATCGGGGTGGATGTAGAGCGAGCGGTCGCCCTCATAGATGCAGTCGACGGGGCATTCGTCGATGCAGGCACGATCCTTGACATCGACGCACGGAAGGGCGATCACATACGTCACGGCATCAGTCTAGTTCGCCTCGGCTGCCCGTCGGGGCGCGCGCGGCCACGCCACGACGACGGCCGCCAGCAGCGGGACGGCGCCCATCCAGATCAGCGCGAGCGTCTCATGCTCCACCGTGAACAGCACCGACCCACCCGTCGACGGCTGGGCGAACACGTACGTGATGACCATGACGCCCAGCGCGGCCGCAAGGGTCGTCCACCTGTCCGCCGTCAGGAGGCGCACGGCGATCAGCAGCGCACCGGCGCCGGTCACCCCGAGCAGGAGCCCGATCGGCACAGGTCCGATGAATGCCGCATGCGCGAAGGATCCGGCGGCGCCGTAGACGACGCCCACGACGAGAGCGATCGCCCAGGCGGCGATACGAGATGCAAGCGAGCCCACCCCGGGATCCTAGTCGCCGCAGGTGGGAGTCGTCTCAGGCGGCCCAACCCACCAGACGCAGCAGGGCGGCGACGGCGGCGGCCGCGACGACCACCACGAGGAACGGGGCACGCAGCGCGAGGAGCCCCGCGGCGACCAGGAGCGCAGGCAGGCGAGCATCGACCACGATCGCCTGCCCGGCGCCCAGCGCCTGCACGGCGACCAGCGCACCCAGCAGCGCGACGGTGAGCAGATCCGCGACGCGTGCCGGCCTCGGCGCCTCGACGAAGCGCGTCGGGATGGCGTATCCCACGGCTTTGAGGGCGAGACAGATCACCGCGGCCAGAAGGACCGCATTCCACAGCGTCACGATGCCGCCCCCGCACCGGGCCGGTCGGCCCACCCGACGACGACCGCCACGAGGGCGGCGATCAGCACGGGAACGCCCGGCATGAGCGCGGGCGTGAGGACGGTCGCCACCACGGCCGCGGCGACGCCGACCGCGATGGCCTGCCCGCCCACCAGCCGCGGCCACAGCAGCGCGAGGAAGGCGGCGGCGGCCGCCGCATCCAGGCCGTAGGCGCGCGGGTCGCCCAGGACATCACCCAGCAAAGCGCCTGCCAGCGTGGAGATGTTCCAGCCGACGTAGATGCCGACACCCGTGACCCAGAATCCGAGCGATCGGGCACGCGCATCCGTCTGTGCGAGCGAGACGGCGGTCGATTCGTCGATGGTGAATCCGGCGGCGGCCATCTTGCGCCACATCCCGTCGAACTGCGGCGACAGCCGCATGCCGTATGCCACGTTGCGCACCCCGAGAAGCGCCGCGGAGGCGATCGCTGCAGGTGCGGCGGCGATGCCGCCTGCGGCGATCACGCCGACGAAGGCGAACTGCGACCCACCGGTGAACATGAGCAGGCTCAGGACGCAGGTCTGCCAGACATCCAGGCCCGCAGTGACCGAGAGGGCACCGAAGGATATGCCGTACGCGCTCGTCGCCAGGGCCACCGCGAGGCCCTGGCGAACCGCGCGGCGGCCGGGGTCGGGCAGGCTGTCGGGGTCCATCTCCACATGATGTCCGCCGGAAAACCGTTCGTCAAACCGAACGCCTGTACGTCATACTGAACGAATGGAGACCATGGGTCCACGCATCGCCCGGTCGCTGCGGCGCGAGCGGGAACGCGCGGGGGTGAGCATCTCCGAGCTGGCGCGCCGGGCCGGAGTGGGGAAGGCCACGATCTCGCAGCTCGAATCGGGCACCGGCAACCCCAGCGTGGAGACCCTCTGGGCGATCGCGACGGCTCTGGCAGTGCCGTTCGCCGTGTTCGTCGAAGAGCCCGACGACGGACTGCGCCTGATCCGCGCGGGCTCGGACGAGGGCATCCCTGCGTCCGACTCCCCCTACAGCGCTCTGTTGCTCGCCGCGGGCTCGCCGCATTCTCGGAGCGACCTCTACCTGTTGCGGGCGGAGCCGGGCGAGCCTCGGCGGTCGCTGCCGCACACGCCCGGAACCGTCGAGCACGTCGTGCTGATCACCGGGCGCGCGGCCGCAGGGCCTGCCGACTCCCCCGTCGAGCTCTCTCCGGGCGACTACCTCCGGTATCGCGGGGACGCACCTCACATCTTCGAGGCGCTCACCCGCGATACCAGCGCGGTCCTCGTCTCCGAGGTCCGCTGAGTCCGACTCAGGCGTTGGCGTCCTGGCGCTTCAGACGGGATGCGGCGCGGCCGCGCTCGGTGGCGTCGAGCACGACCTTGCGGATACGCACCTTCTCGGGGGTGACCTCGACGCATTCGTCGTCGCGGGCGAATTCGAGGGACTCCTCGAGCGTCAGCACACGCGGCGGCGTCATCGACTCGAAGGAGTCGGAGGTCGACGAACGCATGTTCGTCAGCTTCTTCTCCTTGGTGATGTTGACGTCCATGTCGTCGGCGCGCGAGTTCTCGCCGATGACCATTCCCTCGTAGACCTCTTCGGTCGGCTGCACGAAGAAGCTCATCCGCTCCTGCAGCGCAATCATGGCGAAGGGGGTGACCACGCCCTGACGGTCGGCGACGATCGAGCCGTTCTGACGCGTCGTGATGGAGCCGGCCCAGTCGTCGTAGCCGTGGGAGATCGCGTTGGCGATACCCGTGCCGCGCGTGATGGTGAGGAACTCGCTCCGGAACCCGATGAGACCGCGCGAGGGGACGACGAACTCCATGCGCACCCAGCCGGTGCCGTGGTTCGTCATGTTGTCCATGCGACCCTTGCGCGCGGCCATGAGCTGCGTGATCGCGCCGAGGTGTTCCTCGGGGGCGTCGATCGTCAGGTGCTCGAACGGCTCCTTGAGCTTGCCGTCCTCGCCGCGCTTGGTGACGACCTGCGGCTTGCCGACGGTGAGCTCGAAGCCCTCGCGGCGCATGTTCTCGACGAGGATCGCCAGCGCCAGCTCACCACGGCCCTGGACCTCCCAGGCGTCGGGGCGGCCGATGTCGACGACCTTGAGCGAGACGTTGCCGATGAGCTCGCGGTCGAGGCGGTCCTTGACCATGCGCGCCGTGAGCTTGTGCCCCTTGACCTTGCCCATGAGCGGCGACGTGTTCGTGCCGATCGTCATGGAGATCGCCGGGTCGTCGACGGTGATGGCGGGCAGCGGGCGGACATCCTCGGGGTCGGCGATCGTCTCACCGATCGTGATGTCCTCGAATCCGGCGATGGCGACGATGTCACCGGGGCCGGCGGACTCGGCCGGGAAGCGCTCGAGCGCCTTCGTCTTGAGCAGCTCCGTCACGCGCGCGTTGGAGTGCGAACCGTCGTGGCGGACCCACGCGACGGTCTGACCCTTCTTGAGGGTGCCGTTGAACACGCGCAGGAGGGCCAGACGGCCGAGGAACGGGCTGGAGTCGAGGTTGGTCACCCACGCCTGCAGCGGCGCCTCGTCGTCGTAGGACGGTGCCGGCACATGCTCGAGGATCGCCTCGAACAGCGGCTCGAGGTCTTCGTTGTCGGGCAGCGACCCGTTCTCGGGGCGCGTGCGCGACGCGGCACCGGCACGACCGGACGCGTAGACGACGGGGACGTCGAGCAGAGCATCGACGTCGAGGTCGGGCACGTCGTCCTGCAGGTCGGAGGCCAGGCCCAGCAGAAGGTCGTGAGCCTCCTCCTCGACCTCGGCGATGCGCGCGTCGGGGCGGTCGGTCTTGTTCACGAGCAGGATGACCGGCAGCTTCGCCTCGAGCGCCTTGCGCAGCACGAAGCGGGTCTGGGGAAGCGGACCCTCGGAGGCGTCGACGAGCAGCACGACGCCATCCACCATCGACAGGCCGCGCTCGACCTCGCCACCGAAGTCGGCGTGACCCGGAGTGTCGATCACGTTGATCGTGATGGGGGTGTCGGTGTGGATGCCGTTGTACGTGATCGCCGTGTTCTTGGCGAGGATCGTGATGCCCTTCTCACGCTCCAGGTCGTTGGAGTCCATCGCGCGCTCTTCGACGTGCGCGTGTTCACCGAACGAGCCCGTCTGACGGAGCATGGCATCGACGAGAGTCGTCTTGCCGTGGTCGACGTGGGCGACGATCGCGACGTTACGCAGATCGGAGCGGAGGGCGCGCGCCATACAGGTTTCCTTGCAGTGAGGGAGGGTGGCCCGGGACTCCGGGCCCTTCAGTCTACCGCAGGCGGCTGTGGACCGGTCAGCCCGCCCCGACGACCGCCACGGCGATGCCCGCCCAGACGGCCAGGGCGATGAGCGCCACGAGCGCCGGAACATCCCACATCCGCAGGACGTGGGCGGGAACCGCGGTGGGTTCGAGGGCCGACTGCCAGTCGTCGATGATGCGCTCGGCGTCTTGCGAGCCGGCCGCGGGACGGTCCCCGCTGGGAGAACGGCGCGCGCCGCTGCGGGCGGAGACCGGTCCCCCGTAGCAGGTGAGAGTGCGGCCCTCCATCGTCTCGATGACGAGCTGGTAGCGCATGCGGATGTCGGCGATCGCGGAGAAGGGGATGCGCGTGACGCGCAGGAAGTTCTGCACGCGCAGACCGTCGGCGGAGCTGGTCACGCTGGACACGAAGACGCCGACGTAGATCCCCCACAGCGCGAGCAGGATCCACGGGGCGAGCAGGAGCGCGCTCACGATTCCGGCGCGGATCAGCGCGTCGCCGAGGAGGAAGGCGGCGGCGACCGCCGAGATGATGATCCCGACGGTCGCCGACGTCGACCGGTAGACGGTGCGGTTCAGTTGCCGCCTCCGAGGGGAATGGTTGCGCCGGGGATGGCATCCAGCAGGCGGCGGGTGTACTCCTCGGCCGGGTTGGCGAAGATCTCGTCGACCGTTCCCTGCTCAACGATGCGCCCCTTCTCCATCACCGCGACCATGTCGGCGGCCACACGAACGACGGCGAGGTCGTGGGTGATGAAGAGGTAGGTCAGCTCGAGCTCGGACTGCAGCTCGGCGAGCAGCTGCAGGATCTGGTCCTGCACCAGCACGTCGAGGGCCGAGACCGCCTCATCGAGCACGACGATGTCGGGCTTGAGCGCGAGCGCGCGAGCGATCGCCACCCGCTGACGCTGACCGCCGGAAAGCTCGTTCGGGTAGCGGGTCGCCAACTCCTGCGGCAGCGAGACCTGGTCGAGCAGCTCGCGCACGCGCTCACGACGCGACGCGTTGTCACCGACCTTGTGGATCTCCATCGGCTCGGCGATCGTGTTGCCAATGTTGCGCAGCGGGTCGAGCGAGCCGTACGGATCCTGGAACACCGGCTGCATCCGACGACGGAGCGCGAACGCCTGCCGGTTGGTCAGGCTCGCGATGTTGGTGCCGTCGATCTCGATGGACCCCGCGGTGGGGTCCTCGAGCTTCAGCACCATCTTCGCGACCGTGGACTTGCCCGATCCGGACTCGCCCACCAGGGCGAGAGTCTTCCCGCGCGGGATCTCGAACGAGACGCCGTCGACGGCACGGAAGGCTTCGCTGCGGAAGCCGCCCTGACGGATCTTGTACTCCTTGGTCAGATCCGTCACGCGGATCGCGGGAGCCAGACCCTCGATGTCCTCGGTCGTCTCGATGCCCCGACTCTCCGCGCGCGCCTGGATGCGCTGGGAGGCGAGCGAGGGAGCCGCCGCCACCAGGCGCTGCGTGTAGGGGTGCAGCGGGTTCTGAAGGATCTCGCGGCTCGGGCCCGACTCGACGATCTCGCCGTTCTGCATGACGATGATCTTCTCGGCGCGCTCGGCCGCGAGGCCCAGGTCGTGCGTGATCAGCAGCACCGAGGTGCCCTTCTCCCGCGTGAGCTTCGCCATGTGGTCGAGGATGACGCGCTGGACCGTGACGTCCAGTGCCGAGGTCGGCTCATCGGCGATCAGCAGCTTCGGGTCGGCCGCGAGGCCGATGCCGATCAGCGCACGCTGGCGCATGCCGCCGGAGAACTGGTGGGGGTACTGGTGCAGGCGCTTGGCCGCATCCGCGAGTCCGGCCTGCTGCAGCACCTCGATCGCCCGCTGGGTGACCTCCTTGCGGCCGGTGGCGATGCCGTTCGCACGGATCGCCTCCTTCACCTGGAAGCCGATCGACCACACCGGGTTGAGGTTCGACATCGGGTCCTGCGGCACGTAGCCGATCTCCCGACCGCGCAGGCGCTCCATCTGCGTGCGGCTGAGGCCGGTCAGCTCCCGCCCGTCGAGCGTGATGCTGCCCTGTGTGACGTGGCCGGTCCCGGGGAGCAGGTTCACGACCGCGGAGGCGGTGGTCGACTTGCCCGAGCCGGACTCGCCGACGATCGCGACCGTCTCGCCGGGGAACACGTCGAGGTTCACACCGTGGAGAACCTCCCGGCTGCCCGACTGGGTGTCGAAGGCGACGCGGAGGTTGCGGATGCTGAGCAACGGGGTTGCGGCGCTCTCGCTCATCGGCGGGCCCTCGCTCTCGGGTCGAGGGCGTCGCGGATCAGCTCGCCCAGGAGGATGAACGCGAGGACGGTGAGCGTCAGCGCGATCGACGGGTAGATGAGCGCCATCGGAGCGATGCGCAACGACTGCTGCGCCTCGGAGATGTCACGGCCCCACGACATGACGTCGGAGCCGAGGCCGACACCCAGGAACGCCAGTGTCGCTTCGGCGACGATGGCCGCCGCCAGGCTGAGGGTCGAGATGACCAGCAGCGGCGCGATCGCGTTGGGGACGACGTGCGAGAGCATCGTGCGGAACCGCGACTGCCCGAGAGCCCGCGATGCGGTCACGAAGTCCGCCTGCCTGACGCGCAACACCTCGGCGCGCACGACGCGGGCGGTCGAAGCCCACGAGAATCCACCGATCGCGATGGCGAGGGTGAAGACGTTGCGGAAGTCCGAGAACACGCTCATCACGACGACGGCGGCCAGGATGTAGGGGATCGAGAAGAAGATGTCGCCGACGCGGGAGAGCAGCGAGTCGAGCCATCCGCCGTAGAAGCCGGCCAGCGCGCCCATGATCAGACCGATCGAGGATCCGATGAGGGTCGACAGCAGACCGACCGACAGCGACGTGCGGGATCCCCACACGATGCGCGCGTAGATGTCGCACCCCTGGAACGTGAATCCCAGCGGGTGGCCGGCGGCCGGGCCGCCGTTGCTGTTGGACAGCTGGCAGTCGTCGTTGGGCGGCGTCTGGGTGAACAGCGTCGGCCACACGGCCATCAAGAGGATGAAGGCGACGACGGCGAGCGAGATCCAGAAGGTGGGGCGCTTGCGCAGGTCTCGCCATGCATCCCGCCAGAGGCTGGAGGGCTTCTCGTCTGCGATGCGGACGGCGTCGACCGTCAGCGACGCGTCCTTGACCTCGGCGACATAATGCGTCGGCAGTTCGGAGTTACTTGACATAGCGGATCCTCGGGTCGAGCAGACCGTAAAGCAGGTCGATCACCAGGTTGACGAGAACGTAGATGATCACGAAGACGGTGACGAACGACACGATCGTCGGTCCCTCGTGGCGCAGCGTCGCCTGGAAGAGCGTGTTGCCGACGCCGGGGACGTTGAAGATGGCCTCGGTGACGGTGGCACCCACCAGCAGGACACCGAAGTTGGTGGCCGAGTTGGTGATGACCGGGATGAGCGAGTTGCGCAGCACGTGGACGGGGATGACGCGTCGACGCGGCAGACCCTTGCTGTACGCGGTACGCACCCAGTCCTGGTTGAGGGTGTCGATGACCGAGCCGCGCATGAGCCGCATACTCGTGGCGTAGAGGCTGAATCCCAGCACCAGTGCCGGCAGCCACAGGTCGCCCCAGTTGTTGTTCCCGCCGACCGTCGGCTTGAACCAGCCGAACTGCAGGGCGAGGAAGTACTGCGCGAGGAAGGCCAGGACGAAGATCGGCATCGCGACGAACAGCAGCGAGATGACCAGCGCCACGTTGTCGAAGATCTTGCCCTTACGCAGGGCCGAGATGGTACCGATGATGATGGCGAGCGAGAACTCGATGGCGATGGCCATCACCGCGAGTCGACCGGTCACGGGCAGCGTTCGGGCGAGGACGTCATTGACCGATTGGCCCGAGAACGTGTTGCCCAGGTCTCCCTGGAAGATGCCGGTGATGTAGTAGAAGTACTGCACGATGAACGGTTCGTTCAGGTGGTACTGCGCCTCGAGTGCGTCGATCACCGACTGGCTCGGCGTCTTGTCGCCGAACAGAGCCAGGATCGGGTTTCCCGGCATCGCGAAGACGAGGAAATAGATGAGCAGTGTGGATCCCAAGAAGACCGGGATCACCTGCAGGATGCGTCTGAGGATGTAAGCGAGCATCCTCTCTCCCTCCGAGAAAGTGGCCGAGGAGTATCCTCGCACGATCGGTGCAAGAACCCCCCGCCCGACGAGAGACCGGCGCCCGCGGGGTGACGCGGACGCAGGTCCCTGGACAGGCCGCGAGGCGGTGACGGGATCGTCACCGCCTCGCGGTCGCGATCAGAAGAGCTATCAGCTCTTCGTGATCTGGTAGTACAGCGGAACCGAGTTCCAGCCGAACACGACGTTCTGAACCGTGTCAGCGTACCCGCCGTTCACGTTCGAGTACCACAGCGGGATGGCGGGGAGGTCCTTCAGCAGGATCTCCTGAGCCTTCTCGTAGTCGGCCGTGGCCGCGTCGACGCTGTCAGCTGCCGCGCCGGAGGCGAGGAGCTTGTCGAACTCGGGGTTCGAGTAGTCGCCGTCGTTCGAGCTCGCGCCCGTGCCGTAGAGCGGCGCGAGGAAGTTGTACAGACCCGGGTAGTCGGCCTGCCAACCGGTGCGGAACGCGGTGGTGATCGTACGGTTGGTCACCTCGGTGCGCAGCGAGGCGAAGTCGACGAACGGAGCGCCGGACGCGTCGATGCCGAGCGTGTTCTTGATCGAGTTCGTGGTCGCGTCGACCCAGGCCTGGTGGCCGCCGTCGGAGTTGTACGCGATCTGGAACGTGCCGCTCCAGGGCGAGATCTTGTCGGCCTCGGCCCACAGCTCCTTCGCCTTGTCCTGGTTGTACTTCAGGACGTCGGCACCCTCGAGCGAGTCGGACCATCCACCGATGACCGGCGACGAGAAGTCGCTGGCCGGCGTACGCGTGCCGTTGAAGATGGTCTTCGTGATCGCGTCGCGGTCGATCGCGAGCGAGAGCGCCTCGCGACGCAGCTGACCCTCTTCGCCCGAGAAGTGCGCGAGGCTCTCCGGGATCGTGAACGACTGGAAGATCGCGGCGGGCTGGTTGACCGCGCGCTCGCCCAGGTCGGACTCGAAGGTCGCCTGTGCGCTGGTGGGGATCGCGTCGAGGACGTCGAGGTTGCCCGACTGGAGGTCGGCGTAGGCGCCGTCCAGGTTGGCGTAGAAGACGATGTCCAGGCCACCGTTCTTGGCCTCGCGGCCACCGGTGTAGGCGTCGTTCTTCACGAGGTTGATCTCGACGTCGTGCTGCCACGCGCCCTCGCCGGCCAGCTTGTAGGGGCCGTTGCCGATCGGGTTCTCACCGAAGGCGGCGGGGTCCTCGAAGGCAACCTCGGGAAGCGGGTAGTACGCCGAGTAGCCCAGACGCTGCACGAAGTCGGCGGCGACGGGGTTGGAGAGCTTGATCGTGAAGGTCGTGTCGTCGACCTTCGTCAGACCGGTGAGCTCGGAGTCGGTCTCCTCGCTGTAGCCCTCGATGTCGGAGAACCAGGAAGCGTTCTTCTGAGCGTTCGACTTGAGCGCGCCGTAGTTCCAGGCCTTGATGAAGCTGTCTGCGGTGACGGCCTCGTCGTTGCTGAACTTCTGGCCCTCCTTGAGCTTCACCGTGATGGTGTTGGCGTCGTCGACGGTGATCGAGTCGGCCACGTCGTTGACGATGTTGCCTTCGCCGTCGTAGTAGGCCAGGCCCGCGTAGATCGAGTCGACGATCTTGCCGCCGCCGGTCTCGTTCGTGTTGGCCGGGAAGAGCGGGTTCTCCGGCTCCGAACCGTTCACCTTGATGATGGCACCGGCGTCGCCACCGGCAGGGGTCGGCTCGTCCGAGCCGCCACTCGCGCAGCCGGCGAGGGCGAGAGCCCCGATACCGGCCAGCGCCACGCTCGCGAGAGCGATCTTGCTGCGCTTCACTGTTCCTCCTGGAAAGGGATGATGCAGGCACGACGAGCTGTGAGAGCATCGTGCCGCGGATACCGAAACACTAAGCACGACCCACTGCTTGGTCAAAACGACCGCGCGAATAGTTACACACCCTTAACGAACCCCCGCGCGGATCGAGCATATTGCTCAAGCCCACCGATGACAGCCGGCCGCGCGGGCCGGAACTAACCCTCACCCGGTTTCGCTGTGCCGGACGAGGGACGCCATGTCGTGAACGTGGCGAGGATGCGGTCGCCCGACACCTCGGCCGGAGGCCCCGCGAGCGCGTCGGACCACACCGTCAGCTGCGGCACGGCGAACAGCGGCAGCGCCCACGCCTCGTCGGTGACGGCCTCGTCCAGTCGGGACAGAAGCTCGTCGCGCTGCGTGCGCTCCAGCGCGGACGACGCGTCGACGACCAGCGCGTCGACCTCCTCGTCGCTCCAGCCGTAGACGTTCTGCGCCGCGGCGGTGTGGAACACCGTCGCGTGCGCCACGGTGGCTGCGGGATCGGGACTCCAGGCGAACAGGGCTGCGTCGTACGCGTCCGGCTGGTCACTCAGCACATGCGCCCAGTCCGGCGAGGAGACGTCGACGAGGGTCACTCCCGCACGGGAGGCCGACTCGGACATGAGGGCGAACTCCGCGGCCCGCCGCGCGTCGCCCGCCGGATAAAGCACACGAACGGTCAGTCCGGCCGCATCCGTCGCAGGCGCGGCCTCACCGTCGGGTGTCGACGAAGGCGACGCGGCGGGCCCCGGTCCCGCGGCCTCGATCATGCCCCGCCGCAGGGCCTCATCGGCGAGCAGGGGGTGGATGAGCTCGTCCAGCATCTGCTGTCGCGGAACCGTGGTCAGGAACCCGGCGCGAGCGCGGTGCGCGCGATCCGCATCCCCGCCGTAGGACGCGGGGTCGAACACTCCCCCGCCCGCTGTCTGCAGATCCAGGTGATCGAAGGCATCCCTCGCTGACACGCGGGAGCCGCCCGCTGCGGCCGCCGCGTCGACGAGATCCTGGTCCGCCGCCGCGGCCGCCAGATCCACCTCGCCGCCGGCAACGGCCGCGACGCGTTCGGCCGGGTCCTCCATCGCGCGCACCCGCACCCGCTCCACGCGCGCGGCGCTGGGACGATCGGCGGCGGTGAGATCGATCGACCGGCCGTCGTCGGCGATGCGCGCGATGTCGTATGCACCGGCCGTGGTCTGCGCCGCATCCGGGACGTCGCCGTCGAGGCGGAAGTCCTCGCGGAAGGCGAGCGACACGGGCGCGAGCCAATCCAGATCGCCGGTCTCGACGGCATCCGCGAACGCGGCCTTCGCCGCCGCCGCATCCGCGTAACGCCCCGGGTAGGCGAGATCGACCAGAACGTGAGCGGCGACGGGCGGCGCGTCGAAGGCGATCTGCCAGTCCGCGTAGGGCGTGTCGTAGACGAGAGTCAGGCTGCGTCCGTCGTCGCCGATCTCGGGCACCTGCGACACGAGGTCGAGCCCCTGGCCGGCTCCGGCGCCCGCATCCCAGCGCGTCTCACCCGCGGCATCCGTGCGGTGCGTCGTACGAGCGGCCCATGTGAGCAGCAGGTCCGCGGCATCGACCGGTGCGCCGTCTGACCAGGTGGCCGAGCCGTCCAGCGCGTACCGGACGGTGAGCGGGTCGCGCGTGAGAACCCGGACGGTGCCGAACCGTTCGTTCGCCGAGCGGGTGCCGTCGGCCTCCCGCCGCCAGAAGCTGCCCGATGTCAGTGCCGAGAAGTCGCGGTCGGCGGAGGTGTCCTGCCCCAGCACGAACGGGTTGAGCGAGGTGACGGGCGCGGCCGTGGCGACGGTCAGGGACGAGCCCGGCAGGACACGGTTCTCCTCCGCCGAGCAACCGACCACTCCGCCCGCCAGCAGGCCGAGCAGAGCCAGGGTGGTCACGAGCGCACGACGCCGCATCCGTCCTCCTTCTCCGCGGCGGCCGTGATGCCGCACGCGGTCGTATGCGTAAGCCGCACACACCCTATGCGCGCAATCTGAGCGCTTTCGAAAGCGGGACCGGCCCGCATCCGCTATGCCATGCTGAGCGGATGACGACCCTGCCCGCGCGCGAACCGTTCTGGCGCACCGTGAGGGCCTTCGATCCGCCGCGCGCGACGGGGTTCACCCGTTCACGCGTGCGGTGGGAGATCTGGCTCGTGCTGGCCGTGACCGTCGGCAAGTCCGGGCTGTACTCGGTGCTCTCCTTCATCCGCACCCTGCAGCGCTCTCTGCAGGAGAACCAGGCGATCTCTTCGCAGCAGACCCAGCTCAACCCGGCGCGCGACACCGAGGCGCTCTGGGACGCGCTGTACCAGCTGCTCGACATCTTCTTCTCGCTCGCGCTGGTCGCGCTCGTCGTCTACCTGCTCTGGGAGCCGGGCGCCAACGCGCTGCGACGGATCGGGCTCGACTTCCGCCGCTTCGGCGGTGATCTCGGACTCGGCGTCGCGTTGATCGCGATCATCGGCATCCCCGGGATCGCCCTCTACGTGGCCGGGCGCCTCGCGGGCATCACCGTCGGCGTCGTCGCCTCCCCCCTGGATGCGGCCTGGTACACCGTTCCGCTGCTGTTGCTCTCCGCCGCGCGCGCAGGCCTCACCGAGGAGGTCATCTTCCTCGGCTACCTCTTCGATCGCCTTCGCCGCCTCGGCTGGGGCTGGTGGTCGATCATCCTCGCGACAGCGGCACTGCGCGGCGCGTACCACGCCTATCAGGGCGTGGGTTCGGTGGTCGGCAACTTCGCGATGGGCGTCGTGTTCGGCTGGTGCTACCGGCGCTGGGGCCGGGTGATGCCCCTCGTCATCGCGCACACGCTCATCGATGTGTTCGCCTTCGTCGGCTACCCCCTCGTCGCGTCCCTCTGGCCCGGGATCTTCTAACCGCCGCATCCTCCCCTGCCCGCTCTCCCTCCCCTTCCCGCGAGACTGCATTTCGAGCACGAGATCACGGGTAATGACAGTGATCTCGTGCTGAGAATGCAGTCTCGCGGGATCAGCGGGCGATGGGGGCGCCGCTGCAGGCGCGGGCGGCTGCACCGGGACCGGGCCTGCACAACCGCTCGGGGCCGGGGTGTCGCCCACGGATGCGGGACCCGGCGCGCACGGTGACCACCGACGCGCGCACGGTGGGGCGATGACCCAACCCATTCCCCTGCGCACCGGCGCCCAGCTGCTCCCCTCTCCCGCGCCGTTGCTGCGCGCGCACGACATGCATCGCCCCGACCTCGCGCTCCGCCGCGGCGACATCGTGCGCGTGCACCGCGGCGTGTACGCCCCGGCACTCGCGTGGAGCGCGCTCGCTCCCTGGGATCGCTATCTGGCCCGCGTGCACGCCGTGGCCCTCCAGATGCCGGATGCGGTCTTCGCACTCGAGTCGGCGGCGGCGCTGCGCGGTCTCCCGCTCGTCGGTGAGGGGGCCGACGTGCACATCCTCCGTCCCGCGGACGGTACATCACGGCAAGCGGAGCGGGTCCGCATCCACACACGCCGGGGCGGCGTCGAGATCACGGACGAGGGCGGCATCCTCACGACGGGTCCCATCGAGACCGTCGTCGCGTTGGCACGGGTTCGCAATCCCGCGCTCGCCCTCAACGTCGCCGATGCCACGCTGCGCGCGCATCCGGACCTGACGCCCGAGGTCCTCGTGGCTCACAACGAGCTCGCATCCTCCAGCCGTGGCCGTCGGCTCGCTCGATGGGCGCTGCATCGCGCGGATCCGCGCGCCGAGACGACGCTCGAGTCGCTGAGCCGGGCAGCCATCGAGTGGCTGGGCTTCGCGGCACCCGAACTGCAGTGGCTGGTGCACGGTGGTGGTGGCGTCGCCGACCGCGCCGACTTCGCCTGGCCGGACATCGGAGCCGTCGGAGAAGCCGATGGCCTCCTCAAGTACGACGGACGCTTCGGCGACCCGGTGCGCGCGCTGCAGGACGAGAAGCGGCGGGAGGACCGCATCCGTCGTCGCGTGCACGGCTTCGCGCGGTGGGGATGGGCCGATGTCCGCGAGCCTGAACGTCTCGGTGCGATCCTGGATGCGGCCGGCGTCCGCCGCGAGCGCACACCCGACGCGCTCGCCCTCCATGCCCTCGCCCGCACCCTGCGCTGAGCGCCACGCCCCCTCGCCGCTGTGCCCCTCCATGCCCTGCCCACCCCTCCGCGAGACTGCACCACCGTGACGAGATCACGGGTGATTACCGTGATCTCGTGCGGGAGATGCAGTCTCGCGGGAAGTGGGGCGGCGTTTCAGGCGAAAGCCTCCGGGGGCGGGCAGGCGCACACGAGGTTGCGGTCGCCATAGGCGTTGTCGATGCGACGTACCGGCGGCCAGTACTTCGTGCGCACGAGCGATGGGACGGGATAGATCGCCTCCTCACGCGAGTACGGATGCGTCCACTCGCCGCCGATGACCGACTGAGCCGTGTGCGGAGCGCCCACGAGCGGGTTGTCCGCTGCCGGCCAGCGCCCGGCGCCGACCTGCTCCGCCTCGGCGGCGATCTGGATCATCGCCTCGATGAAGCGCTCGATCTCGGCGAGGTCCTCCGACTCGGTGGGCTCGACCATGAGGGTGCCCGCGACGGGGAACGACATCGTCGGCGCATGGAAGCCGTAGTCGATGAGGCGTTTCGCGACGTCGTCGACCGTGATCCCCGTGCGCTCGCGGAGGGGGCGGAGATCCAGGATGCACTCGTGCGCCACCAGTCCGGCCTCGCCGGCGTACAGCACCGGGAAGTGCGCCTTCAGGCGGTGGGCGATGTAGTTCGCCGACAGCACGGCGGCACCGGTCGCCTCGCCCAGACCCGCTGCGCCCATCATCCGTACGTAGGCCCACGAGATCGGCAGGATGGATGCGGAGCCGTACGGCGCGGCCGAGACGGGACCGCCCTCGAACACGAAGCCGCCCGCGTGATCCGCGCGCTGCGCCAGCGGGTGCGATGGGAGGTAGGGCGCGAGGTGCGCCTTCGCGGCGACGGGGCCGACGCCCGGTCCGCCACCGCCGTGCGGGATCGCGAAGGTCTTGTGCAGGTTCAGGTGCGAGACATCGCCCCCGAGATCGCCGAACCGCGCGAAGCCGAGGAGAGCGTTGAGGTTCGCGCCGTCGATGTACACCTGGCCGCCCGCGTCGTGCACGGCCTGCGTGATGGCGAGCACCTCGTGCTCGTACACGCCGTGCGTGGACGGGTAGGTGATCATGAGCGCGCCCAGCTCGTCCGCGTGCTGCGCGATCTTGGCGTGCAGGTCGTCGAGGTCGACGTTGCCCGCCTCGTCGCACGCGACGACGACCACCCGCATCCCCGCGAGCACGGCGGATGCGGCGTTCGTGCCGTGAGCCGATGACGGGATCAGGCACACGGTGCGCTGTGCGTCGTCGTTCGCGAGGTGGTAGCCGCGGATCGCGAGCAGCCCCGCCAGCTCCCCCTGCGAGCCGGCATTGGGCTGCAGCGAAACGGCGTCGTAGCCGGTGACCTCGGCGAGCCAGGTCTCCAGCTGCTCGATCAGCGCGAGAGTCCCCCGCACGTCGGCTTCCGGCGCGAAGGGATGCACCCGGGAGAACTCGGGCCACGACACCGCCGCCATCTCGGTCGCGGCGTTCAGCTTCATGGTGCACGAGCCGAGCGGGATCATGCCGCGATCGAGCGCATAGTCGCGGTCGGCGAGGGTCTTCAGGTAGCGCATCATCGCGGTCTCCGACCGGTGCGCGTGGAAGACCGGATGCGTGAGGAACTCGTCCCGGCGGTGGAGGTCGGCCACGACGCCGGCCAGGGGCACCGCTTGCTCGACGTCGATCACGGTCTCGTCGGGCAGCCCGAACGCGGCCGCCACCGCGGCGAGGTCGTCGGCCGTGGTCGTCTCGTCGACCGAGATCCCCACCGTCGACTCGTCCGCGAAGAAGAGCTGGTACCCGCGGCGACGGGCCCGCTCGATGACGCGCTCGGCGGTGCCGGGGACGACAACGCGGAGCGTGTCGAAGAACGCGTCGTGCACGACCTCGAGGCCGCCTGCGCGCAGCGTCTCGGCGAGCGCCTGCGCCTTGCGGGCCACCTCGGTGGCGATCGCACGCAGGCCCTCCGGGCCGTGGTAGACCGCGTACATCGCGGCCATCACGGCCAGCAGCACCTGCGCGGTGCAGATGTTGGACGTGGCCTTCTCGCGGCGGATGTGCTGCTCACGCGTCTGCAGCGCGAGCCGGTAGGCGGGGTGGCCCGACGCATCCTGCGAGACGCCGACGAGGCGCCCGGGTAGCTGTCGCTCGAGCCCCGCGCGTACCGCGAGGTATCCGGCGTGCGGTCCGCCGAAGCCGAGCGGGACGCCGAAGCGCTGTGTGGTCCCCGCGGCGATGTCGGCGCCGAACGAGCCCGGCGAACGCAGGAGCGTGAGCGCGAGCAGGTCGGCTGCGACGACCACGAGCCCGCCCTGCGCCTGGACGGCGGCGACGAGCTCTGTGGGATCCCACACGCGGCCGCTCGCGCCGGGGTACTGCACGAAGGCCCCGAACACGGCGCCGGATGCGGCGGTCGGCTCCCAGGTGCGGGTGTCGATCTCGCGGATCTCGATGCCGACGGCGGCGGCGCGGTGATGCAGCAGCGCCTTGGTCTGCGGCAGCGCGTCCGCATCGACCAGGAACACATCGGACGCGGACTTCGAGGCGCGGCGCGCGACCAGCATCCCCTCGACGACCGCGGTCGCCTCGTCCAGCATGGACGCGCCCGCCGTGGCGAGGCCGGTGAGATCGGTCACCATGGTCTGGAAGTTGATCAGCGCCTCGAGCCGGCCCTGCGAGATCTCGGGCTGGTAGGGCGTGTACGCGGTGTACCAGGACGGATTCTCGAAGACGTTGCGGGCGATCACGGCGGGGGTGAAGGTGTCGTAGTAGCCGAGGCCGATCATGGCGCGTGCCGGGCGGTTGGCATCGGCGAGCGCGCGGAGCTCTGCCAGCGCCTGCGCCTCGGTGGCCGCGTCCGGGATGCTGCTGCTGGCGCGCGGCGCCGCGTGGACGGATGCGGGAACCGCCGTCTTCACCAGCGCGTCGACAGTCGCGTAGCCCAGCACGTCGAGCATGTGCCGCTGCGCGCCCGCATCCGTGCCGATGTGGCGTGCGGTGAAGGGAACGCTCACGCGGCGCCCTCGATGAGCGCCTCGTACCCGGCGCGATCGAGCAGGGGCGCGCTCTCGCCGTCGAGCTCGATGCGCACGAGCCACGCGCCGTAGGGGTCGGCGTTGACGAGCGAAGGGTCGGAGTCGACCTCGCCGTTGACCTGGATGACGCGTCCGCTGAGCGGGGCGTAGAGCTCGCCCACCGACTTCGTCGACTCGATCTCGCCGCAGACCTGACCGGCGACGACCGGGGCGTCGATCGCGGGGAGGTCGACGAACACGACGTCGCCGAGCTGTTCGGCGGCGTAGTCGGTGATGCCGAAGGTGGCGACGCCGCCGTCGATCAGCACCCACTCGTGCTCTGCGGTGTAGGACAGCGTGGTGGGATCGACGGTCATTTCTTCCTCCGGTAGAAGGGCGGTTCGGTCACGGTCGCGGGGATTCGCGTGCCGCGTACATCGATGAACAGGTCTGTGCCGATCGGGCTTCGGTCGCCGTCGACGTAGGCGAGCGCGATCGGGTGTCCGAGGGTGGGACTGAGCGCACCGCTCGTGATCTCGCCGACCACGCTTCCCTCGGCGTCGAGCACGGGATAGCCCGCGCGCCCTGCGCGCTTCCCCTCCGAGACGAGGGCGACCAGGACGCGTGCGTCGGATGCGGGCTCGGTCGCCCCCTTGCCGATGAAGTCGTCCTTGTCGGCGGCGACCACGCGCCCGAGTCCCGCCTGCGCGGGCCGCACGTCACGGTTCAGCTCGTGCCCGTAGAGCGGCATCGCCGCTTCGAGGCGCAGGGTGTCGCGCGCGGCCAGGCCCGCGGGAATGAGACCGAAGGGCTCACCCGCTTCCAGGAGGGCGTCCCACAGCTCTCCCGCCGCGCTCGCGCGGACGAGCAGCTCGACGCCGTCCTCTCCCGTGTAGCCGGTGCGCAGAATCAACAGCGACTCCCCGCCGAACCCCGCGGCGCGCACGCAGTAGTACCCGAGGTCGTCGAAGCTCCACGGCGTCGGCGGATCGCCCAGGCGCCGAGCCGGCTCGGCGAGCTCCAGCCCCGGCAGCGCCTCGAGAACAGCGATCGCTGCCGGCCCCTGGAGGGCCAGCAGCGCAGAGGCCTCCGACGCATCCTCGACGGTGACGTGAACACCCGCGATGAATCCGAACGAGCCGTCGGCGCCCACCGTGGGAGCGGGCGGCGTGAAGGATGCGCGCGCGTCGGCGAGCGCCTCGGCCACCGCGTCGTGGTTGCCGGCGTTGGCGATCACGATGAACCGGTCGTCGGCGAGACGATAGACGATGACGTCGTCGACGATGCCGCCGTCCGCGGCGAGCACGAGCGAGTACTTCGCCTTTCCGAGCCGCATGGTCGAGTGCCGTGCGGCGAGCGCGTAGTCGAGGAAGGCCGCCGCGTGCGCACCCGTCACGAGGAACTCCGCCATGTGCGAGATGTCGAAGAGGCCCGCGGCCTCGCGCACGGCTCGGTGCTCAGCGAGGTCGGACCCGTAGCGGACGGGCATGAGCCATCCGCCAAAGTCGGTGAAGGCGGCTCCGGCCGCCTCGTGGCGGTCTCGGAGGGGGGTGGAGCGTGGATCGGTCATGAGTTCTCCCGGGTGGATGCGGGTAGGCGAGGGCCTGAGAACTCCCCCTCTGTCATGGGCCTGAGAGTTTCGAACGCGCTGAGCGCGATCTTTCACCGTCGGCGGATCCGCGAGGATCGCTTTTCAGAGTCGCCCGACCGGGGCGGTACGCGTACCTGAGAGATTGGCGGGGAGGCTTGCTCCTTCGGTGCTCGGACAAGATCTCCGAGGCTCTCCCGCACCGGTCGTGGGGCCGATATTCACGTTGTCGGGCCAGCATAGCCCGCTGTGCCCGCGCGGGCGATCAGGGCACGCAGGCGCCGGAGCCGACCGCATCCGTCAGTGTGGGCGCGGCCTGCACGACCGGGGCGAGCTCGTTCGCCGTCGACGCGTAGCCGACCTCGGAGCCGTCGTCGGCGCGCGCGAACACGATGCCCACGGCCTCCCCGGCGGCGTTGAGCAGCGGCCCGCCGGAGTTGCCCGGGCGGACCGTCGCCGCCAGCGCGTAGACCTCCCGCTGATCGCGTCCCTGGTCGTAGATGTCGGGCACCGAGACCACCCCGACGGTCTGCACCGTGGCGCTGCCCATCGTGAACGGGCCGCCGTACGGGTATCCCTGCACCACGCCCGCGGCGCCCGGGCCGAGATCGGCGCCCATCGGCAATGCCGTCGCCTCCAGGTCGTCCACCGCGATGAGGGCGAGGTCCGCTGTGGCGTCGACGTACACGACGCGACCCTCGCGCGCCGCGCGCCCCGGCAGCTCCACCATCGGACGTTCGACGCCGGCGATCACGTGGGCGTTGGTGACCACGCGGTCGGGCGCCACGACGAAGCCGCTTCCGGTGAGGTTGCGTCCGCAGGAGTACGCCGTTCCGGAGATGCGCGCCACGGACTGGGCAGCCGTGCTCAGGGCGGGGTCGTCGAGGTCGACGGGCGGCGCCACCTCGGCGGGGGCGGTCAGCTCTCCGAACAACGCGCCCAACTGCGGAAGCCCGTCGTCGAGGACGCTCGATCGAACCTGCGCCAACGCCTCGTCGACGGGGCGCGGCGTGAGCGTGTCGATCGTGCGCAGCACCCCCGACGACGCGACCGCCGAAGACACGAACGGGATGCCGAGGGCTGCGACGCTCTGTCCGACGAGTGAGAGCACGAGGGCTGCGACGACCGTCATCGCCCCGGCTCCGAGGACCCGATCGATCCCACGCAGACGGATGCGGGTCGCTCCACGCCGCAGCGCCCGGCCGAGGGCTCCGCCGAGCGATGCGCCGAGCACGAGCAGCCCTACTGCGACGCCCAGCGCCGCCCAACCGCGCCAGGCGGCGTCGGGAACCCAGCGGGACACGACAGGCACGAGCCACCACGCGGCGGCCGCTCCGAGCACGAGTCCGGCGATCGTCCCGACGCTCGCCAGGAGCCCCCGTCGCCAACCCTGGATCAACACGAGCATCAGCACGACGACCAGCAGGATGTCGATCACGATCGGCGGCATGCGGTCAGCGTAGGCGGCCGCGCTGACAGGGTGCCGCGAGCCGCCGCGAACGGCGACGGATTTTGCTTCTGGTCGCGATGACATTAAGATCATCGCGAGTTAAGGTCACCATGACACGAACTAGCCCCTCTCCCGACATCGCCGACGCCGAGTCCACCGAGACGCGCGTGGCGGTCTCCACCGTGATCTTCAGCCTGCGGCGCGACGGAGACGAGGAGCCGCGGCTCGTCCTCCCCCTCGTCAAACGCACCCGCGATCCGCACGAGGGCCTGTGGGCCCTGCCCGGCGGCTGGCTGGACGCCTCGGAGAACCTCGATGACGCGGCTTCTCGCACCCTCGCCGAGACGACTGGTCTCAGCGCGAGCTACCTCGAGCAGCTCTACGCGTTCGGCGACATCGGGCGCTCCCCCAGTCGCGTCGTCTCGATCGTCTACTGGGCGCTGCTGCGCTCCGACGAGGTCGATGCGCAGAGCGCCGCGCACGAGGCCGCGGGAGACGCGCCCGAGAACGTCGACTGGTTCACGGTGACCGATCTCCCGGGCCTCGCGTTCGACCACAACGCGATCGTCGACTACGCCCTGTGGCGGCTGCGCAACAAGGTCGGCTACAGCCGCATCGCACACGGCCTGCTCCCGGACGCCTTCACCCTCGCGGATCTGCGCGAGGTCAACGAGGCGATCCTGGACCGCAAGCTCGACCCCGCGAACTTCCGCCGGCAGGTCGAGAACAGCAACACCCTGATCCCCACCGAGTCGTTCCGCACCGGGAGTCACCGGCCGGCACGGCTGTACCGCTACAACCAGGACGTCGAGCTGGCCGATCGTGGCCCGCTCGGCCGCCCGCGAAGTCACGAATCGAGCACGACATGAGCACGACGCTGACCATCCAGCCGCGTCCCATCGATCCGTCCGTCGATCACGAGATCCAGGCGATCGTCTCGGGCGCCGGGTCGGGGTCCACCTGCAACACCGACCTCGCGGCCGGCCCATGGGACTTCGACACGCGCCCCGGATACGGCCCCGGCGCCTCGATGGGCGATGTGATCCCCACCGGGTCCCCGCGTCAGGGCATGCTGCCCGCGGCCTACCGCGATGCGAGCGACGACGAGCTCGACGCCCGCATCCGCCGCGCGAAGGCGACCCTCGGCGACCGCGTGGTCGTTCTCGGGCACTTCTACCAGCGCGAAGAGGTCGTGCGTCACGCCGATTACGTGGGCGATTCGTTCCAGCTCGCCAACGCCGCGCTCGAGCATCCGAACGCCGAGGCGATCGTCTTCTGCGGCGTGCACTTCATGGCCGAGACCGCCGACCTCCTGTCGCAGCCCGAGCAGGCCGTCATCCTCCCCAACCTCGCCGCCGGGTGCTCGATGGCGGACATGGCCGACATCGACCAGGTCGAGGAGTGCTGGGAGCAGCTGGAGGAGCTCTACGGCGACATGGACGCCCCCGACGCCGACGGCCTCGTCCCGGTCGTGCCGGTGACCTACATGAACTCGTCCGCGGCCATCAAGGGTTTCGTCGGACGCCACGGCGGCATCGTCTGCACCTCCTCCAACGCGCGCACGGTGCTCGAGTGGGCCTTCGCCCGGGGCCGTCGGGTGCTGTTCTTCCCGGACCAGCACCTCGGACGCAACACCGCGAAGGCGATGGGCGTGCCGCTCGAGCAGATGCCGATGTGGAACCCGACGAAGCCCCTCGGGGGCAGCGACGAGCAGACGCTCGCCGACGCCCGCGTGATCCTCTGGCACGGCTTCTGCTCGGTGCACCGCCGCTTCACGGTCGACCAGATCGACAAGGCGCGCGCCGAGCACCCAGGCGTCCGCGTGATCGTGCACCCGGAGTGCCCGATGGCCGTCGTCGACGCCGCCGACGAGGCGGGCTCCACCGACTACATCCGCAAGGCGATCGCCGCGACCACCGAGCCCACGACCTTCGCGATCGGCACCGAGATCAACCTCGTGCAGCGCCTCGCCGCGCAGTACCCGCAGCACGAGATCTTCTGCCTCGACCCGGTCGTCTGCCCCTGCTCGACCATGTACCGCATCCACCCCGGCTACCTCGCCTGGGTGCTGGAGGGCCTCGTCGCGGGCGAGACGCTCAACCGCATCAGCGTGCCCGCCTCCGTCGCCGACCCGGCTCGTGTCGCCCTCGAGCGGATGCTGGCCGCCAAGCCCTCCGGCAGCGCGGCATGAGAGCGGTCGTCGTCGGCAGCGGCATCGCCGGGCTCACGGCGGCGCTCGCAGCGGCCGAGGGCGGAGCCGAGGTCGTCCTCGTCACGAAGGCCGCGGCGGATGCGGGCAGCACGGGGCACGCGCAGGGCGGGATCGCCGCGGTCACCGCGGCGAGCGACTCGCCCGACGCCCACTTCGAGGACACGCTGACCGCCGGCGCGGGCCTGAACGACCCCGCCGCGGTGCGGGTGCTCGTCGATGCCGGCGGTGAGACGATCCGCGCGCTGCTGGCGGCGGGCGTACCGTTCGACCGCGACGGCGCCGGCGAGTTGCGACGGGGGCTCGAGGCCGCGCACTCGGCGCCCCGTGTGCTGCACGCGGGCGGCGACGCGACGGGTGCGGCGATCGAAGCCGCCCTGCTCGCCCGGATCGCAGACAGCGACGTGATCGTGCGCGAGCACACGTTCCTCGCCGATCTCGTCGTCGAGGCGGGGAGGGTCTCGGGCGTCGATGTGATCGGCCCGTCCGGTCGACGCGAGCGGATCGATGCGGACGCCGTCGTGCTGGCCACGGGCGGCGCGGGCCAGCTCTACGCCCACACCACCAACCCCTCGGTCGCGACCGGCGACGGCATCGGCGCCGCGATCCGTGCCGGCGCCGCCGTCGCGGATCTGGAGTTCGTGCAGTTCCACCCGACCGCCTTCGACGGCGAGGACCCGTTCCTGGTCTCGGAGGCCGTCCGGGGCGAGGGCGCCGTCCTCCGGGATGCGGCCGGCCGACGCTTCGCGTTCGACGCGCACCCCGACGGCGAGCTCGCGCCCCGCGACGTGGTCGCTCGCGCGATCGCCCGGCAGTCCGCAGCCCAGCCCGGGATCCCCGTCGTGCTGGATGCGACGGGTCTGGGCGGCGCCGAAGCCCTCGCCGCCCGCTTCCCCACGATCGACCGTGCGCTGCGCGCACGCGGGATCGACTGGTCGACGACACCCGTGCCGGTCACCCCGGCCGCCCACTATCTGATGGGCGGGGTCCTCACCGATCTCGACGGGCGCACCAGCGTCCCCGGACTCTTCGCCGTCGGCGAGACGGCGCGCACCGGTGTCCACGGCGCGAACCGCCTCGCGTCCAACTCGCTGCTGGAGGGCGCCGTGTTCGGCGCTCGCGCGGCCGCGGCCCTGCTCGCCGATCCCGCGAGAGCGGCCGTGTTCCCGGCTGCGGAGCCGGCGCCGCCGGCTGAACCCGCGAGCGATGCCCCCGCGTTCAGCCGGGCAGGCCTGCAGCAGCTGCTCTGGGACCACGCGGGCCTGGAGCGCGACGAGGCGGGCCTGGCGTACGCCGCATCCGTCATCGCCGCGTGGCGGCGCGCGGCGCCGGTCGCCCGGACCGTGGCCGAGCAGGAGGACGCGAACCTCCTGCTCGTCGCCGAGCACCTCGTCGCCGCGGCACGTCGGCGCGCCGTCTCGGTCGGCGCCCACTTCCGTCGCGACGGCGCGCCGGCCGCCGCCGCCATCGCCCAGGAGGCCGAGGCATGCTGACATCCGCCACCATCGACCGGGTCGTGTCCGCGGCCCTCGACGAGGACGCCCCCTGGGGTGACGTGACGAGCGAGACGCTCATCCCGGCGGATGCGGTCGCCACCGCATCCCTCGTCGCCCGTGAGGGCGGCGTGTTCTCCGGCGGTGCCGTGTTCGCCGCCGCCTTCCGCCTGGTCGATCCTCGAACCCGCGTCGACCTGCTCCTCGCAGACGGCGACCGGTTCGAGCCCGGCACGGCGCTGGCCACCGTCACGGGCCCCGCGCGCTCGGTGCTCACGGCCGAGCGGGTGGGACTCAATTTCGTCCAGCGGATGTCGGGTATCGCAACTCTCACGGCGGCCTACGTCGCGGAGGTGGCGCACACCGGCGCGCGGATCGCCGACACCCGCAAGACCACGCCCGGACTTCGCGCCTTCGAACGCCACGCGGTCGTCAGCGGCGGCGGCCACAACCACCGCTTCAGCCTGTCCGACGCCGTGATGGCCAAGGACAACCACCTCGCGGTCCTGGCCGCGTCCGGCGTCCCCGTCACGCAGGCGCTGCAGGAGGCACTGGCACGCCTGCCGCACACGACCCACGTCGAGGTCGAGGTCGACCGTCTCGATCAGATCGACGACGTCCTCGCGGCGGGGGTCGGCACCATCATGCTCGACAACTTCTCCATCGAGGACCTGCGCCGGGGTGTCGAGCAGATCGCCGGGCGTGCCATCGTGGATGCCTCCGGCGGCGTCACGCTCGAGACCGTGCGCCAGATCGCGGAGACGGGTGTCGACGTGATCTCCGTCGGCGCGCTGACGCACGCGGCCCGGGGGCTCGACCTCGGTCTCGACATCGATCTGCGCCTCGCCGACCCGGTGTGAGCGGCGCGATGTACCTCGACAACGCCGCGACGACGCCCGTGCGGCGCGAGGTGATCGAGGCGATGATGCCGTACTGGCGGGGCACGTTCGGTAATCCGTCCAGCCACCACGAGGTCGGCGAGCAGGCGGCGTCCGCCCTCGCCGACGCCCGGGCGCGTGTGGCGGCGGTGCTGGGCGTGCGCACGGGCGACGTGATCTTCACCTCCGGCGGCACCGAGGGCAACAATCTCGCCGTCAAGGGGATATCCCTGGGCGCGATGCTAGCCCGTGGCCGTCGCCACATCGTCACGACCGCGGTCGAGCACGAGTCGATCCTCGAATCGGTGGCCGCCCTCGAACGCCTCCACGGCTTCGAGGCGACGATCCTGGATGTCGACGGCGTCGGCCGGGTGTCTCCGGATGCGGTCGCCGCCTCCCTCCGCGAGGACACCGCGCTCGTCACTCTCGGCTACGCGAACAACGAGACCGGCACCGTGCAGGATGTGCGCGCCATCGCGGCCGTCACGGCCGCGGCCCGGGTGCCTCTGCACCTCGATGCGGTGCAGGCGGCGGGCTGGCTGCCGCTGTCCGGCACGGGAGCCGACGCGATCACGATCGCCGGCCACAAGCTCGGCGCCCCGAAGGGGATCGGCGCCGCAGCCATCCGCGGCCGCCTCCCGGTCGAGCCGATCCTCCACGGCGGCGGACAGGAACGCGGCCGCCGCAGCGGCACCGAGGACGTCGCCGGCGCGGTGGGCCTGGCCACCGCTCTCGAGCTCGCGGAGGCGGAGCGCGCCGCATCCGCCGCCCGCGTCGGAGCCGCGCGCGATGCGTTCGTCGCCGCGGTGCTCGCGGCCGTGCCGTCCGCGGCGCTGACCGGCCACCCTGTCGATCGGCTGCCCGCGACGGCGAGCTTCACCTTCGAGGGCACCAGCGGTGAGGCCGTACTGCTCGAGCTCGAACGGCGCGGCATCGTCTCCTCCAGCGGCTCGGCATGCGCCGCCGGCAGCGACGACCCCTCGCACGTGCTCGTGGCGATGGGCATCGCGCCGGAGGTGGCGCAGACCGCCGTGCGTTTCACGTTCCCCCACGACCTGGCTCTCGATCTCGGCCCGGTCGCCGAGGCGGTGGCCGCATCGGTCGCGGCGGTACGATCGGCGACGTGAATCAGCGTCCCCTCGTCACGGTCGTCGTGCCGGGCCACCAGGTCGAGCCGTGGGCCCAGGCCGCCCTCGACTCGCTGCGTGCGCAGACGCTGTCGGGCTGGACGGCGGTGCTCGTCGACGACGCGTCCTCGGATCGCACCGGCGACCTCTTCGACGCGGCCGCCGCATCCGATCCGCGCTTCCGCGTGGTGAGGCTCCCCCGACGCGTCGGGCTCGGGGCCGCCCGCAACGCGGCGTTGGATCTGGTCGACACGCCCTACCTCGCCTTCCTGGACGCCGACGACGTCATGCTTCCCACGGCTCTCGAGCGCTTCGTCGCCACCCTCGACGGCAGCGGCAGCGATTTCGCGGTGGGCGCGTATGTGCGCCTTCGTCCGGACGGATCGGGCGGCTATTCCGCGGGCGACGTGCAACCGTGGGTCAGCCGGGCGACGGCGCCTTCGCGGACGGCGACGACCCTCGAGGAGCACCCCGAGGTGACGGCCAACGTCGTCGCGTGGTCGAAGCTGAGCCGTACCGAGTTCTGGCAGCGAACCGGCCTGCGCTTCCCCGAGGGGCGGCTCTACGAGGATCAGGTGGTTGCCCAGCAGATGTATGCGAGGGCACGCCGGTTCGACGTGCTGTCCGACGTCGTCGTGCACTGGCGGGAGCGCGCGGACGGCTCGTCGATCACGCAGCACGAGGAACGCCTCGACGTGCTGCGCGACTGTCTCGACGCGATGAGCGAGGGGATGCGGGTGCTCGACGGCACCGGGCACACGGCCGCGGCTCGGGCCCGTGCGGGGCAGCTGCTGCGCATGGACATCCCGCGACTCGCGCGGGTGGCGGCCGCGCATCCTGACGACGACTACCGCCGGCTGGTCGGTGCGTTCACCCGGTCGATCTCGGAGCGGCAGGATGCGGCGGCCATCGCCGTCCCCGACGATGCGCGGCCGCTGATCTCCGCGGCCCTGCTCTGGTGAGCGGCGCTCAGACGGTGAGCTGCTCGCTCGCGAGCGTGGCGTAGAGCCCCTGCGCCGCGACGAGCTCGGCGTGCGTGCCGCGCTCGACGATGCGGCCGTCGTCGACGACGAGGATCACGTCGGCGGCGACCACGGTCGACAGCCGGTGCGCGACGGTGATCGTGGTCCGGCCCCGGGCCGCCGTATCGAGCGCCTGCTGCACGACGCGCTCGCTGCGCGTGTCCAGCGCCGAGGTCGCCTCGTCCAGCAGCAGCACAGGCGGGTCCTTCAGCAGCACACGCGCGATCGCGATGCGCTGCTTCTCGCCGCCGGAGAGCCGGTAGCCACGCTCCCCCACGACGGTGTCGTAGCCTTTCTCGAAGCCGGCGATCACGTGGTGCACGTTGGCGGCCTCGCAGGCGACAGCGAGCTCCTCATCCGTCGCATCGGGCTTCGCGTACCGAAGGTTGTCGGCGATCGTGGCGTGGAAGAGGTACGTCTCCTGCGAGACGATGCCGATGCGATCGATGATGGATGCCGCGGTGAGCCCGCGTACATCGGCGCCCGCGAACAGCACCGCGCCGCCGTCCACGTCGTAGAAGCGCGGGATGAGCGAGAGCACCGTGGACTTGCCGGCCCCGCTGGGGCCGACGAGCGCCACGTGCTGTCCGGGATCCGCGACGAAGGACACCGCGTCCAGCAGCGGGCGCGAGGAGGCCGCCGACTCCGGGTAGCGGAAGGTGACGTCGCGCAGCTCGACGCGCCCCACCGGCCCCGGCGCCTCGGAGACGTCGATCGCATCGGGAGCGTCGCGGACGGCGGGTCGCAGGTCGAGGTACTCGAAGATGCGCGCGCGAACACGGCGGCAGAGGTCTGGACGTCGAGGGCGACGCGCATCAGGCCCATGAGCGGCTGCAGCAGGCGTGCCTGCACGGTGGTGAACGCCACGATCGTGCCGGCGGAGATCCCCGCATCCGCGCCGCCCGACATGAACAAGCCCGCCACCAGGTAGATCACGGCGGGAACGCTCGCCATGATGACGCCGACGAGCGCGAAGAACCCCTGGCCGCTCATCGCCTGGCGCACCTGCAGCCGGATCTGGATGCGGTTCTGCGCTCCGTAGCGCGCCGACTCGCTGCGCTGCCGGTTGAACGACTTCGCCAGCAGGATCCCCGAGACGCTCAGACTCTCCTGCGTGATCGCGGAAAGCTCGGAGAGCGATTCCTGCGTCTGTCCCGCGATGCGTGCGCGGACCTGTCCGACGCGGCGCTGGATCAGCGCCAGGATCGGCATCAAGAACACCGCGATGAGGGTGAGTCGCACATCGATCAGGACCATGGCGACGAGGGACGCGACGACGGTGACCGTGTTGCCGAGCACACTCGTGACCGTGTTCGTCAGGACGCCCGACACGGCTCCCACGTCGTTTTGCAGCCGCGACTGGATCACCCCGGTCTTCGTGCGCGTGAAGAAGCCGAGCTCCATGGACTGCAGGTGATCGAACAGGCGCACGCGCAGATCGCCCGTGACGTTGTTGCCGACCGTCGAGGTGAACCAGGTCTGCGCGACCTGCAGTCCGCCCGAGGCGAGGAAGAGCACCACCATGACCGCGACGAGGCGCACGAGCAGCCCCATGTCCACCCCCGACCCGTCGGCCGGGAAGAGCGCGTCGTCGAAAACCCGCTCGACGATGAGGGCGGGCACGACGGCGACCGCAGCACCGGCGACCACGAGCAGGGCCGTGATGATCAGGCGCGCACGGTAGGGGCGAAACAGCGCGGCGATCCGGCGTCCGAGGTGAGGGATGCGGGGAGCTTCGGCGTTGCGCAGGCGCTGGGCGGCCGCATCCACTCCGCGAAACCCCGGCGGATGCGACGGGCCGGCCATACTCATGCGCTCAGCCTAGATCGCCCCCGCGTACCCGGATCCGAACCGGTAGTCTTGTCCGACGCGCATCGGTGCCGGGCTCGGGCGACGACCAGGCCCGACCGGATTCCGCCGTCTCGGGAATGCTCCACCCGCTCGCCGCGTTGTCTGATTCGCTCGCCACTTCCGGCGGCCGTCCCCATCCCTTTTCGATTCCGAGGAGACGACCATGCACGCCGAATCCGTCCAGACCGGTTCCGTGGCCACCACGACCGACTCCACCCCCGCCGTCCGCTCCGGCGAGAACCGCATCATCTGGCTGCTGCTCGTGGCGGCCTTCGTCGCGATCCTCAACGAGACGACGATGGGTGTGGCGATCAAGCACCTCATCACCGATCTCGACATCACCGCCGTGCTCGCGCAGTGGCTGACGACCGCCTTCATGCTGACCATGGCCGTCGTGATCCCGATCACCGGCTTCCTGCTGCAGCGGCTGACGACCCGCACGGTCTTCCTGCTGGCGATGTCGCTGTTCTCGTTCGGAACGCTGATCGCCATGCTCGCACCGGGGTTCGAGGTACTGCTCGTCGCGCGCGTCGTGCAGGCGTCCGGTACGGCCATCATGATGCCGCTGCTCATGACGACCCTCATGACTGTGGTCGCGCCCGCCGCGCGCGGGCGGATGATGGGCCGCGTCAGCATCGTGATGGCGCTCGCTCCGGCGATCGGCCCGACGATGTCGGGCTTCGTGCTGCAGTACTTCGGCTGGCGATGGATCTTCGCGATCGTGCTGCCGATCGCCCTCGTGTCCCTCGCCATCGGCGCGCGATGGATCACCAACGTCGGCACGCAGACGCACGCCCGCATCGACGTGCTCTCGGTCGTGCTGTCGGCATTCGGGTTCGGCGGCGTCGTGTTCGGCCTCAGCCAGATCGGCGGAGGCTCTCATGAGGGCGCGACGGATGCGGCGGCAACCGCGTCGTCGATGACGCTCATCGTCTCGCTGGTCGTCGGCGTCGTGGCGCTCTCGTTGTTCGTATGGCGGCAGTTCGTCCTGCAGCGCGAGGATCGGGCACTCCTGGACCTGCGCGTCTTCCGGTTCACGAACTTCACGATCTCGGTGGCGCACTTCGCGGTGCTCTCGCTCGCCTTCTTCGGCACGATCACCGTCCTGCCGCTGTTCGCGCAGAGCGCGCTGAACCTCGACCCGCTGACGACCGGTCTGATCGTGCTGCCCGGCTCTCTCGCGATGGGTCTCGCCGGTCCTTTCATCGGCCGCATCTACGACCGCTGGGGCACGCGCGTGCTGCTCATCCCGGGCTCGATCCTCACGGTGTCGCTGCTGTGGGTGTTCACGACGCTGTCGGAGACGACACCGGTCTGGGAGCTCGTGGTCACCCAGACGCTGCTGTCGATCGGCCTCGCGATGTCGTTCACGCCGCTGTTCACCGCCTCGCTCGGCTCGCTCGCACCCCGCTTCTACTCATACGGCAGCGCGATCGTGAGCACCGTCCAGCAGGTGGCGGGAGCTGCCGGCGTGGCCGTGATGATCACGATCATGAACGCGGGCTTCGTCGCGAACGCGGCGTCGGGTGACGCGGCAGCATGGGCGGCGGGTGCGCGCAACGCCTTCCTGTTCGCCGCGATCGTGGCGATCCCGACCATCGTCGGGGCGCTCCTCATCCGCAAGCCCGCCGATTCGATCGGCGCTCCGCCCGCGGGTCACTGACGCCGAAGCGCCCGGGAGGGGTCAGTCGATGCTGCAGGAGCCGCCGCCGCAGCAGCCGAAGGACTCCTCCGGGCTCGGCCGGCCGTTCTCGTCCTCGGTGGGACGGACGTTCAGCAGCTGGATGGGCGAGGGCTTCGTGGACATGACGACCATGCTACGTCCGCTCGGCCGCGCTGTCTCCGTGGTGGGCAGATGAGCGCCGCGTGGTGCCTCAGCCGCTCCCGCGGCGCCGTCTGCACGAGACCCCGTGGTCACAGCGGCCTGCACAACCGCTCGGGAACGTCGCGGATGTGGTCGGACCGCGACGCAGATGCGCCCTTCTGCCCCGGCTCCGGCGATCCCGCGGCACCCGCGCCGCGCTTGCCCGACGGGTTCCCGCACGGCGCGGCGCTCTGCGGGATCTGTTGGGGCTTCGTCGCCCTGGAGGACGGCGTCCTCGCGCCGCACGACGCTTTCCGCGGCGTCGCGGATGCCACGGAAGGCGACCGGCGCAGCGCGTGGTTCAATGCCCACGGCTGGTGACAGGCTCTCGACTCGGCGGCCATAGGCTCGAGCGTATGAGCGACACGGGTCGGATGCGGATCGTCGTCATGGGCGTCTCGGGCGCGGGAAAGTCGACGGTCGCCCTCGCCCTGGCCGCGCGCCTCGGGGGTGTCTACCTCGACGCCGACGATCTCCACGACGATGCGGCTCGGGCCAAGATGGCGGCCGGCGTGCCGCTGACCGACGAGGATCGTGCACCGTGGCTCGGTCGCGTCGGGCTCGCCTTCGGCACGGCGAGCGAGACGGCGCCCGTCGTCATCGCCTGCTCGGCGCTGCGACGCCGGTACCGCGATCTGATCCGCGCCGAGGCCACGGAGCCCATCTTCTTCGCCGCGCTGGAGCTCGACGAGGCCACTCTCGCGAAGCGCATGGCGGCACGCACCGACCATTTCATGCCGGTCGCCCTGCTCGCCTCCCAGCTCGACACGCTCGAGCCGCTCGAGACGGACGAGTGGGGCGTGACGGTCTCGACGCGGGAGAGCGTGCCGGAGGTCGTCGCGCGGATCGTCGCGGCCCTCCCCGATCAGGGGACGATGGAGTCGACGTAACCGCCGTCGACGCGGACTGCCGCACCGGTCGTCGCCGAGGCGAGGGGCGAGGCGAGGTAGACGACCATGTTGGCGATCTCGCTCGGCTCGATGAGGCGCCCGAGCAACGACTGCGGCCGCGCCGTGCGCATGAACTCGCGCTGCGCCTCGTCCCACGGCAGGTCCCGCCCGACGACCTGCGCCACGAACTCCTCCACGCCGGGAGTGTGCGTGGGCCCGGCGATGACGGCGTTCACGGTGACCCCCGTTCCTGCCGCAGCCTTCGCGAATCCGCGTGAGGCTCCGAGCACGGCGGTCTTCGAGGTGCCGTAGTGGATCATCTCGGCGGGGATGACGACGGCCGAGTCGCTCGCGATGTTCAGCACGCGCCCCCAGCCCCGCTGAATCATCTGCGGGAGCAGCTCGCGCGTCAGGCGCACACCGGAGAGCACATTCGTCTCGAAGAAGCGCCGCCAGGCGGTGTCGTCGATCTCCAACGCCTCGGCAGCCTCGAAGATCCCCAGGTTGTTCACGAGCACATCGACGCGTCCCGCCTGCGCCACCAGTGTCGCCGCCCCGGCTTCATCGGCGGCGTCGGCCACGATGCCGCGCGCCGCGTCTTCGACCTGCGCGTTGATCTCGGCGACGGCACGCTCGACGGACTCCTTGTTGCGACCGTTCACGATGACCTCGGCTCCCGCCTCCGCCAGGCGCAGCGCGATCGCGAAGCCGATGCCGCCCGACGACGCGGTCACCAGGGCCGTCTTTCCCGTCAGGTCGATGGACACCATTCCGGTTCGTTCGAGTCGCATGCTCTCTCCCTCGTCTCCGCCCTCGTTCGGCGTCGGATGCGTGCGACGCTACCCGCCGCCTCCGAGGCCTGTCCCCCGACAGGAGTCGAGGGCTCGTCAGACGGTGGACGTGGTGGCGATCGATCCCCCGGCGGCGCGCACTTCGATACCGCCGTCACGGCGGAGGATCGTCGCGAAGGTGCGCGTGCAGCCCCGGCAGCGCACGATGGCGGCTGCCGCATCCATCTCCACCGACCATTCGGCGAGGGCGGCGCTGCGACCGCAATGACCGCACGTGAGCACGAGGAGGGCCGGATCGAGACCGGCGAAGGCGTCCAGCATGCCGGCGAGCGCGTTGCCGTCGACGCGTTGGGCGACGCGGCGCGGGTCGGGGCGGACGTGCGGCGTGCTGTCCATCAGGATCCTCCGAACCTCTCGGTCTTCACGCGCGCGGGATCGTGTCCCGCCGCGACCATCGCATCGGCGGCCGCCTCGACGAAGCTCGTCGGACCGCAGATGAACGTCAGCGGATGCTGCGCCGGCATCCACGTGGCCTGCGCGATGCGCTCCGCATCGAGGCGGCCCACGCGCCCCGGCCAGCCGGTCGGCGCCTGGCGGGTGTACGCCCAGGTCACATCCACCCCGGCGGCACCGAGCCGTTCGACCTCGTCCCGATACAACGCGTCGGCCGCCGTGCGCACCGAGTACAGCAGCCGGAACGGCGCGCCGGCGCCCGCCGCGGTCCGCGCGCGTGCCATCGCGAGCAGCGGCACGATGCCGGAGCCGCCCGCGATGAGCTGCACCGGCGACGGGTCGGTGTCGTGCCAGACAAAGTAGGCCCCGAGCGGTCCCTTGACCTCGAGCGCGTCGCCCGGCTCGGCGACACGCACGAGGTAGGGCGACACCTCTCCCTCGGGGATCTCGTCGACCGCGATCTCGACGCTCTCCCCCGGACCGGAGGAGGCGATCGAGTAGGAACGCTCGGCCTGGTAGCCGTCGGGCGCCGTGAGGCGGATGTCGAGATGCTGGCCGGGGGCGTTGCCCGGCCATCCGGGGACGGACAGCGTCAGCACGCGACCGTGCGCGGTGTCGGGGATGGCGGCGGCGACCCGAGCGGCGAGCCAGTCGCTGGTTCTCACCAGTAGCGTTCCTCTGTCCACGGGTCGCCGTGCAGGTTGTAGCCGTTCTGCTCCCAGAAGCCCGGGTCGTCGTGCTTCTGCATGCTGAGCCCACGCACCCACTTGGCGCTCTTCCAGAAGTACAGGTGCGGCACGAGCAGCCGCGCGGGGCCGCCGTGCTCTGGATCGAGGGGCTTGCCGTCGAACGAGTAGGCGATCCACGCCTTCCCGCCGCGCAGGTCGGCCATGGGCACGTTGGTCGTGTAACCGCCGTACGAGTGCGCCATGGCGTACTCATACGAGGTGTCGATGCCGGCGAACAGCGTGTCGATCGAGACGCCGCGCCAGGTCGTGTCGAGCTTGGACCACCGCGTCACGCAGTGGATGTCGGTGTGGACGTCCTCGGCCGGCAGCGCGAGGAACTCGGACCAGCTCCAGGAAGTGACCGCGCCGGATTCGGTGCGGATCGAGAACGACCACTCGCTCTCCGGGATCCGCGGAGTCGGCCCGGCTGAGAGGACGGGAAAGTCCGCCGTGAGGTACTGACCCGGCGGGAGCCTCGGGTCCGACTCTCGCCGCCGCCCGCCGAATCCGCGTGTGAACTCCGCCATGACCGTCTCCGTCTCCTCGTTGGCTCAGGCTAGCGCCGCCGCCCGCGGCACAGAACCCTCTCCTGCCATCGAAGTCTGCCGGGTTCTGCCGAGGCCGCACGACACCTGTGTCGAGGCGATGCTCGACACGGGTCGCACCCCCCGCGTCCACCCGGCCCTAGCCTGTGAGGGATGGGGCCGTGCACGCGGACGGCCGGGAAGGCGGAGCATGTCGCAGGTGCGCAGCAGCAGTCGGAAGGTGTCCCACGGGGCCGGATTCTGGATCGTGGCGATCGCCTTCCTGCTGGTGATGGCGTACTCGACGGTGCCGACACCGCTCTATCCGCTGTATCAGGAGCTCGATCACTTCCCGGTGTCGATCGTGACGGTGATCTTCGCCGCCTACGCCGTCGGCGTCGTCTTCAGTCTCTTCTTCCTCGGGCACATCAGCGACTGGACCGGGCGGCGACGCATGCTGGTGATCGCCGTGCTGGTGTCCGCAGTGTCGGCGGTCATGTTCCTCGCCGTGATGAGCGTGCCGGGTCTGATCGCCGCCCGGCTGGTGAACGGCGTCAGCGTCGGGATCCTGACCGCGACGGCGACGGCGCACCTCGGCGAGCTGCGCCAGGCGGCACGGCCGGACGAGAACGCGATCGTCGCGGCGTCCGTCGCGGGTGCCGCGAACATCGGGGGCCTTGCACTGGGCCCGCTCATCGGCGGGTTGTTCGCCGAGTTCCTGCCCGATCCGCTCGTCTTCCCTCACGCGGTCTTCCTGGTGCTGCTGCTGCTCGCGGCGGTGGCCCTGCTCGCCGTCCCCGAGACCGTGGCGACGCGGGAGCCGCGGCCCGCGTACCGTCCGCAGCGCCTCGCGACGCCGCCCGCATCCCGCCGGATCTTCATCGCCGCGGGCTTCGGCGCCTTCGCCGGCTTCGCCCTGTTCGGCCTGTTCACCTCTCTCGCCCCCACCTTCCTCGCCGGGACCTTCGACCAGCACGATCACCTGGTCGCCGGCGCGACGACGTTCTCGGTGTTCGGCGCGGCGGCCGCGGCGCAGGTGCTGCTCGCACGCGTGCCTGTGCGCGTGCAGCTGGGCATCGCCCGGCTCGCGTGCGCCGTGGGACTCGTTCTGGTCGCTGCGGGCGCGGTGCTGCCGAACCTGGCGCTCTTCCTGGTCGGCGGCGTGGTGTCGGGGGTGGGCGTCGGTCTCCTGTTCAAGGCGTCGATCGCGACCGCGTCGGCCCTGGCGGACCCCGCCCGCCGCGGGGAGACGCTGGCGCTCATCTTCCTGATCGCCTACTGCGGGCTGGCGCTCCCCGTTCTCGCCGTCGGCGTATTCCTCACCTTCGTCGACCAGACGGTGGTTCTTCTGATCTTCGCCGCGCTGGTCTTCATCGCGACAGTGGTGGCTGCCACGATGATGCGAGCGAGAAAGGCACAGGCATGAACGATTCGCCTCAGATCAGAACGGATGTGCCTCCCAGCGGCACGGGATGCGTCGAGTGCGAGCAGACGGGCAGCTGGTGGCTGCATCTGCGCCGCTGCGCCGGCTGCGGCCATGTGGGCTGCTGCGACGACTCCCTCGGCAAGCACGCCACGGCGCACTGGCGCACCACGGGGCATCGCATCATCCAGAGCTTCGAGCCCGGCGAGGACTGGTTCTGGGACTACGAATCCGAGACGATGGGGACCGGTCCCGAACTCGCTCCGGCCCACTCGCACCCTCTGTCGCAGCCCGCCCCCGGCCCCGCCGATCGGGTGCCCGCCGACTGGCAGGCTCTGCTGCAGGAGTGACCGACCGGCACCGCGCGCGGAGGTTCGTGCTCAGGCGAGCGTCGCGGCCACGCGGACGATGAGCGCGGCCACCTCGGCGGGATGCGTGTGCATCAGCAGGTGAGGGCCGTCCAGTTCGAGGACCTGGCGGGCCCCGGCGCGTTGGTAGGCCCACCGCAGGGCATCGGGGTTCACGACGCGGTCGTCGAGACCGATCACGCCCCACGCCGGGGTGGTGCGCCACGCCGCGGCCTGAGCCGGTTCGCTCAACACTGCGGTATCGAGCGGACGCTGGGTCACCGCCAGCACCTCGGCCTCGTCGTCGGGCAGGCCCGCTGCGGCAAGGAAGGCGAACTCCTTCTCGTCCACCGAGGTGTCGCGGCGTGTGCCGTCGCCGAGCTCCGGGTAGGCGACCTCGCCGGAAGAACTCGACCGCCGGCGCCGCGGGGAAGCGGGCATGGATCTCTGCTGCGCTCTCGCCCGCATCCAGCACGTATCCGCTCACGAAGACCACGGCGGCGACGTTGTCGCTGCGTCCGGCCACTCCGACCACCGTGGCGCCGTAGGAGTGCCCGACGAGCACGACGGGCCCGGGGATGCGGGAGACGAACGCACTGACGTAGTCGGCATCGTCGGCGAGGCTTCGGTTGGAGATCGCGGGCACCCGCACCTCGAAACCCGCTCCCTGGAGTCTCAACGCGACGGGCGACCAGCTGGCCCCGTCCGCGAACGCACCGTGCACCAGCACGATCGTCGGCATCTCCGCCACCACGATCACCTCGTCTCGCATCTGATGGCTTCGACGCTAGGCGCGCACAGGCTGCGAAAGCTGCGACCGGGTGTCCCCTCTTTTCTCGACGCCTGTCGAAGCGCTGCTCGTCACACCACTCAGGAACGCCTCGACGAGTCCGTTGAACGATTCGGTCGCCTCGAGGAACGGAAAGTGCGACGACACCGCATCCCGCTCGAACACGTGCACGACGGCGCCGGGGATGCGGGCAGCCAGCTCGCGTTGCGAGCGCACACCGACGTGGCTGCCCTCGCAGCCGATCACGAGGACCGGGACATCGATGAGTCCGAGAACGTCCGTCCAGTCCTGCGCGGCATGATCGAGCAACAGCGGGACGGCGGCGTGCACGGGCGTCTGCCGGATCTGCTCCGACACCACGCGCCATACGCGCTCATCGACCGGTTCGCTGAACATGGACCTGACGAAGCTCTGCACCACGTCACCGTCCTCATCCGCGGCGATGGATGCGGCGAGCTCGGTCAGCCCGTCGATCGGCAGGATCGCTCCCGTCTCGGCCGAGCGTTCCTCGGTGGTCCACGGCCATGCGAGGACAGCGGCGGGCTGATCGACCAGAACGAGCGAGCGAACGCGGGCGGAGCCGAACAGCTCGAGGTAGGACCAGATGACGGATGCACCCATGGACCACCCGAGAAGGTCCGCCCGCTCGATGCCGAGTCCCTCCAGCACGTCGCGGAGATCGGCCGCGAGCCGCGCGATCCGGTAGCCGTGGTCGGGTTTGTCGGAGAGCCCGTGTCCGCGCATGTCGTACGCGATCACTCGGCGCGAGTCGGCGAGCCCGACCAGCTGACCCTCGAAGAGCGCCGCCGTCTGACCCCAGCCGTGCAGCATGACGAGAGGGATGCCGCCGCCACCGGTGTCCGACACACGCAGCCGCACGCCGTCCGACGTCGTGATCACGCTGCCGGCCATCAGATCCTCCCCGAGTGCTCCCAGTACGCGGCGAGTTTCAGCGCGAGATGCAACGTGCTGCGCGACAGGCCGTCATCCAGCGCCTCGCGCACCGGGTCCGGCATGTTCTCGAGTCGGTAGTAGAGCGTCGTCCGGTGGATGTGCAGCACGTCGCAGACCTCGCGGACACGACCCGCGCCGTCGAGGAACGCTTCGATCGTCTGCCGGCGCAGCGGATCGGCGTCGTTCAACAGCACGTGCGCCGCCGGCGAGAACCGGGCGAGCCGGCTCGGGTCGGCGACGATGTCGGAGATCAGCAACCAGGGTCCGATGTCCTCCGCAGCGGCCCGACCGCCCAGGGCGGGAAGCACCTCGGCGACAGCGGCGGCGGCGATGGCACGATCCGCGACCTCGCGCAGGTCGTTGTCCTCACGCGTGAGGCTGGCGGAGCCGATGGCGCGCAGCAGCACGTCAGCCGCGGCCGTCTCGGCGGCGATCGCTGCATCCGTCGCGTCGGTGTCGGCCGCGTGCCCGAGGAACAGCAACGAGGCGCCGTCCTCCCCCAGGAACGTGAGCCGCACCCCGGGGAGACTCTCCAACGACCGTCCGAGCGCCGCCCGCTGCACCACGCCGGTGTCGTAGCCGACGGCCACCGCGCGCACCACGCTGCCGGGTCCGCGTTCGACGCCGTATGACCGCACGGCGGCGGTGAGGGCCTCGCGGCGGGCGAGCACGTCGGCTGCCAGCAGATCGCGCATGACGGCGGTGCGCACCGAGACCGTCGCGGTGCGTGAGTGGGTGACGAGCAGGTCGCGCGAGACCGCGACGGCGGCATCGATCGCGCGGTAGTCGTGCTCCGTGAGCGCGGGCATCTCGCCCGTGATGAGCCACAGGACGCCCACCGGCTCATCGTCCGTCCAGATCGGGATGGCCAGGCGCTCGCGGGCGTTGAACCGTGTCAGATCGATCGTGAGCGGTCGCCGCGACTGCAGCAGCCGCAGGCTCTCCAGGTACGCCCGCTCGACCGGAGCGGTCTGGCGACGGAGCAGGGCGCGCGCCCGGACCTCGTCGATCTCGTCCCCCTGCGCGGAGGCCGCGACCGGGCGGTAGGCGAGGTCGTTGATGACGACGGAACGACCGAGGGTCTCGGCCAGCTCGTCGACGACGTCTTGCAGGTTCATCGCGGAAGGGCCGCTTGGACGGGGGAAGACGCGGGGGGAAACGTCATGGGTGCTCCTTCGTGAGGATCGACACCCGGAAGGCTACCGAGGGGGGTGAAGCGGCTGGGAGGCCCGGGTAGTACCACTTTCCGCCGCCGCCAATCGCTCGACGAGCCGTGAGAAGACGCTGGCCGCGAGTGACTGCGGCGGCGCCGCCATGACGGTCATGATGTAGCCAGGGAGGGACCTCACGCCGAAGTTCTGGATCTCGACATCGAGCGTGCCGAGCCCTTCGACGATGATCGAGATCTGCGCGTCCTCCGGGCCCGACACATCGTGACGTTCCCAGATGCGCACGAAATCCTCGTCGTGCGAGAGCTCCTGGATGATCTCCTTCAGCCGGGGCGAGTCGGGATCCGCATCACGCCGGAGGGTCGCGACGGCCGCCCTGGTCATCGACTCCCACTGATCGAGGGTGCGCTTCATCCGGTCGTTGAAGAGGTTGATCACGACGTTCTGCCCGGCCGCCAGCCCGCCGAAGCCGAACGCCGCGGCGAGCGGGTTGGCCACGACGACGTCGCGGTGACGGTCCGACATGTACGCGGGCGTGTGCGTCCACTGCGCCAGCACGCGCGCGATCTGGTCCGCGACCGCCGCGTCCTCCGGGACCGGCAGAGCGGGCGTTCCCGCGGCCAGGCGTCCGAGGTAGGCACGGGATTCCGCATCCAGACCGAGGACACCCGCGAGCGCGCGCAGCACCTGGTCGGACGGACGAGCACCGCGCCCCTGCTCGAGACGGAGGTAGTACTCCGCGCTGATGCCGGCCAGCTGCGCGACCTCGTCGCGGCGCAGTCCCGGCACACGCCGGCCCGGAGCGCGCTCGAGACCCACCTCTTCGGGCTGGCGGACGTTGCGTCGGGCGCGCAGATAGTCGCCCAGCGCGACGCGTTCTCGTTCCATGGCTCTCCTCCCCGCACAGAAGAATGTACGTGATGGAGCGGCCGCTCCACATCCCCGGTCGGCTCCGCCGTCGACCGAGATCTCGCCCGGTGTCGGGCGGACATTCGTCGAGTGTCGGAGCGCTCCCACGCGCTGCGACGCCATACTGGCGACGACGGTGCTCCTGCGGCCGTCGGAAGGGAACCCGATGGCAGAGAACGTGCGCCGCGCCGATCCCTCCTCGTTCGTCCCGGGAGCCATGCAGCAGTTCGGCTCGCCGCTGTCGACGCATGCCGTGTTCCTGGTGCTTGGTGTGGCAGCCGGAGCGGAGGCGCTCGACCGCGTGCGCGGAGTCCTCGCGGACCTCTCGGGCACGATCATGGCGGTCGCCTTCCGCGACCCCTCGGCGACGCTGACCTGCACCGTCGGCATCGGGAGCGAGATCTGGCCGCGGCTCGTGGGCACCCCGCGCCCCTCTCAACTCCGTCCGTTCGCGCCCATCGCCGGAGAGGCGCACACGGCGCCGGCGACGGCAGGCGACCTGCTCTTCCACATCCGCGCCGATCGAGCCGACATCTGCTTCGAGTTCGAGCGGCAACTCATGGATGCGCTCGGCGACGCGGTGTCGACCGCGGACGAGACGGCGTGCTTCCGCTACTTCGACCGTCGGGACGTGCTCGGGTTCGTCGACGGCACGGCGAACCCGGTGGGCGAGGACATCGCCGACACCGTGCTCGTCGGCGATGAGGACCCCGACAATGCAGGGGGCACCTACATCGTGACGCAGAAGTACCTGCATCCGCTCTCTGCCTGGCGGGCTCTCCCCACCGAGGTGCAGGAGGCGATCATGGGCAGGTCGAAGGCCGACAACATCGAGCTCGACGATGCGACGAGTGGGCAGAGGGCCCACAAGACGCTGGCGACGATCGTCGACGACGACGGCGTCGAGCACGACATCCTCCGCGACAACATGCCGTTCGGCCGCCCCGGTGCCGCCGAGTTCGGCACCTACTTCATCGGGTGCTGCCGCGATCTCTGGGTGATCCAGCGGATGCTCGAGCGGATGTTCATCGGAGACCCGCCCGGCCTGCACGACCGGCTGCTCGACTTCTCGTCCGCGGTGACCGGGAGCGTGTTCTTCGCACCGCGCCCCGATGTGCTGGACGGGCTCGACGATGAGCCGCCGACCGCATCCCCCGCATCCGGGCCTCCTGCGCCCGTCACGGACTCCTCGCTCGGCATCGGCGGGCGCTCCTGACGATCGGAAGGACTCTCATGGATCACCTCTATCGCGACCTCGCGCCCATCACCGACGCGACCTGGGACACGCTGGACGATGAGGCGCGCACCCGCTTGCAGCCGGCTCTCGGCGCCCGGCGCCTCGTCGACTTCGTCGGTCCGCTCGGCTGGCAGCACTCGGCGACGGCCCTCGGGCGCGTCGGCGCGAGCTTCTCGACGCCGTTCGCGGGCGTGACGGGGCGTTCACGCCAGGTGCTGCCCCTCGCAGAACTGCGCGCGGACTTCTCCCTGTCGCGCAGCGAACTCGACGACGATGCCCGCGGCGCCGTCGACACCGACCTGACGCCGTTGGACGAGGCCGCTGTCGCGCTCGCGAGCGCGGAGAACGCGGCGGTCTTCCACGGATGGGATGCCGCGGGGTTCGTCGGCATCATCCCGTCGTCACCGCACGCGCCGCTCAGCGCTGCCGGTGAGCCGGACCGGCTCGCTCCTCTGGTGGCCGACGCGATCGCCACGCTGTCGGGCGCCGGGGTCGGCGGACCGTACGGCCTCGCCGTCGACACAGCGACGTGGACAGAGATCTCCGGCGGGAGCGACGCGGGAGGCGCCGTGCTGCAGCGTCACCTGGAACGCATCCTCGGGGGCCCGGTGGCGTGGACGCCCGGCATCACGGGCGCGGTGGTGGTGAGCCTGCGAGGCGGCGACTTCATCCTGGAGTCCGGCCAGGACATCTCGCTCGGATACGCTGCGCACAGCCGGGACGCGGTCGAGCTGTACCTGATCGAGAGCCTGACCTTCCGCGTCGCGACGCCCGAGGCGGCGATCGCGATCCGCTGACCCGATCAGGCGGCGAGCACTCCCGACGCGGCGAGCGCGACCTGCTCACTCATGCGGGCGAGCTCCCTCTCATCCCGGCCGATGCGCCACAGCTGGATGAGCGACTGCGAGATCGCGACGACGTTGGCTGCCGCGGCGACGACGTCCTCGTCGCACCGGTCGCGACCGGCAGCCTCGGCCAGCGCCTCGGCCATGCGCTGCTCCATCTGCGTCATGGTGCCGGCCACGATCCGCGCGATCTCCTCATCCGACCCGAACTCGGCGATCGTGTTCAGCATGAGGCAGCCGCGACGGTCGGGGTGAGCCGCGCAATCGGCGCGCACGGCGGCGAGGTAGGCGCGGACGGTGTCTGCCACATCCTGCCCCGGAGCAAGGGCGGCCTCGACGAAGTCGAGGCGACCGGCGCAGTAACGCCGGAAGACCACCAAGAACAGCGCCCACTTGCTGCCGTAGGCCTGGTAGAGGCTGCCGTTGGCCACGCCGGTCGCGGCCGAGAGATCGGTCAGAGCGGACCCCCGGTATCCATGGATCCAGAACCGTTCCGTGACCGCATCGAGGAAGAGCTCTTCGTCGAAAGATCGGGCGCGGGGCATGGCCCCCACCGTATCGTGCGTCAGGTGTGGCCGGTTCAGCGCCTGCCGAACAACCCGGACAGCACGACGTGTGCGAGCGGCAGCAGCGAGAGCAGCATGAGGACCGAGCCGAGCACCTCGTCGGAGGGACGCAGGAGCACGCCCGCGATGAGGGTGCCGGAGAAGATCACGCCGCTCACGGCGCGCGTCGCCAGCTTCTCGGTCCGCGCGAAGCGTCGTTCGAGACGCGAGAAGTCGACAGTGAGGCGTCCTTCCTCGAGGCGCGTGATGAGAGCGTCCGCGCGCCGCGGCAGGCGCGCTGTGATCGCGGCGACCGATGCCATCTCACCGAGCATGTCGCGCACCAGGTTGCCGCTCTCGGCCCGCAGGAGCTCGGATGCGTAGGGTTCGACCGCATCCCACACGTTGAACGCCGGGTCGAGAGTGCTGCACACGCCGGACGTGATCGACATCGAGCGGATGATGAGCAGGAAGTTCTCGGGCAACTGGAACGGCATCTCACGGGTGACGTCGCCGAACTGCTCGGCGAACTCGCGGAACTCCCGCGGATCGACATCGCGGAGCTCCGCGAACCCCATGCCGCCGAATCGCGCGAACAGCGTGCTCATGGCGCGTTCGAGCTCCACGGTGTCCGCGTCGGGCAAGAGCACGCCGACTCGACCGATCCCCTCCACCAGACGCTTGCTGTCGCGCGCGGCGACGGCGATCAGGAGGCTGCGGAGTCCGTCACGCAGGGTGTCGGGCACCTCCCCCATCATCCCGAAATCGATGAACGTCAGCCGGAAACCGCCTTCCGCGGCGGCGTCCGGTGTGACGAAGACGTTGCCGGGGTGGGGGTCGGCGTGGAAGAACCCGCGGCGGAACAGCTGGTCGAACATGACCCGCGCGAACAGCGTCGCCACCGCTGCCGGATCGATGCCCGCCGCGCGGAGGGTGTCCGCATCCGAGATCTTGATGGCGGTGACGTCCGCCAGGGTGAGCACCCGGCGCGTGACGCGCTCCCACACCACGATGGGGGCGTCCACGCGCGGATCCTCGGCGACGTCGGCGGCGAAGCGCTCCGCCCACGCCGCTTCATGGAGGTAGTCGGTCTCGGCGAGGCTGGTGGCGGCGAACTCCTCGACCAGCGCCGGTGCGTCGACGCGCTCCGACACGACGCGGATGCGGCGCAGCCAGCCGCCCACGCGGCGAAGGGCAGCGAGGTCGACCGCGACGATGTCGTCGATGCCGGGACGCTGCACCTTGACGACGACCTCGGCGAACCCGACGTCATGGGCGAGAGCGTCGTGGAGGCGCGCGCGATGCGCCTGCCCGAGGGATGCGGCGGCGACCGGTGCCGGATCGAACCGCGCGTACGCGCGTTCGAGCGGCATGCCGAGCTCCGCCTCCGCGGCCGTGCGGATCGCCGCGAACGGGAGCGGGGGCACCTCGTCCTGCAGGCCTTCGAGCTCCTTCGTGATCTCCGGCGGCAGCACGTCGAGGCGGGAGGACAGGAACTGTCCGACCTTGATCATGAGGCCACCGAGTTCGAGCGCGAGGGCGTGGAACCGACGGGCCAGCCGCGTCATCCGCTGCGGCTGCCGTCGCATCGCGAGACGCGTCAGGCCCAGGCGTGGCAGGACGAGCTCGAACCACCACACCTGGACGAGGGCGCGCGCGGCGAAGCGGATGATCCGGTTGTAGCGTGCCCGAGTATCGGTCATCACCGTGTCCGCTCCGCCGTCAGCTGCCGGCGGCACCGGGTTCAGTCCTCGGCGAGGATCGCGTACAGGCGCCGGCGGGTCTCGCCGAGCGCGTCGACCGCCGCCTGCACCTGCTCCGGCGAACCGGTGCGGGCGACCTGAGCGACGACCTGGGCAAGCTCCATGCCGGCCTTCGGCAACGCGGTCATGCGTCCGCTGTCGCGCAGCCCCGGCGCCTCCCACGGGGCGTCGGACTCGGCGGCCTCCTCGGCCTCGGCGGCGCCCGCCTCGGTGAGCGAGTAGGTCTTGCGCCCGCCCGCCTCTTCGGCGACGATCAGACCCTCGTCGGCCAGCAGCTGCAGCGTCGGATACACGGATCCGGCACTGGGCTTCCATGCACCACCGCTGCGCTCGGCGATCTCATTGATGATCTGGTAGCCGTGCATCGGCTGCTCGGCCAGCAGGAGCAGGACGGCGGCGCGGACATCGCCGCGACCGACCCGGAAGCCGACCCGCTTGTCGACCGACGACCGCATCTGCTCCATGGCGTCCCAGAGACTTCCCGGCAGCCCGCCACCGAATCCTGCACCCGCGAATGGATTGCTCATCGTGACCTCCTCAGATCGTGAACGATACTTCACGATATATCGTTAACGCGGAGGTTTGTGCTGTCTTCAGAAGACTCTCAGCGGGCGGCGCGAGGCTCCCCGAACCGATGCAAGTCTGTGACTCGTCTATGCACGCGTGTCGATCGATCGGAGCAATAGCGTCGCAGTCATGAAGCGGAAACTCCTGTTCTCCACCGTCGCCCTGGCGCTTGTCGCGCTCTCCGGCTGCGCCGCGACGCCGGCGCCGGCGCCGTCCGTGCCGACCGGCATCGCGGGGAGCACGACAACCGCGACCCCCACGCCCGAGCCCGAACCGGCTCGGCTCGTGATCGGCATCCAGGCGATCGGGTACGAGCACGACGGACAGACTCAGGTCGTCTCCTACAGCGAACCAGTTGACCTCCAGATCCTCCTCCGCTCGATCAGCGATGAAGATCCCATCCAGACCCCGATCGACGATCTGCCCGGATACAACCTCCAGCTGCAACGCTTCGACTACGACGGGATCGTCGTCGTCTCGGGTCCCGACGGCCCCGCACACGTCGCGGTGACGACCGCGAGTTTCCACGGTGTGCCCGTCGCCACACAGGAGGGCATAGCCGTGGGCTCGTCGCGGACGGAAGCGATGGATGCGGGAGCCCGCGACGGCTTCGACCAGGACGGCGACGGTGTCGCGGACTGGCTCGATCTCGGTTCCGTGGAGATCTCCGGCACCCAGTCGCTCACGAACCCCGGCTCCGTCGGCATCCAGTTCGTGAGGCTCGGCCTCGACGGCGACACGGTGCGCGAACTGCAGGCTCCCGCCGACGACTTCTCGGATCTCTGACCCGCGCGAGAAACACCACTCAGAAGGGCGGCGCGTCTCCCTCGGGCGCGCCGGACGCCCTCCCCGCGGACGCGGGGACGAAGCGGGGTGTTCGTCGCTCAGGTTCGACGCGGTAGAGACGACCTGCGGGTGATGTCCACACGATCACGCCGTCGGGGTGTTGTCGGGTCTGCCATCCGCCGCGGTGCTTGACGGTGTGGTGTCCCTTGCACAGCGGGGTGAGGTTGTCGGCGCGCGTCTCGCCCCCGTGCTCCCACGCCACGGTGTGATCGATCTCGCAACGGCCGGCGGCGATCCGACATCCGGGCGCGGTGCACCGCGCTGCCCGCCAGCGCACCAGGCGCTGCAGGTCGACCGGCGGGCGGTACCGCGTGCGCCCCACGGAAAGCACGACGCCCGTCTCGGGGTGGGTCAGCACCCGCATCCATCCGTCCGCGGCTCCGCAGAGGGTGCGTGCGGTGCCGATCGGGATGGGCCCGACGCCGTCGAGTTCGGCCGGCGCCCTCACCGCGGCATCATCGTCGAGCAACGACAGCACCGGCACGGTGACAACGACGGTGGCACGCACACCCCGCACCGCCTCGGGATGATCGCTCACCTGCGCGTCGACCAGCAGATCGCCGAGCAGATCGGCGCGCACCTGATCGAGCGTTCGCGGCGCAAGCGTCCCGTCGACCTCGTCGCCGATGCTGGTCTCGGCGAGGTCAGCGCCGGCGGCGTGCTCCCGCTCGGCCGCCAGGAGAGCGCCACCCATCGCGGTGAACCGATGGAAGATCGCCCGAGCCTCGACCGCCGGCAGATACGCGGACAGCCAGGCCATGCCGTCGCCGTCCGCCTCGACCGAGACGCGCCGCATGCGCACCGCGTCGTCGTGGCGCTGGTCGAGCGAGACCGCCCTCGCCCGTTCGACGAGCGCGCGGACCGCGGAGCGGAAGTGACCGACCGGCATCCGCTCGGCGAGTTCGAGCGCGAGCGTCGCGAGCTCACCGCGCAGCGGCGCCTCTGCCGCATCCACCGCGTCGACCAGGATGCGGGCGTGCTGCTCCGTGATCGCGCCGCGCCCCAACGCGTCGAGCACGCGATCGTAGCGCTCGGTGAGCGCGACCGCCTGCGACACCAGACGCTCGGCCGTCGACTCGGTCACGCGCAGCGCCTGCGAGAGTTCGAGCCGGAACGAGCGCTCGGCGATGCCGCGGTCTCCCCCGCGCGAGGCCGACTCGATGAGTGCCGCGGAGCGCGCCTCGGCGATCGCGACCGCCCGCTGCGCGGCGAACGACGACACCAGCGAAGCCATACCCACGACCTGGTCGATCAGATCCGGCTCATCGAACCCGGACGGCGGCGCCTCCCACGACCGCGCGATGCGGCGGTCGTCGTCGAAGGTGTCGTCCTCGTCCATACCCCCACGCTAGGCGGGACCTCCGACATCGCGCCCCGACTCAGACCCCCGCGCCGATGACCGTCAGAAGCCGCGGCTTCTCGGCACTCTCCGAGCCCGGAGACGCCGTGTGCACGAGGAGGGAGGGCGACTGCGCCGGATCCACCACCGTCTGGCGTTCCGGCTCCAGTGCCCCAGCTCGCGATGCGCGAAGCGCTTCGTCGATCGCGTGCGCACCCCGACTTCCCCCAGCGATGAGAGGTCGCGATCTTGCGCAGGCCGGAGAATCACAAGCGCGAGAAGAAGCGGACGGCTGGCTGGGCCGTGTCCCAGGAGCTCACCGGAGCGGCGTGCCCGACGGTTTGACCGTGGGCGGCGCCTCAGGTCACAGGCGCGCGTCCCAGTATCCGCAGAACGGGTCGACCGGGTTGATTCCACCGAACGGGCTTCGACCGGTGAGGGCGTCGACGACCGCATCCACCGTCGCGTCGTTGTGCGCGTAGGCGTTCACGAAGATGCGCACCCTGGGCACGTCCTGAAGATGGAACGGACTGCCGAGAGAGACGAAGATCGTGGGGACCTCCGTCACGTACTTCGGAACGTTCGCCGCCGTCTTGTAAGCCCAGTCGAGACGGGCGGTCGGAACGTTCGAATGCGGCCACACATCGGCGAGGTAGATGACGACGTCGAACTCGTCTCGCAGCTGCTGGCCGATGATGCCGCCGTCCTTGCCGAGGACCATGGTGTTCGTCGGGTCGGCAGATTCGGGCTCGAAATGTCGGACAGTGAACCCGCTCGCCTCCATGCCGTCGATGAAGCGCTCGACGGGAGCGAGCGTGGCATCTCTGCTGCGCAGTGAATAAAGCAGGATGCGAGGTGTCTTCTCCGGCCGAAGCGGGAGGACGCCGGGCTCCTTGGACTTCACCAGCGTGATCGCCGCCCGGGCCGAGTCCCGCGCCCACTGTTCGTGGGCATCCGTGTCCACCGCGTCATAGTCGTCGGGCACGAGATCGTCGAGTGTCGTCGCCCGATGCAGGCCGAGCGCAGCCTTGACCGCGAGAACACGCGTGACAGCTTCGTCGAGACGCTCGATCGTGACAGTGCCGTCATGCACGCCCGCCAGCATGTACCCGTAGTCCTCGGCGTAGTCGGTGGAGAACAGGAACATGTCGCATCCCGCGGCGACCGAAACAGGCACGAGTCGACGGCGCGGCATCGGCAGCTGCATCCCGGCCATCGTGCTCGCGTCGGTGACGATGAGCCCGCGGAATCCGAGCCGGCCGCGCAACAGGTCGAGATTCAACTCGGGCGCCAGGCTCGCGGGGAGGATGTCTTCGTCTCGGATGCCGGGACGAAGGGCGCGGGAGTATTCGGGAAGGGCGATGTGCGCCGACATCAGGGTCAACGCGCCCTCGTCGATCGCGTCGCGGTAGATCGCCCCGAACGTCCGCTCCCACTCGGCGACCGAGAGCGTGTTCACCGAGGTCACAAGGTGCTGATCGCGATCGTCGACGCCGTCACCCGGCCAGTGCTTGATGGAGGCCGCTCCCCCCGCGTCCTGGATACCGCGCACGAACCGGCGACTCATCCGGGACACACGTTCCGGATCCGAACCGAACCCTCTGGTGAGCACGATCGGGTTTCGGAAGTTCATCTGCACGTCGAGGATGGGCGCAAAGGCCCACCGGCACCCCAGTGCGCGTGCTTCTCGTGCCGCGACGTATCCCATGCGATATGCATTGTCCGCGTCGTCGGTTGCGGCCACCTGAAGCGGGCTGCCGAACGACGTGGAGTCCGTCGCGAGCCCCTCGGCCCCGGTCTCGATGTTCGCCGCGATGAGCAGCGGGACCGTTGCCTTGCTCTGCAGGTACCTGTTCAGGCCGACGATCTGCTCTCGCGGAGCGGGGCGCCTCATGTATCCGCCAGGCTCGGCGATGGCGAAGTCCGCGTCGATGTGCTCGGGGGTCGGCGGCACCGCGAGAAGACAGAACAGCTGACCGACCTTCCGCTCTATCGACATCTGCTCGCGCGTGCGATTCACCCATGCGATCGCGTCCTCATCGAGATGGAACGGAGCGGCCGCGAGATCGACCGACACGACGCCCGAGCCGCGGCCGCTCACGCCAGGGCCTCCGTGCCCTCGGAATCCGGCGCAGCCGAGAGTCGCGCCTCCCGACGGGGCGCGGGGATCCGAGCCTGCGCGTACGGGTCGGGCGCGACGCGACTCTCGACGTCGAAGACCATGCCGAGCGGTTGCGCGGAGCGATTTCGCGGCCACCCGGGGTCACCTGTTCGAATGAACGCCACCCACGCGTCGTGCATCGTGCGCATGAGGTCCGCGGGTGGCGCGTCGCCCACGAGCGCCCGAGCAGACTCCTCGTCGGCGACGCCCCACATGAAGGGGAGGTCGATGCAGTGCATCGCGATGCCGAAGGCGGGGCTCGACCATCGGAAGTCGTAGAGCCACGTGCCGCCCGGGCGCGCGATGCCGGCGACCTCCCGCACCGGTCGGCGGAACGTGGTGTCGGTGGTCATCCGCCCGAGGGCCTCATGAGCGGCGGTCAGCTCGTTCGCGGCCGCGTAGTCGCGGGCCGAGCGCGGCGCGAGTCCGTGGGCCACGAGGAAGTCGACCGCATCCGCCGATCCGAGCAGATCCTGCGCGCCCCACGCCGTCATGACGAACTCGTCGTGCGTCGTGCCGATCAGCAGCGGCTTACTTCCTCCCACGCCCCGACGCAAAGACTCGACGGTCTGTTCCGCGAGAAGCTCACCGTCGCGGACCGGGCCGAACGCCGTCCCCAGCGCGAGATCGTCGCGAAACGCCGCGTCGATCTGCGATGCGAGATCCGCCTCGGCATCCATGGCCGCCTTCTGAGCGTCCAGGATGGCGGCTTCCGCCACCTCGCCCCGACGCAGCCGCTCCGCATCGAATCCGCCGATCTGCCGCACGCGTCGCCCTCGCTCACGCGCCGTATCCGGCTCGATGAGCCCGATCGCGGGCGACTGTGCGATCGCCTGGGCGAACAGATGCTGCTGCGACTCCATCCCCAGCAGCGTCATGACTGCGCCGCCGCCCGCACTCTGGCCCGCGATCGTCACTCGCGTGGGATCCCCTCCGAACACGTGAATCTCGCGCTGAACCCACTCCAGCGCGGCGATCCAGTCCCGGACTCCGCGATTGGCGGGCACGCCGGGTACGTCGCCGAATCCCACAACGCCCAGGCGGTAGGAGATGGATACGACGACGATGCCGTCACGCGCGAACGCGTCGCCTCGATACCACGGTGAGGATGGGCTGCCGGCGAAGTAGCCTCCCCCGTGGATCCACACCAGCACCGGCATTCGGGCCTCGAGATCACCCGGAGCGGTCGTGGCCACGTTCACGAGCAGCGTGTCGTCACCGGCGATGGAAGGTTCGGGCACCGTGCTGAACTCGGAGAAGGGACGTCGTTGCGGTGTAGGCCCCGGCCGACGCGCATCCCGGACATCCCGCCACACCGACCGGGGCTCGGGGGCAGCGAACTGACGCTCTCCGACCGGAGGTTCCGCGAACGGGATCCCGTAGAACATTGTCACGCCGTCGGAGCCGGTCGCTCCGGCCAGTTTTCCGGTAGAAATCGTCACGTTCACGTCGTCACTCTCTGATCGCTGAGAAGCGGGGTTCAGCGGGCCTTTTTGATGGGGAGGACGAACACGATCGCGAGCAGGACCCAGAAGATCGCCCAGGCGAAGAGCGCCGGATATCCCCAGGTCGCCGAGATCCCCGCGGCCAGGACGGGGCCGATCGCCTGCGGAAGGACGGTCGCGATGTTCATCACGCCGAGGTCCTTCCCGAAGCGCGCCGGGTTGGGAAGAACATCGATGATGAGCGCCATGTCGATTGCCATGTACGCACCGAATGCGAATCCGTTGATCGCCGCCCAGACGTAGAACGCCTCGAGAGTCGGCGAGAGCATGGGAATGGCGAGCGCGATCGCCATGACGATCGACGCGCCGATGACGAAGGGCTTGCGCCGTCCGATGCGATCCGACAGACGCCCGAAGAGGACCGAGGCGACGAGCGCTCCCGCCATCGTGATCAGGCCGAGCGTTCCCATCTCGATGTTCACCTGCGTGAACTCGAGCGAGGGCTGGACATACGCCAGCAGCAGGTTGAACTGGAAGACCTGCACAGCCCAGTAGCCGAGCATCATGAGGAAGCGAGCCGCGAACGCCCAGGCGAAGTCGGGCGCCGTTCGGGGGTTCACCCAGAAGGTCGACAGGAAGTCCTTGACAGTGACTCGCTCGCGCGGCTCCCCTTTCGAGGACCGGTCCGGGCTGACAAGGACGAACGCGAGCATGACGACCAGAACGATGAGCCCCAGGATCGTGAAGCTGGCATCCCCGACCGCGTTGCTCAACCGACCGGCGATGATCGCGCCCAAGGTGCCGCCGACGATCGCGGTGACACCGATGAGCGAAGAGGCGATCCCCCGACGTTCGTTAGGGACGCGGTCGGCAACGGTCGTCTGCAGCGGAGCCTGGATCACATTGAGGCAGATCTGCACCAGGACCCAGAACACGGTGACCGTGACGACCGAATTGGCGACCTGGAGTCCGTAGGTGAACGCGAGGCCCCCGATCGCTCCGACGAGGATGTACGGCGTGCGCTTGCCGAAGCGGCTGCGCGTGTTGTCGGAGATCATGCCCACGAGCGGCTGGGCGACGAGCGTGAAGATCGCAGCGACGGCCAGCACCTGCGCAAGGGCCGCGTCTCGGGCCACGGCATCCTCAGGGAAGAAGCCGTAGATCTTTCCGGGAAGGAGCACGCCGGCGAAGCCGGACGGCGCCATCATCAGCACCGTGCCTGTCACCAGGAGCGAAACGAGGTAGGTGTTCAGACGCGCACCGATCCGGTAGTGCGTCGTCGCCGAGGGCGGGGCCTCCGTGGGAGAAGCCGGTGTCGTGGTGGTCGGGTTGTCGGGCATGTCTTGTCCTCTGCGTTGAGGGATGAGAGCGCAGCATCTCGCTGGCAGACGCGAGACTAACACGTGTTAGTTCGGGAGAGCCACCTGTATTTTCGCTGCGCGCCGACGGCGGGTCTCGTCCGAAGATCGTCGCGAGCGCGGCGGTGTGCGGAGGCTGCAGATACGGAATGCGCGGGGTCAGCTGCTTTCGCGCGCAATCATCGAGGGCGGAGTCGCGAACGTGATCCCCCCGCTCTCCCGATTCCCCTGAATGATGTCCTCGACGATCGACGCGACATCTGCCGCCGGCGGGAAGGCGATCCGCACCGTGGACAGGGACGGACTGGCGAGCGAGCCTTCGACGAGGTCATCCGTACCGACGACAGCGATGTCGGTAGGAACGGCCACCCCCGCTCGGGCGAAGGCACCGAGCAGCAGCAGCGCAAAATCGTCGTCGTACGCATAGATGCCGTCGAGCCCGGCAGCCAGAGCCGCATCCGCGGTGGCGATCGCGGACTCACGGTCGTACGACATCGGCAGCTCAAGGGTGCTGGCACCTCGCGACGTCGCGACAGCGTCGGCTCTCGTGAACCTCTCCCGCCCCATCGCCTCCAAGCCGCGGGCGCGCGGCGTCACGATGCCGATGCGGCGACGCCCACGGTCCACGAGGTGCTCGACGGCGACGGCGCCGGCATCAGCCTGACCGGTGACGAGCACGTGCGTGCCCTCGATCGGATGCTCTCCCGTGGAGAGAAGCGCTCGCGTGCCGTTCGTGCGCATCACCTCTGAAGCCTCAGGTGTCAGCGGCGTGGACCCCAGGGTCAGCACCGCGACAGGCCGCAACCGCGACCAGGCTCGCGCCGCGTCCACCGGACCGAGTCCCCTGCTTCCATAGATCACGAAAGTCAGACCGAGGGCGTTGAGGGCATCCTCAAGATCCGTCGTCCACGCGGCGACGATGCGACCGAGTGCCGTTGCGGCGGACGGCATCAGCACGACGCCCGAGTATCCCGAGCGCAGTGCTTGAGCGCCCGAATGCGGAACGTAGCCGAGCTCTTCCGCGGCACGGCGAACCCGGGCTTTCGTGGAGTCGGCGAGCGAGATCGTGTCCACGCCGTTCAGCACGAGCGACACCGTCGTTCGCGATACGCCTGCGGCCCTGGCTACGTCGGCACTCGTCACCGGCTTACGATCGATCACCTCTGCATTCTCTCGCGCAATCGAGCGCACCTCGCGCCGGCGGATAACGGGCACTGCCTTGCACCGCGCGCCGCCTCCGTCATTCCCCGCTGACGGCGCCGCGGGGCGGATTGTGCATGAACTCGATGCGGATGCCGTTGGCGTCTTCGAGGAACGACGCGTAGTACCGCTCGGTGAAACGCGGATACTCCTTCGGATCGCGCACCGCGACCCACCCCGCCGCGACGGCGATCTGGTGCAGGCGCTCGACCTCATCGCGCGAATCCACGGCGAAGGCCAGATGCTGCCATCCGACGCGGCCATGCACGTGCGGTCCGGACCCGCTCTCGCGCGCCGGCATGAGGATGAGTTCGGTCTCGCCATCGCGCCACCAGGCGACCGACGTCTCGGCGTCCTCCCGCGTGTACCCGAGCGCCGCCATGATCGGATCGAACTGCGCAGTCGCACTCGGCACGTCCTCGACGGTGATTCCCAGGTGATCGAAGATCGGCATGAGTCGATGGTCTCAGCATCCGCCGACACGGCACACGAGGACCTGCTGCGACAATGGAACGTCGGCGATCGGAAGGCCCCCATGAAGCTCGAGCACCTGGTGAGGTTCGTCGCTCTCGCCGAGCATCTGCACTTCCCGCGCGCGGCGCAGGCACTGGGCGTTTCTCTGCCGGCGCTCTACAGCGCCGTCGACAAGCTCGAGGAGGAGGTCGGCCAGCCGCTCGTCATCCGTGACGCCCCCACTCGTCTCACCCCCGCCGGCGCGCTCCTGCTCGATGAGGCGCGCGCTCGCATCGCCGACGCGCCCGCCGCGGCGACACGGCCGAAGGCCTCCGGCGGCGGAAAGGCCAAGGCGTCGAAGGGCAAGGGCCGCGCCCCCATCGTGAAGGGGCAGCCGAAGCCCTACAAGAAGCGCCAGGGGCGCTAGCCGCGAGCGCCCGACCGCCCTACCCTGACGCCATGGGCATGCTGCGCTACTCGATCAACGTCACACTCGACGGATGCGTCGATCACCGCTCCGCGACTCCGGACGAGGAGCTGCACCGGCGTGCGGCCGAGTACATTGCGCGGGCGGATGTGCTGCTGTTCGGTCGCGTCACGTACGAGATGATGCAGGATGCGTGGCGACCACCCGCATCCGACGCTCTCCCCGAGTGGATGAAGCCGTTCGGACGCACGATCGACGCCGCCCGCAAGTACGTGGTGTCACGCACGTTGGAGGACGTCGACTGGAACGCCGAGCTCCTGCACGGCGATCTGGCCGCCGCCGTGCGCGAACTGAAGCGGGATGCGGACGTCGCGACGGGCGGCGTGATGCTTCCCACGGCTCTCGCCGGGCTGGGCCTCATCGACGAGTACGAGTTCGTCGTTCACCCGCGTGTCGCCGGTCACGGCCCGAGGCTCTTCGACGGGCTGAGCGAACCGCTCGATCTGGAGCTGACCGGACGGATCGAGTACGGCTCGGGAGCCGTTGCGTCGCGATACGTGCCCCGCGCTACAGCTCGGTGAGCCGCCCGGCCTCGACGCGCCAGTTGCGGTCGGTGTCGACGGCGGCGAGCATTCGGCGGTCGTGCGTCACGAGCAGGAGCGTTCCCTCGTAGGACTCGAGCGCCTGCTCCAGCTGCTCGATCGCGGGCAGATCGAGATGGTTCGTCGGCTCATCGAGCACCAGCAGGTTCACGCCCCGCGCCTGCAGCAGCGCCATTGCGGCGCGCGTGCGCTCGCCCGGCGAGAGTTCGTCGACGGCACGGGTGACGTGGTCGGCCTTGAGTCCGAACTTGGCAAGCAGCGTGCGCACCTCGGCGGCGGCCATTTCGGGCACAAGATCGCCGAATGCCTCGGCAAGCGGTCGAGCGCCGGAGAGAAGCGCCCGGGCCTGGTCGATCTCCCCGATCTGCACGTTCGCGCCGAGGGCGGTGCGCCCCGCATCCGGCTGCTGACGACCCAGCAGACCCCGCAGGAGAGTCGACTTGCCCGCGCCGTTGGGTCCGGTGATGCCGATGCGCTCGCCCGCGTTGACCTGGAGCGAGATCGGGCCGAGAACGAAGTCGCCCTGGTGGAACTCGGCGTCCGACAGGGTCGCGACGACCGTGCTGGAGCGCGGCGCCGAGCCGATCGTGAACTCGAGCTGCCACTCCTTGCGCGGCTCCTCGACCTCCTCGAGCCGGGCGATGCGGCTCTCCATCTGGCGCACCTTCTGCGCCTGCTTCTCGCTCGACTCCATCGACGCTTTGCGCTTGATCTTGTCGTTGTCGGGCGACTTCTTCATCGCATTGCGCACGCCCTGACTCGACCACTCCCGCTGCGTGCGGGCGCGGGCGACGAGGTCCGCCTTCTTGTCGGCGAACTCGTCGTACTTCTCGCGCGCGTGCCGACGCACCGTCGCGCGCTCCTCGAGGTACGCGTCGTAAGCGCCGCCGTAGAGCCGGTTCGTGTTCTGCGCGAGGTCGAGCTCGAGCACCCGCGTGACGCAGCGGGCGAGGAACTCGCGATCGTGGCTGACGAGCACCACTCCGCCACGCAGCCCGCGCACGAACGTCTCGAGCCGCTCGAGGCCGTCCAGGTCGAGATCGTTGGTCGGCTCGTCCAGAAGCACGATGTCGAACCGGCTGAGCAGGAGCGCTGCGAGGCCGACGCGCGCCGCTTGACCGCCCGAGAGCGAGGTCATGAGCACGTCGGCGTCGAGCTGGAGCCCGAGGTCGGCGAGCACCGCCGGCACGCGCTTCTCGAGGTCGGCCGCGCCGCTCGCGAGCCACCGCTCGAGAGCCGTGGCATACGCGTCGTCCGCTCCGACCGCGTCGGGGTCGGCGAGGGCGGCGGCGGCCGCATCCATCTGCACGGTCGCCTGGGCGCAGCCCGTGCGGCGCGCGATGTACGCCGACACGGTCTCGCCGGCCACGCGCTCGTGCTCCTGCGGCAGCCAGCCCACGAAGGCGTCGGCAGGCGCGAGCGAGACGCTGCCGCCCTGCGGCTGGTCGACACCCGCCAGCAGGCGCAGGAGCGTCGACTTGCCGGCGCCGTTGGCGCCGACCACACCGATGACGTCACTCGGGGCGACCGTAAGCTCGAGGCCCTCGAACAGGGTGCGATGGCCGTAGCCGCCGGCGAGCTGATGGGCGACGAGCGTTGCGGTCATCCCTCGATTCTCGCAGGCGGACGCGGGTTAGTCCGGCACCGCGTCGCGGGCGCGCTCCGCCTCCGCCGCGGCGGCCTTCGAGGCGGATGCGGCCTCTCGCAGCCGTTCCTCGCGACGGGCGAGCTCCTTATCCGCCGCCTCCTCGTCCGACATGAGCCGCTCGAGTTGCGCGCGGACCTCGACGACCCGCTCGCGCACCAGGTCGGCGTGCTCTCGCGCCTTGCGCTCGGCCGCCTCGGCGGCAACCCGCTCCCGTTCCGCAGCCGTCGCGGTGCGCTCCGCATCCCGCGCCGCGCGTTCCGCCACCTTGCGCGCACGGCGCACCGCGAGCTCGTCGGGATCGGATGCGGGGCGCTCGGCCGTCTCGCCGGGCGGGGAGCCCGCGACGACCTCCGCCGCGTCGAGGTCGTCGAGCGTTCCGGCATCCAGCGGCTTGCGGAGGCGCCCCGTGAGGACGGCCGCGGCGGCGCGGGCATCCATGACGGCCGCGTTGATCGTCTGAGCGACGGCCTCGCGGGCGGCATCGGCGAGCGGGTGCCCCGCCCCCGCGGCGAGCGCCGCTGCGCGTTTCGCCAGAGACGCCACGAGCTGCTGGCGCTGGGTGCCGAGCCGGCGAAGCTCCGCCGCATCCAGATCGTCCTGCGCCTCGCGGAGCGCGGCGGCGAGGTCGACGGCCTCCGCCAGCTGCCCGTCGGCGACGAGCAGATTCACCGCCCACGCAGCGACGACGGGTTTGCGCAGCGCCTTGATCCGTACGGCGTCGGCCGCATCCGCCGTCGCTGCCCGCTGGTCGCGGGCGGCGATGAACGCGTCGGGCGGCAACCGGTACAGCGCGACGGCGACCTCGTCGACGGAACTCCCGGATGCGGCGGCCATGGGCCCATTCTGCCGCGGCGCCGGTGGCTGCCGGCCGGGCGTTGCCTCGCACGGGCGTTCGCCCGTCTCGGCTCACTCCGGTGGGCCGTCCGAACTCCTGCAAAACAGCACGCAGGGAGCACAGCAGTGGGCGACTGGGTTCGGATTGCAGGAGTTCGGGCGCGGGAGGCGCCGGGCGCGGGAAGCGCCGGGCGCATGACCCTCTGCAGCCAGAACCGGGGCGGGCGGGCCCGCGCGGTATCGAAAGCGACGGCACCAACTGAGTTGCGCGCGAGGCGACGTGTCGTCCCGCTTCGGCTGTCCGTCGCGCAGACGCGCAGACGCGCAGCCCGAACTCCTGCAGATTCGGATGCGCGCCGCCGCCGCGACGCCGCAGGCGCTCGGTCTGCAGGAGTTCGGTTGCAGGAGTTCGGGGTCGGATACGCCCCTTGGGACGAGGAAGCAGGAACGACGAAGGGCCGCGCATCCGCAGACGCGTCGGCCCTCATCGAGGTATGGGATCAGTCCCAGTCGAGGTAGTCCTCGATCGCCCACGACACGGCGCCGGTGTGGGTCGCGGGGAACAGGTGCTTGCCGCCGTCGACGTTCACGACACTCACCAGCTCGGGCGCCGATGCACGCAGGTCCTCGCCGTTCGACGGGGGCGTGATGCGGTCGTCCGCGCCCTGCACCACGAGCACCGGAACACCGGCTGCCAGCGCGGGGAGCTCACCGAGCGCCTCGCGGGCGGCGCGCTGCAGGCCGTCGACGTCGGCGTCACGGAGCTCCTCCGGCGCGTCGGAGAGGTCGAGCTCGTCGGAGCCGGCCGCCCCCTCGACGCCGAGCAGAAGGACGCCGTTCACCCGGTCGTGGTGGTCGATCGCGACCAGACGCGCGACCGTGCCGCCGAAGGCGTGCCCGCCGATCCAGGCGTGGTCGATACCGAGGTGATCGAGCACATCGACGACGTCCTGTGCGAGCTCATGCAGCGAGACGGCCGCATCCGTGGGGCGACGCGTGCCGATGCGCACGACACGGAAGTCCTCCTGCGCGACGGAGTGCCCGAGCGCCTCGAGGTAGCCGATGTTCAGGCCCTGCGCCGGCAGCAGCACCAGGCCGGGACCGTCGCCCTCGACCGCGAACGGGATGGCGCGGCCGTCGGGCTCGAAGATCTGGGTGTCCGTCATGCGGGAGTCCTCTCGCGGAAGGCGGGATCGAAACGGCGATCGGGAACCGGGGCACCGTGTGCCGCAGCGGTGATCGCCTCGGAGAATTTACCAGCCGCGGATGCGGTCGCCTCAGCGCCCGGCGCGGCGCAGCTGCCCGCCGATCACGACGAGCAGACCGCCCATGCCCGCGGCGAACGCTGAGACGCCGTAGGCCAGCACGGACGTGAACAGCGAGGTACGCAGGGCGGATGCGGTGGACAGGGCGGCACTCTGCTTGCGCAGGTCGGTCTCCTCCTGGCTCCCCTTCTCGACCTTCTGCAGCGCCGCGCTGATGTCGGCGTAAGTGCGACCACCGGCACCGCGCTCCGCGTTGCCCTTGATGACCTGTGCCTCGATGTAGGCGGTGACCGGGCCCTGGACGGGCGCCCCGGCGAGCGCGGGTGCGTTCGCCGGCACGGTGATCTTCTCGGCACGCAGCTGGCTCGTGACCGTGGCCCACGCGGCGGCGCCCACGGCGGCGAACAGCGTGCCGGCGGCGATGGCGTAGCCGCCGGCACGACGGACGGAGGAGAGGTCGGAGCGCGTGCTCATGCGGGTCCTTTCGACGGAGACTGTCGTGTGCATCATCCCAGGCCGACGGATGCGGCGCGCGAGTCGCGGCCGTGTGATTCGGGTGGTCGGGTCACGGCAACCACCCGACGATCAGATCATGGATGAGATTGACCAACCCGAAGACGGCGAACGCGGCCCCGAGAACCCACCACCAGTCCTCCTTGACCGACAGCCGGCGCCCCTGCCGCGCGACCCCACGGCCGCGCCCCGGCCCGCTGGGGAGCTCGCCCGCGAGATCGGCCGAGTGCTGCAGGCGATCATCCCGCCAACCTTCCCACCGCAGCAACCGCTCGGAGAGGGCGTCCACGGTGGTCAGCAGCCGCTCCCACAGCGCCGGATCGAGTGTCGCGAGTTGACCGGGATAGTAGAGGAACAGGTAGTCGTCGACGAGTTCGACGTCGAGACGAGCCGCCTCGTCGACGAAGACCGCCATCGTGTCGGGCGAGAAGAGATACAGCGCATCCGTCTCGTACCCGTCCGGGCAGTAGAGGGTGAAGAAGCGGTCGAAGTCGCCCTCGAGGGACAGACGCTGGTTCTTCGCGAAGGCGATCGGCAGCCTCGGCCGACCGATTGTGTTGTTGCCGTGCGCGTCGAGCACGATGCGCGGCAACGCGACGGGAAGGCGCATCGCCGCATAGCCCCACCGATACGTGCTCGTACTCCTGCCCGAGCCCGTCGTGCATGTGTGATTGCCGATCTCCAGCGCATATCCCGCGCGGCGCCGAAGGATGTCGGTGACGAACGCAGATGACTGCCCGGGCCGTGTGAAGATCACCCCCGGCAGGGGCGGGGCCGGCGCGTACGGTTCGTAAGTGAATCCATTGGCGTCGGCGAAGCCGTTCAGCCGGTACGGACGCACTCCCATTCGGCGCCGGACCGCGTCCACGAGCACCACCACGCCGATCACAGGCGGTATCGCGAGCGGAAAGAGGATGACGATCAGCCCCCAGTCCTCGTCGGCGAAGAACGACCCGTCAAGGATCACCAGCCACATCACGAGAAGCGCCAGCGGGAAGGCGATGAGGACCACGGCGCGTGTCAGGACGCCGGCCAACCGCGGACGGACAGTGGACGGAAGGGAGCGCCGGTAGTCGCGGAGCTGCCGACGATCGATCCGCGAGGTCAACGGAGCGATGTCGACGGTCACGCGCGTCATCCTAGGATCGCCGCGTTCATGTCAAGGCTCGCCCGCGGCCTGCGGCCGTGCGATTCGCAGATCAGGCCCCCTCGCCCCGCGCACTCGAGAGGATGCCGTTCACGATCGCGCGCGTCGCCCAGCGGCTGCGCTCCTCGGGGCTCCCCGCCGTGAACAACGCCGCTCCTGCTGCACGCAGCTCGGGATGGCGGCGCGGCTGTGCCGCATCCAGGATCTGGGTGAGATCGGACAGCTCCTGCCCGCCGCTCGCACGCGCCGCCCACTCGGCCGCGGATGCGGTGGCGTGCTGCAGAAGCAGATCGACGCCGCGCGCCGCGTCCTCACCGTCGACCCCTGCCGAGCGGAGGAGCCGCATCAGGAGTTCGAGCAGGTCGAGGTAGTGAATGCCGTCCGGCCACGTGGTGAGCGCCGCAGATGCGAGACCCGGCTGGCTCGCCAACAGCCGCGCGTAGTCGTCGAGCACGCGCTCTAGACGGTCTCGCCACGGCTCGCTGTGGTTGACGCTCATCGTCGTTCTCCTGGCGGATGCCATGGATCTCGTCGACTCGACCATCACGAACATCGCGGCGCCATCGATCGTGGCCGATCTGGGTGCGGATGCGAGCCTGATCAAGTGGCTCGGCGCCGCCTACGCCCTGGCACTCGGTTCGCTTCTCGTTCTCGGCGGGAAGGTCGGAGACAAGTTCGGCCAGCGCGGCACCTTCCTCGTCGGGATGAGCGGATTCATCGCCGCATCCGCTGTCGCAGGACTCGCTCCCACACCGGAGATACTGGTCGCGGCGCGCGTGGGGCAGGGTCTGTTCGGAGCGTTTCTCATCCCTCAGGGCATGGCGATCATGACGGCCACCTTCCCGAAGCCGATGCTGCAGAAGGCGTTCAGCGTCTTCGCGCCCATGCTCGGCGTCTTCGCGGTGGCAGGTCCGATCCTCGGCGGTCTGCTGATCGACGCGGATCTGTTCGGTCTGCAGTGGCGACCGGTCTTCCTCATCAACCTCGTCCTGGGCGGGATCGCCCTCGTCATGGCCGTGAAGTACCTGCCCCACGTCCCCGCGCGCCCCGTAAACCGCATCGACGTGCTGGGCAGCGTGCTGCTCGTCGTCGCGCTGTTCGCCATCCTGTTCGGCCTCATCGAGGGATCGAGCGAAGGATGGAGCGCGCTCGCGCTGTCGGCTATCGCGGTGGGCGCCGTGGTCTTCGCCGGCTTCGTCTGGCGTCAGGCCCGGACGAGCGAGCCGCTGCTGGCTCGCAGCCTGCTCGCCAACCGCGGCTTCACGGCGGGACTCATTGTCGGCCTGCTCGTCTTCGCGGCCTTCAGCGGACTGATGTACGTCATCTCGCTGTTCTTCCAGTTCAGCCTCGGCTACACCCCGACCCAGACCTCGCTCAGCCTCATCCCCCTGACGATCGGGATCATGGGCGGATCCGGCATCGCCGCGGCACTCATCGTCAAGCTCGCCCGGAGACTCGTCGTCCTCGGCCTCGTGGCCGTGCTCGCCGGTATCGGCCTCATGCTGTTGTTCGTCACGATCGCGGGCACGAGCGTGGCGTGGTGGCAGCTCGCCGTGGCGACCCTGTTGATGGGCGTCGGTGCGGGGATCTGCTTCAGCTCGATCTTCAACACCGCACTCGGCGACGTCGACGCGCAGGATGCGGGGTCGGCGAGCGGGTCGCTCAGCGCCGTGCAGCAGGTGGCGAACGGCATCGGATCGGCGCTCGTCACGAGCATCTTCCTCACGCTCCTTCCCACCGGGGACATCGGCGCCGTCTCGGTGACGCTCGTGGCCTTGCTGGTGGTCGTCGCCGTGTGCCTGCTCGCCGTGCCGCTTCTCCCGCGGACGGCGGTCGCCGAGGTGGAGTGAGGATCCGCGCGTCAGGGAGCGTCGACCGCGCGGCGATCCCCACGCGTCGAGGGCGCGCTCACCACGAGGAACCGAACGTCCGCGGGTCCCGGGTTCGCGAAGCGATGCGGCACGCCGGCCGGAACCTCGACACCCTCGCCCACCGAGAAGTCGATGACGCCGTCAGCGGTGTGCAGGTGAGCACGACCTTCGAGAACATAGAAGAACTGTCGCGCGGTGTCGTGGACATGCCACTGCTCCCCCGCCCCCGCGGGCACCCGTTCCTCGATGACCGAGAGGTCGGGGCCGTCGACGAGGCGCCATCCCTCGGACACCTCGCCCCAGCTGTAATGCGCGGCACTCTGGCGGCTGACCGGCGTGAGCTCCTCGCCCATCATGAAGGGCCGATGACCATGAGGCGGCCGGGGTCGGGGAACGGTTCGAAGCCCACGCGGGCGTAGAGCTCGTGCGCGTCGAGCGTCGAGAGCATGAGGCGCTTCAGACCGAGCGGGCGCATCGCATCCACCACGGCGGAAGCCAGGGCCTTGCCCAGCCCGCGGCCGCGCGCTTCGGGTGCCACGTACACGTCGCACAACCATCCGAAGGTGACGCCGTCGGTGACGACGCGGGCGTAACCCACCTGCGCGCCTCTCAGGTCGTAGACACCGAAGTTCACCGAGCCGGCAGCTGCGCGCTGCACGACGTCGAAGGAACGTCCGATCGCCCAGAACGCATCGGTCGACAGCCACTCGTGCACCCGCTCGAGGTCGATGCGGTCGCGGTCGGTGTCGATCTCGTAGGCGCCCGCCAGCGGGATGCGGACGCGAGGGATGAAGGCGTCTGTGTCCAGTCGGGAACGGTCGTCGTCACTCACGCAGCCAGCGTAGGACGATCGCTCGGCCGGAGGCGTTCGGGGCGGAAGCCGTAGCCCACCAGGCGCGGCAGGAGGCGGCGCGCGAGCGGGATGGCGATGCGCAGCACGATCCGCTCCCGGCGCGTCGGCGGATTGTGCAGGATGCGGGCCCGCGGGCGTCCGATCGCGCGGTGCACGACCTGCTGGAGACGCTGCATCGTGCGCGTGGGCAGGACTCTCCGGCGCTGTAGCGCAGCACACGCCCGGTCGATCGCAGCGGGTCCATCGCCGAGTGCGGGAACGAGGAGGCGCGCCGCGGCGACCGCATCCTGGATCGCGTAGTTGATGCCGACGCCGAACGCCGGGGACATGGCGTGCGCCGCGTCACCGATGAACAGCAGGCCGGGCTGCCACCAGCGCCGCAGGTGGTTGATCTCGACCGAGAGGAGCTTGACGTCGTCGAAGGAGGCGACGGCACCCAGCTCGGATGCGATCGGCGGCGCGGCCCGCGCCACCCGCATCCGGAATGCCTCGATCCCCCCCCTCGCGGATCACGCCGAACGAGCCCTTGCCCACCACGAGCCCGCACTGGAAGTACCCCGGCCGCGGGATCGTGATGAGCATGCCGCTGCCGGAGAGCCAGGCGAGCGTGTCGGGCACAAGCGTCGCAGGCTCGGGCACGCGGAACCACAGCACGTCGATGCCGACGCCCGTCACCACCGGCGACACACCGACCGTCTCGCGCAGTGTCGAGCCGCGGCCGTCGGCCGCGACCACGAGTGCCGCGTCGACGCGGAGGGGACCGTCGGCTGTCACGGCGTGCACCCCGCTCACGCGAGAGCCCGTGCGCACGAGATCCGTCACGTCCGCGCCCATCAGCAGCGTGAAGCAGGGCTCGCGCCGGGCGGCATCGGCGAGGAGATCGAGCAGATCCCACTGCGGCATGAGCGTCAGCATGCGGTTCGCACCGCGGAGGGTGCAGAAATCGATCGCGTGCAGCCGCACACCGTTCACCACGGCGTCGAGCGTCTCGAGCGGCCGGTGCTCGATGGCGTCGAAACCCCTGCGCAGACCGAGCGCGTCGATGATGTCGAGCGTCGACGGATGCACCGTGTCGCCCCGGAAGTCGCGGAAGAAGTCCGTGTGCTTCTCCAGCACGACGACCTCGACCCCGGCACGGGCGAGGAGTAGCCCGAGCATGATGCCGGCCGGACCTCCCCCGGCGATGCAGACCTGGGTGCGAAGGGTGCGCATGCGCTCAGTGTCGCGGATGCGGGGAAGCGAGGCCAGTGTCAGGTGGCGCGTTGCTAGGTTCAGACCGTGAGCACATCACCCGCGAGGCCGTCGCCGCGAACGGACGCCGCGCCGATGGCGTTCACGTTCCGCGAGTTCGCGCGCGGGGCGTGCAGGGCGTGGCTGTGGTTTCTGCTGCTGTCGACACTCGCGTCGACGGCGATGTTGCATTGGGGTGCGCTGGTCGCGCTCATGTACGCAGTGCCGTGGTCGGTCGCCGCACTCCTCATCGGTTCACCACTGGCGTGCGCCCTGGGGTGGATGATGCGGCGCACCGCTTCCGTCCCCCGTCACCTGGTCGCGTTCACCGCCTTCGGCGCGGTGGTCGGCATCGGCACGACCACCGTCGCCTTCGCGGCACCCTGGTCCGACCTTTCGGGCGATGGGATGAACGCGGTGTCTGTCCCCGCCGTGGCGATGTGGATCGCGGCGACCGTCGCGGTTCCGCTCGGCTGGCGGTTCACCTCGAAGCGCGCGCTACGCGGCGACGCCGCAGAGCTCGGCGTCGTCTCCCCCGCGTAGATCCCACGCGGTGCGGCCTGCGACGCGCGATGATGAACCATGCCCGGTCGCCGCCGTCCCGATGTCACATCGCTCGAGCTGGTCGGCGGACCGGAACCGGTGACCGTCGGCATCCGCGACTACGACCCGAGCTGGCGCCTTGCGTTCGCGGAGCATCGCGACCGCATCCGTCTGGCACTCGCCGACCGGTACGTCGAGATCACGCACATCGGCTCGACGTCCGTGCCGGGTCTCGCCGCGAAGCCCATCATCGATGTCCTCGTGACCGTCGAGGACATCACCGCGGAAGAGGACTACCTGGACGCGCTTCTCAGGTCCGGCTACGAGCTGCGCGTACGGGAGCCCGGTCACCGCCTGGTGCGCACACCGGAGCGGAACGTGCACGTGCACGTCTACGAGCACGACGCCCGCGCCGTGGACGAGTACCTCCTGCTGCGCGACCGGCTGCGAACGGATGCGGCGGATCGCGCGCTGTATGAGCAGACCAAGCGCGAGCTCATGCAGCGCGACTGGGAGGACATGAACGCCTATGCGGATGCGAAGACCGCTGTCATCGATGCGATCAAGGAGCGCGCCCGGGCGGCTCGGCGCTAGCCGCCGGCACCGTTCTCAGGACGTGGTGGACGCCGCCGGATGCGTGCGCTCGACACTCTCGACGAACTGCCGGAGGCTGTCGATCTCTGGAAGGTCGACCCAGAGCCGGATGCCACCGTCCTTGGCGCCCGCGCCGTTGACGACGGCGGCACCGCCCAGACGGTCGATCAGCGGCCCCACCTCGCGGGCCGCGGCGGCGGGGAGATATCCCACGCCGCGTCCGTTCGAGGTCACCGAGATGCCTCCTCTGTCGCGGCGCGAGTGCTTTGCGCGACGCAGGACGTAGGTGCGACGCTCGTCGCCGTGCCGCTCGCGGTCGTTGACGATGTAGTGCGTCCGCTCGAGCGCCACCGGCTGCGAAGGCAGGTGCCGCAGGTCCGGCAGATCAGCGTGACGGCCGACGCGACCCGTCGTGATGTGCAGCAGTTCTTCCCACCATGTCGGCATGTGCGCCCTCTTCTCGGTTCGATATGCCATCACCGAGGCGGAGCACTCCCCTACTGTGTCACGTCCCGCTGGGCGCCCCTGACCGGCATCATCCATCAACGCTCGCGCCGCAACCGCAGCTGACACGTCTCGTCAGGCCGGCGATTCGGCTGCGCTGCTCGACGAGCGGGCAGCCGAACACGTCGCGCTCGCTAGGCGAGTGCGGTGAACTCGCTCGCGCCGCGAGGAGCGTGGGCGGTTCGGGGCATGGTCGCGCGGAACTCGTTCATGACCCTCGCCGCCCCCATCACGAGCGCGGCGTACGCTCGTGACCGCCCTCACCGTCCCACTCGGACAGCTGCGCCGCATCCGCGTCCGACTGCCCAGACGCACGGAAACGCACGGACTCGGCAAGAGCGACCACGGCGCCTGCTCGCGTGTGCTCGTGATCGGCCGCATCCTTCATGCGCACGTCCGCGGCGTCGCGCACGGCACGCACACGCTCGCTGATCTCGGCCAGTCGGTCCATCAGGACAGCGGCGAGTCCGTCACGCAGTTCCTCGAGGTTCGTGTTGGCGATCTCGAGCCGCCGATCCGAGGCCCAGCGTGGCGGCGTCTGCGCCGCCCGTTCGTGTCTGTGTCTCCATAGCCGGACGTTACGCCTGCCACATGTACCTCTCACAGGTTGGGCGAAACGTCGGCGCGCCGCGCTTCGCGCACCACTGTTGTCCACGGATCGTGCGCCTCTGGCGAAGTTCTTCGGCTCTTCCGGTTACGATCGCGGCAACGGCGCGGTTCTGCAGGTCCGCGCCCATGCAGAACGCGAGGACCCACGGTGCCCTTCAGAAGCAAAGCGACGCTCGAGACCTGGCTCGACGAGTTTCACCGTTCACGCGAGGCGGGAGACCTCATCCGGGTCGCGGTCCAAGACGGATCCGAGGGCGGTGACACCGGGCTCGTGCTCGTTCCGCTGCGCACCGCGCACATCTCGATCTACATGGAGCCGATCGAGATCGGCGACGCACGCTGGCGTGTGACGTTGGAACCGCAGACGGAGACGACGGTGCTCACGAGCTTCGAGTTGCAGCATCTCGCCGCGGAACTCTCGGTCGCCGCCGAACTCTGTGCGTTCCTCGAGGCGAAGTCCGTGGGGCACGTGGAGGACTGACGCTCCCGGGCGCAGAGCGCACAGCGGGCCGAATGCCTCACGGATCTCCGCGTATTACTCTTCGGTCGACGCTGCGTAGACATTGTGCGAGATCGCGACGAACCCCTCGGGGGCGGGCTGCCCGTCGGGAACGACGACGAACCTCTGCGGACCGCGTCCCGAGACTGTCATCTGTCCGCCTGCTCCCCCGCATCCTGTCGCCCAGTGATCGTCATCAGGAGAGAAGAGGATGCAGACCTCCGCTGGTCTGCTCCCCCGCGCCAGCCAGACCTCGGTGCCCTGGTGCTCGGCAACCCATCTCATCGATTCGAGATCGAAATTCGCCAGCGTATCCTCCGGCACTGTGTCCGGCAGCCCTCGCGTCTCGGTGCTGTCCAGATCGGAGTAGCCGGCCGCACTCGTGCAACCGGCGAGCGCCAGCGCTGCCGCGGCGAACGCGAGAGCTGGGGCGAATCGTCGTCGAGGCGTCATACCCCCACTCTGGCAGCAGCACAGGGTGCGCTGCATCACGGATTCCCCGTGGTCACCCGTCGAACTCGTGGATCGGCACGTACTGCGCGCCATCGCCCAGACGGTCCACGAGCACCTCGGGGCACGGCTGCTCTGGATCGTCCCACGGGCGATGCCAGTCCATGAGGCGGTCGTCGAGGAACCGGATGCGGACCGAGAAGCACGTATAGATGGCGGGCGGCCCGGCGTAGGCCATGACGGCCGCGGCGCCGACGTCGCCGTCGTGCCGCGGCGCCTCGTCGCGGAGCCCCGAGGAGGCGAAGACGTCGACCACGAGCACGATCTCTTCCACGAAGGACGCGTCGCCAGACTCCCACCGGTAGCTGTGGGTCAGAACGGCCGGAGCCGTGGGGCCGAGCGATGTGGGCGCAGTGCCGCCGTCCCAGTACGTGTCCCGTTTGAGGGCAGCCACCGCATCCGCCCGCGTCGCCCCGGTCTCGCGCAGATCGGTGATGCGGGCGACGAGGCCGCCCTCCATGGCATCCATCTGTCGCCAGAGGACGCCGTCGTAGGACTGCGCGCATCCGCTGAGCGCCAGAACAGCGACGGCCACAACGACGGCGACAATACGACGGATCACGCGTGCAGACTATTCGCGATTACGGTGGGGCCATGGATGCGAGCTGCGACGTCTGCGAGACCGCGCTCGTGCACAACGACGGAAGGCCTCCGCACGACATCGCCATCCAACGCACGAGCGAAGAGCTGCAGCGACGTGTGAACGACGGCCGGATGCGGTTCATCCGCGGCGACGTGGCACTCGGCGACATGCTCGCGCTGGCGGAGTCCGATCTGAAGTTCACGATCATCAGCTACCTGGAGTGCCTGACGTGCGGCCGAACCTGGTTCTGGGGGCTCTGCATCCGTGGAGCGCCGATCTACCGGGCCGTCGATGCCGACGCGCCGTTGCGGGAGCGGTGGGAAGAGGTGCCGCCGCGCGAACGGTGGGCACGCGACGCCGCATCCTGAGCTAGACGGCCGGCGTCATCCGTTCGACCGGAAGCCACAGCTCGGCATCCAGAGCCCTCTGAACGGTGTCGCCTCCGGATCGCCGCGAGCGCAGCCGCGAGGCGCACGTCAGCGTCGGAAGCAGTCTCCAACGCGGAGAGCCGCTGATCGAGGACGAGCAGACGCTCCTCGACCCCTGCCCCCTCGAGGCGAACCTCACGCGCGCCGATGTCGCTCGGATAAGGATCTCCCAGGACGCCCATCACCTCACGAAGGACGTTCTCCCATTCACTGCCGAGGAACAGCGGAAGAGCGCGCAAGGCCTCTTCGGCGGTGTCGCCGCCCCAGTACCGGAAGTAAGAACCGAATCCGCCAGAGCTGACCTCCTGGCGCATGTCGAGAATGGCAAGGATCCCGCGCTCCTGATCTGAGAGTGACGCGCGGCCGGTCTCAGATCGGGCTTCGTAGAACTGCCAGAGGTCGTTCGCTGACCTCGAAGCACGTCCGCTCTGGGGAGTCGCCTGTCATGATTCTTCATCCACGGGAACGATGGTTCCGCCGAATCCGTCGTAGCGACCTCCGTGCGTCGCGGCGATACCCACGAATTCATGGATGACGCGCGCAACATCGGCGTCGGTGAGGGCATCATCTCTGGAGGCGGTCAAGGATGTACGCAGCAGCCCCGGCTCGACGGAGACTCGGAAGTCCGCATCTGCGAGCGCCTGAGCCGCGGCCTCCGCATTCGACCTTCTCCGAAAGGAGAAGAAGTGATCGAGCTCTCGGTGCTGCTCGAGTCGGTCACCGAGCTCGCGCCGTTGTTGCTTCTGAGCCAGCCAGTTGGCCAGGTGGTCGGAAGGGGACGAAGCACGCATACGGACATTCTGTCGGTCGGCCGACTCGGCTGTGGCAAAGCCCTATCTTCGGCCCATGATCGCGTCAGCGAACCGGGCACGCATGCCTGCTCGCCGGATGCTGCGAGGAAGTGAACTCGACGACCTCGCTCTCCCGGTCATCCGTCGAGTTCAACGCGGGTGCCGCCACCCATATCGGCATCGGTGTCCGTCACGGTCGCGTAGACGCCCGAAGGCACACCGGGCAGGGCTGCTACCTCGCGGGCCAATGCGATGAGATCCGCCTCGGGCGCGCCGTGAACGAAGAACAGATACTCATCACCGAGCTGCTCTCCGTCATCGAACATCTCGCCCTTCGACCCGTCGAGTTCGAAGAGGAACTCCATCACGGAATCGATCCAGGGAAAGGGGTACTCGCCCTCTGGCACGCCGCTCGGCGTCAAAGGCACGTGGATTTCGACAAGGAGCTCGGCCATGGAAGCGATAGTGCCAGTCCGCGCGGCTCGCTCAGTTGTTGAAGCGGAACTCCACGACGTCGCCGTCCTGCATGACGTAGTCCTTGCCTTCGAGGCGTGCCTTGCCCTTCGCACGGGCCTCGACGACCGATCCCGTCGCGACGAGATCGTCGAACGAGATGACCTCGGCCTTGATGAAGCCCTTCTCGAAGTCGGTGTGGATGACGCCGGCGGCCTGCGGCGCCTTCCAGCCCTTGCCGATCGTCCAGGCACGCGCTTCCTTCGGACCCGCGGTGAGGTAGGTCTGCAGGCCCAGCGTGTCGAAACCGATACGCGCGAGCTGGTCGAGACCCGACTCGTCCTGGCCCGTCGACGCGAGCAGCTCAGCGGCTTCCTCGGGGTCGAGGTCGATCAGCTCCGACTCGATCTTCGCGTCGAGGAAAACCGCCTGCGCGGGGGCGACGAGCGCTGCGAGCTCGGCCTTGCGGTCCGCATCCGTGAGCACGTCCTCGTCCACGTTGAAGACGAAGATGAACGGCTTCGCTGTCAGCAGGCCGAGCTCCTTGATGGGAGCCAGGTCGATTCCGGATGCCGACAGCAGCTGCCCGCGCTCGAGCGCGTCCTTCGCTGCCTGCGCCGTCTCAAGGACGATCGGCTCGAGCTTCTTGCCGCGCACCTCTTTCTCGTATCGCGTGATCGCGCGCTCGAGGGTGTCGAGGTCTGCGAGCTGCAGCTCGGCGTTGATGGTCTCCATGTCGTTCTTCGGGTCGACGTTGCCGTCGACGTGCACGACGTCGGAATCGGCGAATCCGCGCACGACCTGCGCAATCGCGTCGGCCTCGCGGATGTTGGCGAGGAACTTGTTGCCGAGCCCCTCCCCTTCACTCGCGCCGCGCACGATGCCCGCGATGTCGACGAACGACACGGCAGCCGGCAGGATGCGCTCGCTGCCGAAGATCTCGGCGAGCTTGTCGAGGCGCGCATCGGGCAGGTTGACGACACCCACGTTCGGCTCGATCGTCGCGAACGGGTAGTTCGCCGCGAGCACCTGATTCTTGGTCAGGGCGTTGAACAGGGTGGACTTGCCGACATTCGGCAGCCCGACGATTCCGATGGTAAGAGCCACGGGCATCAAGTCTAGGCGTCCCACGGCTCGGCACCCGCCGGGGGCGCTGGGTTGGCGCGCCCGGTCCGCCCCAGCGCGCGCCACACGAGCCAGCCCGCCGCATCCGCAGCTCGGAGGAACGCACGAATTTCGGAGGATGCGGCACAAAACCTCCGACGTAACGCCGAATCTCCGACGTCCGTACGCCCGAGCAACCACCGCCCGGACTACCAGCCCCACCACGCAGCCCCGGATGCCCCGACCCCGGCGCGCCTCACCGGGCGTCGCGGGCATCCGGGTGAGGGTGAGAGCGTGTCACTGGATTTCACCGCGATCGACTTCGAGACGGCGAACTCCTCCAGCGCTTCGGCGTGCGCGGTGGGTCTGGCCCGCGTCCGCGGCGGCCGCATCGTCGCGACCGCGGGGTGGCTGATCCGTCCGCCCGAGGGTCACGATCGCTTCTTCGAGTTGAACATCGGCATCCACGGCATCCGCCCGGAGCACGTGGTGGACGCGAAGGGCTGGAGCGAGCAGCTCGACGACATCGCGGCGTTCGCCGGCGCGGACGTGCTCGTCGCGCACAACGCCGGGTTCGACATGGCGGTGCTGCGGCGCGCGTGCGCCGCGACCGGCGACATCTGCCCGCCCTACCGCTACGCCTGCAGCCTGCAGCTCGCGCGCCGCACCTACGACCTGCCGAGCTACCGGCTGCCGATCGTCGCGGCCGAGGCGGGCTTCGCGGAGTTCCGCCACCACGACGCGACAGCGGATGCGGCCGCGTCCGCTGCCATCATGATCGATGCCGCGCGGCGCTGGGATGCGCCCGACATCGACGCCCTCGCCGAGGCCTCCCGCATCCGGATCTGCGAGATCGACACGGCGGTCGCCGCGGCCGCCTGACCGGCGATGTCCGCGGCTCCGGGCATGCTGTGCTCATGGACCCCGTGATCCTCCTCGTCGCCGCGCTGTGCCTCGCGGCCGGCATCGCCCTCGGCTGGTTCGCCGCGCACGCCCGCGCCTCCGGTCAGCAGGGCGCGCTCTCGGCCCGCGCCGCGGCCGCCGAATCCGCCGCTGCGGCGGCGCGCGCCGAACTCGAGCGGCAGGGTGGGCTGTACCGCGAGTTCGTGGAGCGTCAGCGCGCCGAACAACGCGAACGCGACGACCGCGATCGTCGCGAGAACGCCGTCGTGGCCGCCCTCGCCCCCGTCCGCGACACCCTCGCGCAGGTGCGGATCAAGGTCGACGACCTCGAGCGAGAGCGCCACGCCCAGTACGGTGCTCTGGCCGAGCAGCTTCGCCGCGCGCAGGAGACCGACGACCTGCTGCGCGACACGACCGCGTCACTCTCCTCGGCGCTGCGCTCGACGAGCACCCGCGGCGTGTGGGGCGAGGTGCAGCTGCGCCGCGTCGTCGAGGCGGCGGGACTCACCCGCCACGTGGACTTCGACGTGCAGTCATCGATCGGCTCGGATGCGGGCTCGGGTCGCCCCGACATGATCGTGCGGCTCCCCGGCGGCAAGGCCATCGCCGTCGACGCCAAAGTGCCCCTCGACGCGTTCATCGAGGCGCAGGCGATCGCCGAGACCGCTCAGGGCGAGGACGCGATGCGCCGCCGCGCGCTCCGCGACAAGCACGTGAAGGCTCTGCGCGCCCACATCGACGCGCTCGCGAAGAAGCAGTACTGGGCGGGAATCGAATCGAGCCCCGAGTTCGTCATCTGTTTCGTGCCGAACGAGGCACTGCTGGCGACGGCGCTCGACGAAGACCCCGCACTGCTCGACTACGCGTTCCGCCAGCGCGTCGCGCTCGCTTCCCCCGTCAACCTCTGGGCGGTGCTCCGCACGGTCGCCTACACGTGGACGCAGGAGGCGGTCTCCGACGACGCCCGCGAGCTGTTCACGCTGGGCACACAGCTCTATGAGCGACTCGGCGGGCTCACCAAGCACATCGACGACCTGCGTCGCGGCATCGAGCGCACGGTCGACGGCTACAACCGGTTCGTGGGTTCGCTCGAGAGCCGCGTCCTGGTGACCGCGCGACGCTTCCCGGGTATCGACGAGACCAAGCTGGATGCGGTCGCCTCCCCCGCCGCGCTCGAGTCGACGCCGCGTCGGCTGAGCGCCCCAGAGTTCACCGCTGCTCTCGACGAGGTGCGGCGGGCCGCATCCGACGACGCGGAAGAGCACGCCTCCGCCGACGGGGCACAGCTGCCGGCATCCCCCGCCTGACACGCGTGTTCGCCCGTCGCGGATACGCCTGCGCGGGCGCGCGTTCCCGACGACGATGAGCGTATGAAGCTCCTCGTTCTCGGCGGCACCGCGTGGCTCGGACGCACGACGGCCGCATCCGCGATCTCCGCCGGCCACGACGTCACCTGCGCGACCCGCGGCACGGACGTTCCGGATGGAGCGCGGCACGTTCGCGTCGACCGCGACGACCCCGACGGCCTCGCGCCCCTCGCCGACACGCGATGGGATGCGGTGATAGACGTGTCCCGCCAGCCCGGGCAGGTGCGGCGCGCCACGCGCGGGCTGCGCGCCCATCGGTACGTCTTCGTCTCGACGTGCAACGTGTACGCGAGCCAGGCAGAGATCGGCGCGGACGAGTCGGCGACGCTGCTGGATCCTCTCGACGTCGACGTGATGACCGACCCCGAGGACTACGGGCGCGCCAAGGTCGCCTGCGAGGATGCGGTGCGCGAGGTCTTCGGCACCGACCGATCGGCCATCGTTCGCCCCGGGCTCATCGGCGGTCCGGGCGACCCGACAGGACGCAGCACGTACTGGCCGCGCCGCTTCGCCGCTCCGTCGAACCCCGACGGTGTCGTGCTGGCGCCCGACGCACCCGGCTTGCCGACCGCGCTGATCGACGTGCGAGACCTCGCCGCGTGGCTCGTGCGACTCGCGGAGGGCGCGGGATCGGGCGCCTTCAATGCCCAGGGCGAGCCGCATCCGCTCCCCGAGCACCTTGAGGCGGCGAAAGCTGCCGCCGGGCACCGCGGCGAGGTGGTCACGGCAGCAGAAGACTGGCTCGCGGCGCAAGGCGTCAACGAGTGGTCCGGGCCGCGGTCGCTGCCGCTCTGGTTGCGTGACGAGACGTGGTACGGGATGAACGCGCGGTCAACGGCCCGCGCCGTGGGCGCGGGACTCGATCGTCGACCGTTGGAATCGACCCTCGCCGATGTGCTCGGCGGGGCAGTCGTGTCGGGAGCGGGGCTCACCGACGAGGAGGAGCGCGAGCTGCTCGCGCAGCTGCAGCGGTAGGTCAGGCGCCGCCGGGCACGAAGCTCAGCAGCAGGAGAACAACAGCGGACACACCGACGAACGCGCGCGATCGCCCACCACGGGCTCGGCTGGTGGCCCTCCTCCCGACGGACACGGAAGAGGACGTCGGGGCGACGGGCGGGGTCGGGGTTGTTGACCGCCACGGCGTCGGCGACGACGGCGAGCGCTCCGGTGTGCGGATGCGCGTTCTCCTGGGCTGCGGACATCGTTCGTCCCTTCGTCTCGGTGCAGAGATCGATATCGACGGTGATACGACGTCGTTCATTCTGCCATCTGCCGATGCAGCCGCCCCGGAGGCTTGCGCTCCGCCCCCGCATCCGTGTCTCACTTGTGCACGCTGCACGCCCCCAAGCCGTGAACAACTGAGACACGAACCCGAGGCAACCGAACCAAAGGGGGCAGTGCGCAAGCCTGCGCCGGGCATGTCCCATCTGTTGCGGTTATCGCCCCGTGCCGCACCGCAGCGGAGATCAGTCCGGCCGCAGCACCTGCTCTGCGCGACGCACCGCCTCGACGCCGCCGGCATCGAGAGCGTCGCGGTGTTCCGGATGCTGCCGATAGAACTCCACGAGCACTGCCACGAGGTTCGGGTCGGAACCGAGGCTGAGGGAGGGCGCCGTGATCAGCGGCGCGCCGCCCGCGCGTAGCAGCGAGAGCTTGGCTGCGGGGGCCGCAACGACCGACACCTGCGCCAGCTCTTCCCATGACCAGTCCAGCGCGCCGCATCCGCGGATGCCCGTCAGGCCGCGCGACGTGAGTGTCAGCCCCGCGGGGACGCGCAGTCGCACGATCCGCACCACGAGCGTGGCGATCCCGATGACGCCGAGGATGTAGGGCCCGCTGCGTGTCAGGCGCGGCCCCCACGGCGCCGGCAGTCCGTTCAGATCGATGAACAGCTGCGCGGCGGCGGGGAGCAGCAGCGAGACGGCGATGAAGAGCATCGGGATCGATCCCACCCGCAGGGGGACGAAGCATAGGCATCCCGGTCGATCGTCGATGGTCAGCGCACGCGACACGACGCCCCGGAACGTGATGAGCAGCGCGATCCCGATCACCATCAGCATGACCGCCAAGGCCCCGAAGAGGATGCGCTGGCTCAGCTCGTCACTGACAGCGGCGATGAGACCGACGACGACGGAGGCCAGAACCACACCCCACCCGAGCGGACGGGGGTTGCGGCCTCGCGGAAACACGGGCACTTCCCCGCCGAGGAGCGGGAGCCGAGGGGTCATCCGCCGAGTAGTCATCGACCCATCATCCCGTCGGCTGCAAGCGTGTCCCACTTTCTGCACAGATCAGCCCCTGAACTTGCCGCAAGTGGGACATGCGCTGCAGAAAGTGGGACATGCCGACCGGGCTCACCTCCCGAGAGACTCAGGTCAGAGGCTCAGCCCTCGACCGTCACAGCCACTTCGAGGTGAGGTGCTCGCTCGAGATGCGGCGGAGGGTGCCGGAGGCACCGCGCAGCACGACGCTCTCGGTGTAGATGTGCTCACCCTCGCGGCGCACACCGGCGACCAGCTGACCGTCGGTCACGCCCGTGGCGACGAAGATCGTGTTCTTGCCCTTGACGAGGTCCTCGGCCTCGTAGACAGTGCCGTCGACCTTGAGGCCCGCGTCGATCCCGCGCTGCTTCTCGTCGTCGTTGCGCGGCGCGAGACGGCCCTGGATGTGGCCGCCGAGCGCCTTGATCGCGCAGGCGGTGACGATGCCTTCGGGGCTCCCGCCGATCCCCACGCACATGTCGGTGCGGGCGTTGTGGCGGGCGGCGTTGATACCGCCGGCGACATCGCCGTCGCTCATCAGGCGGGTTCCGGCGCCGGCCTCGCGGATCTCCTCGATGAGCTGATCGTGGCGCGGACGGTGCAGCACCGACACGACGATCTCGTCGACGGGCTTGCCGAGCGCCTTCGCGAGCAAGCGGATGTTCTCGCCGATGGGCAGGCGGATGTCGACGACGCCGACGCCGGCGGGACCGGTGACGAGCTTGTCCATGTAGAAGACGCTGGACGCATCGAGCATGGCGCCGTGGTCGGCGACCGCGATGACGGAGAGCGCGTTGTTGCGTCCGGCGGCGGTCAGCGAGGTGCCGTCGATCGGGTCGACCGCGATGTCGCACTTCGGTCCTCGTCCCGTGCCGACGTGCTCGCCGTTGAAGAGCATGGGCGCGTTGTCCTTCTCGCCCTCGCCGATGACGATCACACCGTCGAAGTTCACGGTGGTGAGGAAGGCGCGCATCGCGTCGACCGCCGCCCCGTCGGCCATCTCCTTCTGGCCGCGCCCGATGAAGGGAACGGAGCGGATGGCCGCAGCCTCCGTCGCACGCACGAGCTCGAGCGCGAGGTTACGGTCGGGATGCAGCGGGCTCATGTCCGCGGTAAGGCTCACCATGCGGCCCAGCCTAAGCAGGATCCCGCAGAGCGGACGCGACTTTCGCCTCCGAAGTCGCGAAGAATTCGACGTTCTTTCAGCAGGAGGAAATCCACCGCCCCGCGGCGATATTCCTGGCGCCCGCAGCACCCGGTCGCCCGCATCCCCTTCGATAGAGTGACGGGTAACCACTGCACACAGCAAGGAGCGGACATGCCCGTCGCAACACCCGATCAGTATGCCGAGATGCTCGACCGCGCGAAGGCGGGCGGCTTCGCGTACCCGGCCATCAACGCGGCGAGCTCGCAGTCGATCAACGCGATCCTGCAGGGCCTCACGGAAGCCGGTTCCGACGGCATCATCCAGGTCACCACCGGCGGCGCCGACTACTTCGCCGGCCACACCGTCAAGGGTCGCGCGACCGGCGCGATCGCCTTCGCGAAGTTCGCCACCGAGGTCGCCAAGAACTACCCGATCACGGTCGCCCTTCACACCGACCACTGCCCCAAGCCCGCGCTCGAGGACTTCGTGCTGCCGCTGATCGCCGCATCCGAAGAAGAGGTCAAGGCCGGCCGCAACCCGCTCTTCCAGTCGCACATGTGGGATGGCTCGGCTGTTCCCCTCGACGAGAACATCGCGATCGCCAAGGAGCTGCTGCCCCGCATCAAGGCGATCAACGCGATCCTCGAGGTCGAGATCGGCGTCGTCGGCGGCGAAGAGGACGGCGTGAAGCACGAGGGCTCGAACGAGGCGCTCTACACGACCACGGCGGATGTGGCCAAGGCCGTCGAGGCCCTCGGTCTCGGCGACGCCGGCCGCTGGATCGCGGCGCTGACCTTCGGCAACGTGCACGGCGTCTACAAGCCCGGCAACGTGAAGCTGCGTCCGGAACTCCTCGGTGAGATCCAGGAGGGCATCGCTGCGCAGTTCGGCACCGGCCCGAAGCCCCTCGACCTCGTGTTCCACGGCGGCAGCGGCTCGACCCCGGAAGAGATCGCCCTCGCGGTCGCGAACGGCGTCGTGAAGATGAACATCGACACCGACACCCAGTACGCGTTCACCCGCTCGGTCGCGGGCTTCATGTTCTCGAACTACGACGGTGTCCTGAAGGTCGACGGCGAGGTGGGCAACAAGAAGGCCTACGACCCGCGCGCCTGGGGCAAGGTCGCGGAGTCGGCCATGGCCGCCCGCGTCGTCGAGGCGACGCAGCAGCTCGGCTCCGCCGGCAAGTCGCTCGGCGCCTAACCCGACGTCCTCACCGCGAATGCCCCGGCTCCGGCCGGGGCATTCCGCGTTTCAGGATGCGGCGCGCTCCATCGCCGCGGCCGCCTCACGCTCGGCGAGCCGCCGCACCGCGTCGCGCCGATCGCCGAAACGGTCCGCGGTGAACATCTCGGCCAGCTGCGGGAACACCGCCCATCCGTCGGTGAGCGTGACCACGGTCAGCAGCAGCTGCCCCGCATCCGACTTCGAGACGCCGGGAAGCGCTCGCTGCACCGCGCCCACCTTCGAACGGCAATGCTCTTCTCGAACGGTGCGGCCCGGCACGTCTCCCCCGCGCACCAGACCCTCCCAGGCCATCAAGCGGCCGATCTCCGGCTTGCGCACGATCCGGTCGAACAGACGCGCAGCGTACGCACCGATGGCCTGCGGCCCCTCACCCTCGAGCGGTACCTCTTCGAACACCTCGGCGAGCTCGTGCACGATGACGGCTTCGAACAGAGCGTCTTTGTTGCCGAAGTAGGAGTAGATCCGCTCCTTGTTGATTCCGGCGGCCTCCGCGATCCGGTCGATGCGCGCACCGGCGGGACCGTGCTCGGCGAACTCCGCGGTCGCGGCGGACAACAGCTGCCGCCGGGTACGTTCGGTGTCCCAGGCCATGCGAACGAGTCTAGACGAGACTCCAACTATTCAGTTGCAAAATTGCACGCGCCGGTCTAGGTTCATCTCCAAACGAACAGTTGGAGATGTGATGACCGACCCGAACACCACCCCTCGCCCCGCGGCACCGAGCGTGCACGTGCGCGCGCTTCTCACCTGGATCGCGATCTTCCCGCTCGTCGCCGTGGGAATGACTGCGCTGTCACCCTTCACCGAGGGCTGGCACCCCGCACTGCGGGCCCTGGTTCTGACACTCGTGGTCGTCCCCGTCGCCGTCTACCTCGTGATGCCCTGGCTGCTGCGAACCCACGGGCGAATCGCCATGTCGCGAGCGACGCGGCGCGTTCAGACGCCGTCGAGCAACCCCGGGGCTCCCGCCGGTCGCGAGAGCACGACGATCTCGTCACCCGCGGAGATCGCGCCCGACTTCACCACGCGGAAGTAGGGGCCGAGCCGACGCTCGTCAGCGAAGCGCTTGACCCAGCCGCGAGCCTCCGGACCGCCGAGGCGGCGGGCGAAGGTCTGGCAGGGGTTGCGGTGACGCGTGACCTCGAGCTCGAGCGTGTCGCCGATGCGCCACCGCTCCCCGATCACGACCGCGTTGACGTCGATGCCCTCGGTGCGCAGGTTCTCGCCGAACCAGCCGGGGGCCAGCTCACGCCCCAGCTCGCTCTCCCAGAACGCGGCGTCCTCCTGTGCGTAGGCATACACGGCCTGCTCGAGGCCGCCGTGGTGCTTGCGGTTCGCCTGAACGTCGCCGCGCACCCCGTACGGGCCGACGCGCACCGCGCCGTCGAGCGGACGCTTGTCGATCGCGGTGACGCCGATCGTGCCCGCATCCGGAATCAGCGCGTGCACGGCGCAGACGGCGACGATGCGGGCGGTCATGTGGCGCTCGGGGTCGGAAGGGGCGTGATGCCGCCGATCTGCTGCATGAGGCCGGGGTCCGACATCAGCGGCACGACGAGGAGCACGCTCGCCAGGAGCGTGAAGACCACGCCGCCCACGAGCGGGATCCAGAAGCTCAGGCGTCCGGCGCGCAGATTCCACACCGAGACGGCCGCGGTCGCGAACCAACCGACCGCGAGCAGGATGGCGGCTGCCGCTCCCCATGCTCGGGCGCCGGCCGCATCCGTCAGTCCCCCATCCACACCGAACTGCGTCAGGAGCTGCGTCAGCAGCTCGTTGGGGTCGACGAAGCCGGGGATCGAGCGCAGCACCTCGAACAGGCCGAGGGCGAGCAGCGCGATCGTGGCCACGCGGTCCATGGATCGGGGGTTTCGCGCCGCGGGGCCCGCAGCAGGAGTCGGGGCGGGTGCGGGCGGCGCCGCATCCGGAGCCTTGCCCGCGTCGAGGTCGAACGTCGCGTCGGGCTGGCGGATGCGGGCGCGCTGCTCTTCGGGCGTCGCGTACTCGCCGTACTGGGGGCGGGGGCGCTCGTCGCTCATGCGCGCCCCCGTCCGCCGCGGGCGCGGGCGTCGGTCGCGCCGGATGCGTCGCGGCGCAGCTCCTTGGGAAGCGAGAAGATGAGGTCCTCCTCGGCGGTGCGCACCTCGGCGACGTCGGCATAGCCGGCACCGGCGAGCACGTCGAGCACCTCCTGCACGAGCACCTCGGGCACGGAGGCGCCGCTGGTCACACCGACCGTGGCGACGCCGTCCAGCCACTCCTGGCGAACCTCCTCCGCGTAATCGACGCGGTAGGCGGCCTTGGCTCCGTGCTCGAGGGCGACCTCGACGAGGCGCACGCTGTTGGACGAGTTCGCGGAGCCGACCACGATGACCAGATCCGCGTCGCGCGCGACCTTCTTGATCGCGACCTGGCGGTTCTGCGTGGCGTAGCAGATGTCGTCGGACGGCGGATCCTGCAGGTTCGGGAACCGCTCGCGCAGGCGGCGCACGGTCTCCATCGTCTCGTCGACCGAAAGGGTCGTCTGCGAAAGCCACACGACCTTGTCGGGGTCGCGCACCTCGACGGTGTCGGCGTCGGCGGGCGAGTTCACGATCGTCACGTGCTCGGGCGCTTCGCCGGCGGTGCCCTCGACCTCCTCGTGTCCGAGGTGACCGATGAGCAGGATCTCGAAGTCGTCGCGGGCGAAGCGCACGGCCTCGCGGTGCACCTTGGTCACGAGGGGACAGGTCGCATCGATCGCCTGCAGGCCGCGGTCGGCGGCGGCCGAGACCACGGCGGGCGAGACGCCGTGCGCACTGAAGACCACGTGGGCGCCGGCGGGCACCTCGTCGACCTCCTCGACGAAGATCGCCCCCTTGGCCTCGAGCTCGGTCACGACGTGCACGTTGTGCACGATCTGCTTGCGCACGTAGACGGGTGCGCCGTAGCGCTCGAGCGCCTTCTCGACGGCGATGACCGCACGGTCGACGCCGGCGCAGTACCCACGGGGGGCTGCCAGCAGCACTCTCTTACGTCCGACGACCGGGATATCCTGAAGCCGGCCGCTGCGCGCCGGCATCCGGGGGGTGGGAAGGTGCACGGCGGGTGAGCTCACGCCCGTGATTCTACGGGCGCGTGCTGGGCAGAGGCCGAGCGACGGAGGATGCATGACGAGGTTCGCACCGGATGCGGCGCCCGAGGCCCCGCACGGTGATGACGTCCATCCCCGTGACGCCACCCGCGAAGCGCCCACATCCGTCGCCCGGTTCAACGAGACGATCCGGGCGTTCATCTCCTCCTGGGGCTCGGTGTGGGTCGAGGGCGAGATCACGTCGTGGAACGTGCGCGGCGGCAACGTCTACGGCAGGTTGAAAGACCTGACCGGCGACGCGAGCGTGTCGTTCCGCATCTGGTCGTCGACGCTGCAGCGCCTGCCCGACGACCTCAAGGTGGGCGATCGCGTCGTCGCGAGCGTCAAATCCGACTACTTCGTGCGCACGGGCGACTTCAGCGTCCTGGTGTCCGCGATGCGGCACACCGGCATCGGCGATCAGCTCGCCGCGATCGAGCAGCTGCGCACCAGGCTGCGCGCCGAGGGGCTCTTCTCCCCCGAGCGCAAGCGGCCGCTTCCGTTCCTCCCGCACCTCGTCGGGCTCATCACGGGTGAGCGATCGGATGCGGAGAAAGACGTGCACCGCAACGCCGAGCTGCGCTGGCCGCAGGTGAGTTTCCGCACCGAGTACGCCGCGGTGCAGGGCGATCGGTGCGTGCCCGAGACGATCGCCGCGCTGCAGAAGCTGGATGCCGATCCCGACGTCGACGTGATCATCATCGCCCGCGGCGGCGGCGACCCGCAGCACCTGCTGGGTTTCAGCGATGAACGACTCCTGCGCGCGGTCGCCGCGGCCATGACGCCCGTCGTCTCGGCGATCGGGCACGAGAACGACCACCCCCTGCTCGACGACGTCGCCGACCTCCGCGCCTCGACGCCGACGGACGCCGCGAAGCGCGTCGTGCCGGATGTGGGAGAGCAGCGCACCCTCGTGCGCCAGCTGCGGGCGCGCCTTGGCTCACGCCTCAGCATGCGGGTCTCGCACGACATCGCGCAGCTCGAGCAGCTGCGCTCTCGTCCGGTGCTCAGAGACCCCGATGCGCTTCTCGAGCGGCGCGCCCACGAGATCGAGCTGCTCGCGGCGCGCGGACGCGACACGATCGACCGCTCCCACACCCATGCGGCCCGCCAGACGGCCGAGCTGCGCGCCTCGCTGCGTGCCCTTTCGCCCGGCGCCACACTCGCCCGCGGTTACGCGATCGCCCACGTCGCGGGCGGCGTGATCGTGCGGGATGCGGCGCAGGCTCCCGAGGGCACGGAGTTGACCGTCACGGTCGCCCGCGGCTCGTTCGCGGCCACCTCCGGCGGCGAGGTGCCCGAGACGTCTGCGGCGGCGACGGACGCCTAGGATGGAAGCCATGTCCGCGCCCGAGGAGACCGCTCCCGAGATCGCGTCGTTGTCGTTCGAGCAGGCGCGTGACGAGCTCGTGCGTGTCGTCGCCGAGCTCGAGCAGGGCTCGCCCACCCTCGAGCAGTCGCTCTCGCTGTGGGAGCGCGGCGAGGCGCTCGCGGCCAGGTGCGAGGAGTGGCTGCTGGGCGCCAAGCGTCGACTGGATGCGGCGCGCTCCGGCGCCGAGGGCGAACTCTGATGGCCCGAGGACCCCGCGTCGTCGCCGAGCTCGGACGCCCCGAGACGCCCGACGAGACCGCCGCCCGCAAGGCGGAGTCCTCGCGCATCTACCGCTCGAGCCAGACGTTCCGCAACCTCATCGCCGCACTGCTCGCGACGCTCGGCGTCGTGATCGTGATCATCTTCGCCGTGCCGCGTGGCAACCCGGCCCCCGCGCCCGCGGTGGACGTCGCCGAGATCGCCGACGGTTTCGCGGACGCCTACGGTCGCCCGGTCATCTCCCCCGACGTTCCCGAGAACTGGCGCGTGAACCAGGCGCAGCTCGAGGGCAACAGCGTGCCCGCCTTCACGATCGTCTACGTCCCCGACGCCGAGAGCTACATCAACATCGCTCAGGCCTTCGACGCGGATGCGGGGTGGGTGGCCCGCACGCTCAACGGCGCCGCCCCGACCGGCACCGAGACCATCGACGGCATCGAGTGGCAGCGCTACGAGATCTCAGACGCCCGCTCCGCCGGCGGCGTGTCGTACGCTCTCGCGACCCCTGCGGGACCCGACCAGATCCTTGTGTACGGCACGGCCACGCCCGACACCGCGGAGCAGCTGGCCACGACCGTCACCGACACCATCCTTCAGCTGCGCGAGGAGACACCGTGACCGACACCCACCCCACCCCCGCCCAGGTCTGGGCCGAGATGCTCGAAGGCAACGCCCGCTTCGTCTCGGGCACGCCGCGCCACCCGCGACAGGACGTCGAGCGCCGTCACGAGCTCGCATCGGGGCAGCGCCCGCGCGCGGCGCTGTTCGGCTGCTCCGACTCGCGTCTGGCCGCCGAGATCATCTTCGACGAGGGCCTGGGCGACCTGTTCGTCGTGCGCAACGCCGGTCAGGTCATCTCCGACTCGGTCGTCGGCAGCCTCGAGTACGCGGTCGAGGTGCTCGGCACCCCGCTCATCGTCGTGCTCGGCCACGACGAGTGCGGTGCCGTTCGCGCCGCCATCGACAGCACCTCGCCCGACGCGCCCGCACTGCCCCCGCGCATCTGGCGCCAGGTCGCGCCCATCGTGCCCGCCGTGCGCCGTGTGCAGGTCGCCGAGGGCACGAACGCCGCCACGGTCGACGCCGAGCACGTGGGCCGCGAGCACCTGCGCGACACCGTGACCGAGCTGCTGCACTCGTCGGAGCTCATCAGCGCCGCCGTGGCCGACGGCTCGCTCGCGATCGTCGGCGTGAACTACCGTCTCGCGAAGGGCGTCGCCGAGCCCGACTTCATCGTCGGCGCCGCGACCGAATCCGCCGCCTGACCACCTTCCGCCCGCAGACCGTCAGAGGAGACACCCGTGGCTGAGACCGAATACCGCATCGAACACGACACGATGGGCGAGGTCCGCGTTCCCGCATCCGCTCTCTACAGCGCGCAGACCCAGCGCGCCGTCGAGAACTTCCCGATCTCGGGCGACGCGCTGGCGCCGGCTCAGATCGTGGCGCTCGCGCGGATCAAGAAGGCCGCGGCGCTCGCGAACAAGCAGCTCGGAACCCTCGACGCGCAGATCGCCGACGCGATCGCGCGTGCCGCCGACCGGATCATCGCCGGCGAGCACGCCGACCAGTTCCCGATCGACGTCTACCAGACCGGCAGCGGCACGTCGTCGAACATGAACATGAACGAGGTGCTCGCCACGCTGGCGACGCGCGACCTCGGCTCCACGGTCCACCCGAACGACCACGTCAACGCCTCGCAGTCCTCGAACGACGTGTTCCCCACCTCGGTGCACATCGCGGTGACGCAGGAGATCATCGACGAGCTGATCCCTGCCCTCGACCACCTCGCGGTGTCGCTGGAGGAGAAGGCGGAAGCCTGGAGCGATGTCGTCAAATCGGGCCGCACGCACCTCATGGATGCGACGCCCGTCACCCTCGGCCAGGAGTTCGGCGGCTACGCCCGTCAGATCCGCCTCGGCATCGAGCGCGTGCAGGCGACGCTCCCCCGCGTCGCCGAGGTCCCGCTGGGCGGCACCGCGGTCGGTACCGGCATCAACACCCCGCTCGGCTTCCCGCAGAAGGTCATCGAGCTGATCGTCGCAGAGACCGAGCTGCCGATCACCGAAGCGAAGGACCACTTCGAGGCACAGGCCAACCGCGACGGACTGGTCGAGGCATCCGGAGCCCTCCGCACCATCGCGGTCTCGCTCACCAAGATCAACAACGACCTGCGCTGGATGGGCTCGGGCCCGAACACGGGTCTCGGCGAGCTGCACATCCCCGACCTGCAGCCCGGCTCCTCGATCATGCCCGGCAAGGTCAACCCGGTCGTTCCCGAGGCCACGCTGATGGTGTGCGCGCGGGTCATCGGCAACGACGCCACGATCGCGTGGGCGGGCGCATCCGGCTCGTTCGAGCTGAACGTCGCGATCCCCGTGATGGGCACCGCGTTGCTCGAGTCGATCCGTCTGCTCGCGAACTCCGTGCGTGTGCTGGCCGACAAGACGATCCGCGGCCTCGAGGTCAACCGCGAGCGCGCGGCGGCCTACGCCGGCATGTCGCCCTCGATCGTCACGCCGCTGAACAAGCTCATCGGCTACGAGGCCGCGGCCAAGATCGCCAAGCACGCGGTCGCCGAGGGCATCACGGTCCGCGAGGCCGTCGTCGCTCTCGGATACGTGGAGCGGGGCGAACTCACCGAGGCGCAGCTCGACGAGAAGCTCGATCTGCTCTCGATGACCCACCCGGGCTGAGCTACACGCGAAACCGCCCGACGGGACATAATCGGAAGGTGAAGCAGACGCCGAGAATGCTCTCGGCGCGCGTGAAGACTCTGGGGGCGATCCTCCTTGTGGCGTGCGTCGGGCTGATCGTCGCGGGCGGGGTCTCCTTCTGGATCCAGCGGGCGCGTCTCGTCGACGACGTGGACGACCGCCTGATCGAGAAGGTGCAGGCCCTGCGACCCGTGGGCGATGCTCCGTCCCCCGGCATCTACCTCACGCGCACCGTGACCGGCTTCCTGCCCTCGCAGACCGAGGGGGTCGTCGGCGTCGTCGACGGTGAGATCGTCGTCGCCCCGTCCGCGGGGAACCTGTTCCACGCGATCGAGGACCCGGCGGTCGTCGCCGCGGCGACGAAGGCGGTCACCGGCAGCGACATCGTGCTGGGCACGGTCTCCACCGACCAGGGCGAGGTGCGCTACGTGGCGCTGCCGGTGCAGATCGGCGGCGAGACGGGCATCTACCTGCGCGGCGTCGACATGGAGGCCGAGATGGCGCCCTTCCAGGCGTCGATCATGACGTACGTCATCGCCGCCGTGGTCGTCATGGCCGCGCTCGGCTTCGCGAGCTGGTTCTTCACCGGCCGACTGCTCTCGCCTCTGCGCCAGCTGCGCGAAGCGGCGGATGCGGTGACGCTCGACGATCTCGGCACGCGCGTTCCCGAGGAGGGCGACCACGAGATCGCCGACCTCTCCCGCACCATGAACTCCATGCTCGACCGCCTCGAGGCCTCCGTCAGCAGCCAACGACAGCTGCTCGACGACATCCGGCACGAGCTGAAGACGCCGATCACGATCGTGCGCGGCCACCTCGAGATGATGAACGTCGACGATCGCGAGGATGTCATCGGCATCCGCGAGATGGGGATCTCCGAGCTCGACCGGATGACGCGTCTCGTCGACGACATCGATCTGCTGTCCTCGGCGCAGGGCGATCAGTTCGAGATGCGCCCCGTCGATCTGGGAACGCTCACGGAGCGCGTCGGCGAGCTCGTCTCCGCCATCTCCGGCCATCCCTTCTCCCTCGCCCGGAGCGCGCGAGGTGTGGTGGTGGCGGATGCGGACCGGCTCACCCAGGCCTGGTTGCAGCTCGCCGACAACGCCGCGAAGTACACGCCGGCCGGAAGCCCCATCGAGGTCGGCAGCGACGTCGTCGAGGGCGAGGCGCGGCTGTGGGTCCGCGATCACGGTGCGGGGATTCCGCCTGCGGCCCGGCGCCGGATCTTCCAGCGTTTCGCACGCGTCGACGCGAACCGCTCCGTCGAGGGCTCGGGTCTGGGTCTCGCCATCGTCGAGGCGATCGCGCAGGCCCACGGCGGCTCCGTCGACGTGACCGACACTCCCGGCGGCGGCGCAACCTTCACGGTGCGTGTGCCGACCAGCGGCCATCCGTCCACTCTGGTCCCGACGCCCGTGCGCGCCGGCGACGTCGTTCTGCAGCGAGAGGCAACCACATGACCTTGATCCTGATCGCGGAGGATGAACCCCGCATCTCTGCTTTCGTGAAGCGGGGACTGGAGTCCGCGGGATTCGCCACCGAGGTGGTCGAGGACGGTGACGACGCTCTCGAGCGTGCGCTCTCGGGCGAGATCGATCTCCTGCTGCTGGATGTGGGGCTGCCCGGCATGGACGGGTTCGAAGTGCTCCGGCATCTGCGCGGTCAGGGCTCGCACCTGCCGGTCATCATGCTGACCGCCCGCAGCAGCACCCGGGACACGGTCGACGGCCTCAACGCCGGCGCGAACGACTACGTGCCGAAGCCGTTCAAGTTCGACGAGCTCCTCGCGCGCGTGCGCTCGCGTCTGCGTGAGAACGTCGCGACCGGCAGCATCGCGATCGTCCACGGCGACGTCATCCTCGACGTCCTCTCGCGGCGCGCGAGCGTCGAGGGCCGCGAGATCGATCTCTCGGCGCGGGAGTTCGCCCTGGCCGAGCAGTTCCTGCGCCACCCCGGTCAGGTGCTCAGCCGCGAGCAGCTGCTGAGCCGCGTCTGGGGGCTCGACTTCGACCCGGGTTCGAACGTGGTCGACGTGTATGTGCGCTACCTGCGCGCCAAGTTCGGTCACGAGCGCATCGTCACGGTGCGCGGCGCCGGCTACCGCTGGGAGTGAGCGCCCCGCATCCGCACCGGCCCGACGGCCGGTGATCCGGCGCGCCCGCGCACGAAGAAGGCCCCCGGCGCTGGGGGACGCCGGGGGCCACAGAGAGACCACGGGACCCGAACCCGTGATGCCCGTCACCTCACCGGGGGGAATCGGCGACGGATTGCTTCTCCAGTTTTTCTTCGCCGTCAGAGTCTGGGGGAACTCATTCCAGCGGTGAATGACAGTGTCGCGTCATCCGTGTTCTCCATCATCCGCGGCTGCCGTGAGAGCACAAGGAGGATCGGGTGAGAAAGCTCTCATACGACCTCATGAGAGCTCCCCTGCCTCCAGCAGGTCGGTGACCAGGGCCGCGATCGCGGAGCGCTCCGAGCGCGTCAGGGTGACGTGCCCGAACAGCCCGTGCCCCTTGAGCGTCTCGATGACCGAGGCGATGCCGTCGTGGCGTCCCACCCGCAGGTTGTCGCGCTGGGCGACGTCGTGGGTGAGCACGACGCGGGAGTTCTGACCGATGCGGCTCAGCACCGTCAGCAGCACGTTGCGTTCGAGCGACTGCGCCTCGTCCACGATCACGAACGCGTCGTGCAGCGAGCGACCCCGGATGTGGGTCAGCGGCAGCACCTCGAGGATCCCGCGCGCCACGACCTCTTCGAGCACGTTCGAGCTCACGACCGAGCCGAGCGTGTCGAAGACGGCCTGACCCCAGGGGCTCATCTTCTCCTGCGCGTCGCCGGGCAGGTAGCCGAGCTCCTGGCCGCCGACCGCGAACAGGGGGCGGAACACGATGATCTTCCGCTGCTGCTGACGCTCCAGCACCGCCTCCAGCGCCGCGCACAGGGCGAGCGCGGACTTGCCGGTGCCGGCGCGCCCGCCGAGCGAGACGATGCCCACATCCGGGTCCGACAGCAGGTCGATCGCGATCCGCTGTTCCGCGGAGCGGCCGTGCAGACCGAACACGTCGCGGTCGCCGCGCACGAGCCGGAACTCGCCGTCGCCGGTGACCCGGCCGAGGGCGGAGCCGCGCTCGGAGTGCACGATGAGGCCCGTGTTGACGGGAAGCCCCCGTACATCGTCGCTGACGGCGACGTCGCTCTCGTACAGGTCGCTCATCTCGTCGCCCGAGACGCTGATGTCGGCGATGCCGGTCCAGCCCGAGTCCGCGGCCTGCTCGGCGAGGTACTCCTCCGCGAGGATGCCGAGGGAGGCGGCCTTGACGCGCATCGGGAGGTCCTTGGAGACCACCGTCACATCGTGACCCTCCTGCTGGAGGTGCATGGCCACGGCGAGGATGCGGGTGTCGTTGTCACCGAGCCGCATCCCGCTCGGCAGGACCGACGGGTCGGTGTTCGTCAGCTCGACGCGGAGCGATCCGCCGGCGCCGACGGGGACGGGGAAGTCGAGGCGACCGTGCTCGACGCGAAGCTCGTCGAGGTGCCGCAGCGCCTGGCGCGCGAAGTAACCCAGCTCCGGATCATGTCTTTTGGCCTCCAGTTCGGTGATGACGACGACGGGGATCACGACCGAGTGCTCCGCGAAGCGGAAGTACGCTCGGGGATCGCTCAGCAGCACCGAGGTGTCCAAAACATAAGAGCGCAGGTCAGTTTCCTGATCTGCGCTCTGCTGGACGGTCGTCCGCTGCTGCTGGTGTGGTGCTCGTGTGGTCACAACCCACTCCCCTTCCGGGCCCGTGGCCCGGGGTCTCTCGAGTCGACCGGTGGGTAGCGAGTCGCTTCCTGGGGCCGACTCGAACGGGCGCCGTGCCCGTTGTGATGACCGTACGACCTCCGCGGGATCCGTGGGGTCGAAATCGGCGCGTGTCGCGTTAAGAGTTCGTGAACGAGCCCGCGACGCTCACTTGCCGAAGCGGCGGTCGCGGCGCGCGTAGTCGCGGATGGCGCGGAGCAGATCGACCTCGCGCAGGTCGGGCCCCAGCGCCTCGACGAAGTAGAACTCGCTGTGCGCCGACTGCCAGAGCAGGAAGTCGCTGAGCCGCTGCTCACCCGAGGTGCGGATGACGAGGTCGGGATCGGGCTGACCGCCGGTGTAGAGGTGCTCGCCGATCTGCTCGGGCGTGAGGCTCTCGGCGAGATCTTCCAGCGAGCCGCCGGCGTGGTCGTACTTCGTGATGATGCTGCGCACCGCATCCACGATCTCGCCGCGGCCGCCATAGCCGACCGCGAGATTGACGTGCATGCCGGTGTTGCCTGCCGTGCGCTGCTGCACGTCTGCCAGCACGCGGGCGAGTTCCTGGGGCAGCGGGGCCGCACGGCCCACATGCTGCACCCGCCAGTCGCGCTCGTGCGAGAGCTCGTCGGCGAGCTCGGCGATGATCTCGATGAGATCGGCCAGCTCCTTCGAGTCCCGCTTGGTGAGGTTGTCGATCGAGAGCAGGTAGAGCGAGACGACCTTGACGCCGAGCTCGTCGCACCAGCGCAGGAACTCGCGCATCTTCGCCGCTCCCGCCCGGTGCCCGTGCGCCGCGGAGTCGTAGCCCAGCTGACGCGCCCAGCGCCGGTTGCCGTCGATCATCATCGCGACGTGTCGCGGAACGGATGCGGGTGGGATCTGCCGACGCAGACGATTGCTGTAGAGACGGTAGAGGGGGCCCCGCCCCTCACTCTCCCGACCGCTGGTCACTCCCCTACGCTACCGCCAGCACGACAGGAGACACGCGCATTCGGCGAACGCTGAGGCTATGTGCGGCGTGCGGCATACCCCGCGGCTTACCCTGGGCACATGACCCCCTCCGGCGTTCCCGACGTGCCCTCGCTGCCGCTGATCGACGCCGCTGAGAAGGATGCCAACACGGAAATCCGCCCCACCTGGCGCGGCTGGATCCACGCGGGCACCTTCCCGGTCGCGATCGCCGCCGGCATCGTCCTTATCGTGCTCGCGCACGGCCCCGCGGCCAAGTGGTCGGCGGCCGTGTTCATGACCACCTCGCTGCTGCTGTTCGGCAATTCCGCGCTGTATCACCGCTTCGACTGGAAGCCGCGCACGAAGGTGGTCCTGAAGCGGATCGACCACGCCAACATCCTGCTGCTGATCGCGGGCACCTACACGCCGCTCGCGGTGCTGGCGCTTCCGCCCGAGAAGTCCGTGCTGCTGTTGAGCCTCGTCTGGGGCGGAGCGATCCTCGGCATCCTCTTCCGGGTGTTCTGGATCCACGCGCCGCGCTGGCTGTACGTCGCGCTGTACATCCTGCTCGGCTGGGCGGCGGTCATGTACATCGTCGACCTGCTCAACGCGAACGTCGCCATGATGGTGCTCGTCATCGTCGGCGGGCTGCTCTACACGGGCGGCGCCGTAGTCTACGCGATCAAGCGTCCCAACCCGTGGCCCGGCACCTTCGGCTTCCACGAGATCTTCCACGTGTGCACCGTGCTCGCGTTCCTCTGCCACTGGGCGGCGTGTCTGCTCATCTGCCTCGCCCCCGCCTACAACGGCTGAGGCTCAGCGCTGCGCGGGATCGATGTCCTCGTCGTCGGTCTCCGAGTCGCGCTGAGCGGCATCGCCCTGCTTGGCCGCCAGCTCCTCCGCATCCAGCTGCTCGCGAATCTCGGACCGGTAGCGCCCGCGACGGATGCGGCGCAGCATGTCCCAGACCAGAACGATCACCGCAACGCCCACGAGCGCGATGGCAGCGAAGCCCCAGGGACCGGGGGTCACGAGCAGCGGGTCGACATCGGTCGGCGTCGGGGTCGGGGTCACCTCGGCGAGCCACACGGCCAGATGCATGGATGTCTCCGTTCCGCGCGCGAGCGCTTAGCCTGGACTCAAGCCTAATTCCCGATCAGAGGGTCCATGACGACGCAACAGCTGCTCGACGAGCGTTACGGCCGCACCCGCGGTGCCCGTTCCGGGCGGTTCTGGGCCGTGTTCGCATCCATCGGTATCGCGGCGGCCGTGATCATCGCCGGCTGGTACGCCTTTTCGGCAAGCTCGTCGTCGGTGGATGCGGTCACGACGGGCTACCAGCTGGTCGACGAGCACACCACGAGCGTCTCGTTCCAGGTCACGGTGCCGCCGAACACGGCGGTCGCGTGCGTGCTCGAGGCGCAGGACGAGGAGCACGGCGTGGTGGGCTGGAGGGTCGTCGAATACCCGCCCTCCCCCGAGCACACGCGGGCGTTCGTGGAGCAGATTCCGATCACCGCTGCGGCGACCACGGGATTGGTCAACACATGCTGGGTGCCGTAGGCTAACGGCAACTGATCGACGACGCCCTGGCAACCGCCGGGGCGTCTTGGCTTAGTTGCGGCGCCTTGCGCCGCGACTCACGACGAAGGAGAGACCGTGTCTTCTGACGCAACGGTGAGCTTCCTCACTCAGGACGCCTACGACCGGCTGGTCGCCGAGCTCGAGCACCTGTCCACGACCGGCCGCGAGGAGATCGCGAAGCGGATCGAGGCAGCCCGCGAAGAGGGCGATCTCAAGGAGAACGGCGGCTACCACGCCGCGAAGGACGAGCAGGGCAAGCAGGAGGCGCGCATCCGCACGCTGCAGGCGATGCTGAAGAACGCCAAGGTCGGCGAGGCTCCCGAGTCGACCGGTGTGGTCGAGTCCGGCACCGTGGTGACCGCGATCGTCGCCGGCGGTGAAGAGGTGTTCCTGCTCGGCAACCGCGAGATCGCGGCGGGCAGTGAGCTCGATGTCTACAGCGAGGCGTCGCCGCTGGGCGCCGCCATCCTGGGCCTGAGCGAGGGCGAGAAGACCTCGTACACCGCCCCCAACGGCCGCGAGATCGCGGTCGAGGTCGTGAAGGTCGAGACCTACACGGGTCAGTGAGCGCGGACGCGCCGGTCAGTCGGCGACGACGACCGGCGCGAACCCCGCAGCCTCGAGCGCTGCGATCACCTCGGCGCGGTGCTCCATGCCCCGCGTCTCGACGCTCACCTGCAGGATGACCTCGCTGATCTGCAGCCCCTGCCCATGGCGGGTGTGCAGCACCTCGGTGACGTTCGCGCCGACGCGCGCGATGACCTCCGAGACCTGCACCAGCTGGCCGGGACGATCGGGCAGCGGGATGCGCATCGTCATGTAGCGGCCTGCGGCGCTCAGTCCGTTCGAGATCACGCGCTGCAGCAGCAGCGGGTCGATGTTCCCGCCGGAGAGCACCGTGACGAGCGGCCCGGAGGCGGTGATCTTGCCGGTCATGAGGGCGGCGACGCCCACGGCGCCGGCGGGCTCGACGACGAGCTTCGCGCGCTCCAGCAGCATGAGGATCGCGCGGGCGATGTCGTTCTCGTTGACCGTGACGACCTCGTCGACGAGCTCGCGGATGATCTCGAACGGCACGTCGCCGGGGCGGGCGACCGCGATGCCGTCGGCGATCGTCGGCGTCGTGGCGACTTCGAGCGGAACACCCGCGGCGAGGGATGCGGGGTACGCGGCGGAGTTGGCCGCTTGCACGCCGATGATGCGCACGGTGCGCCCCTCCGCGGCGGCGCGCGCCTTGATGGCGGCGGCGACGCCGGCGGTGAGACCGCCTCCCCCGATGCCGAGCACGACGGTGTCGACGGTGGGCAGGTCGTCGTAGACCTCGAGGCCGAGGGTGCCCTGCCCGATGACGATGTCGCGGTGGTCGAAGGGGTGGATGAGCACGGCGCCGGTGCGCTCGGCGAACTCCGCGGCGAGGCGCAGCGGCGTCTCGACGGTGTCGCCCTCGAGGATGACCTCCGCGCCGTAGCCGCGGGTGGCCAGCAGCTTCGGCACGGGCACGCCGAGCGGCATGAAGATCGTCGCGGGGATGCCGAGACGCTGCGCCGCGAGGGCGACGCCCTGCGCGTGGTTGCCGGCGGATGCGGCGACGACACCGCGGGCGCGCTCCTCGGCGGTGAGGCGGGAGAGTCGGTAGATCGCGCCGCGGATCTTGAACGAGCCGGTGCGCTGGAGGTTCTCCATCTTCAGGATCACCGGGGCGCCCACGATCTCGCTGAGCACCTGCGACTCGTCCATGGGCGTGCGGGTGATCAGGCCGGTGAGGGTGCGGGCCGCATCCTCGAAGTCGGCCAGTGTGGGAAGACTCACCGCGTGGTTCTCCTTCGTTCGCGGGGCACAGTGCTCCAGATGAGTTCGCCCGGTTCGGGTGGCCTACCGGTCTCCCACGCGCGGCGGGAGAGGTAGAGGACGAAGACGTTGACGAAGGCGGCCAGCGGCACGGCGAACAGGGCGCCCGGGATGCCGGCGATCATGGCGCCGCCGGCGACGACCAGCACGACGGCGAGCGGGTGCACCTTGACGGCGGTGCCCATGAGGATGGGCTGCAGGATGTGGCCTTCGATCTGCTGCACGCCGAGCACGACCACCAGCATCCACAGCGCGATCCAGGGCCCGTTGTAGACGAGGGCGAGGAAGACCGCGAGGGCGCCGGTGACGACGGCTCCGACGAACGGGATGAACGCACCGAGGAACACGAGCACGCCGACCGGGATCGTGAGGGGTACGCCCAGCAGGAAGGCGCCGAGGCCGATGCCGATCGCGTCGATCGTTGCGACGAGCAGCTGGGTGCGGGCGTAGGTGACGACCGTCAGCCAGCCGGACTTGCCGGCGCCGTCGACCGCGGGACGGGCGGCCTTCGGGAAGAGCCGGATGACCCACTTCCAGATGCCGCCGCCGTCGGCGAGCACGCAGAGCAGGATGAAGACCGTCAGCAGGAGACCCGTGGCGACGTGGCCGACGGTCGAGCCGATCGCGAGCGCACCCGACCACAGAAGCGACGCCTGCTGTTCGAGCATGCCGAGACCCTGGCGCAGCATCCCGTCGATCTGGTCGGCGGTGAGGTGCAGCGGGCCGTCGATGAGGTAGGTACGGAGATCTTCGATCGCGCCGACGGTGCGGTCGCGGACCGAGCCCCACTCGCGGGTGATCTGCCAGATCGCGAGCCAGAACAGGCCCGAGACGATGGCGATGGTGCCGAGCACAGAGGCGACGATGGCGAGCCACCGCGGCCAGCGGTGACGCAGCATCCAGGTGAACGCCGGCCACACCAGGGCGGCGATGAGGATGGCGATGAGGAGCGGGATGACCAGCAGCTTCAGCTGGATGATGATCCAGATCGCCACGCCGACGGCCGCCGCGATCAGCAGGAAGCGCCACGAGTAGGCGGCGGCGATGCGGACGCCGCGCGGCACGCTGTGCGTGGTGTCGGAGCTGACGGTGCGCTGACGCAGGGCGTCGAAGAACGATCCGCGAGGCTTCTCGTCGGGCTCGGTCATCTCGCCAGTCTAGTTGTCGGAGGCTGACGCT